>CAZWDN010000056.1:0-20313 GCA_964633125.1 uncultured Pirellula sp. | reverse complement strand
TGCGGCAGCCAATCGTCGAAGCTTTGCAGCTTTATCCGGGGCTTTGCCAAGTGGTCGATCACCAGCGGCAATTCCGGCACGGCTCGGGCCACGGTCGGCGCATGCTTCAAATGCTTCACGTAGAACAGCAAGTCAAACGGCACTTGCAGCTTTTCCAGCGCCTTCAAGCCGCGCAGCACTTCCGGGCGAACGATGAAATTGTCGTCGGGCTCGTCCTGCGTGATGTGCCGCACGCCGACGAACTTCGGATGCCGCTTGCAATCGAGAATCTGCTCCGTCACGGCGGGCGATTGCAGATCGACCCAACCGACGACGCCGACGATCCAAGGGTTTTCGTCGGCCAAGCGCAAGACCCAACGGTTTTCGTCGGGATGATGCTGCGTTTGCACGAATACCGTGTGCGTGACGCCGACGGCGTCGATCCGCGGCTTCAAGTCTTCCGGCAGAAAATCGCGATGGATCGCCGCATGCTCCGGCTTGGCGAGCCAGGCATAGTCGAACGGTGCCGGCTTCGACAACTGCCAAAGGTGATGATGCGCGTCGATGATGGGCATGGCGGGCAAAGTTGCTAGTAGCCGGTAGCTAGTTGCTAGAACGGAACAAACGACGCGAATAGTTCGCATTTAGCCCCGAAGCGTGCCTCCGGGAAAATCCGCTCTCCGTAAACTCGTCATTCAGCAGTCCGCAGTCGCCTTTCCACAGTACTTCAAATCACCACCGGTTTCCCCAACTCACGCCGCACGACGACAAACTGCCCGGCGTGCATCAGTGCGTGGTTGGCGATCAAGAGGAAAACGTGGCCGACCGTGGGAAACATCGAGCGCAGCGGTTCCGGGGCGGGGGCGTCGAGCGCGGCGTCGGGCAGAGCGTCGAGCGCCGCAGTGCTTGCAGCCCGCACCTTGTCGAATAGGTCGATATATTGCTGCTTCGTGCAAAAGTGGGCGGCGTTGTCGTCGGCGGCATTTTCTTTGGCGTGATGCTCGCTGAAGCCGGCGGGCAACTGCGGACCGGCGCCGGGCACCACCATGTTGAGCAACGACACTTCCGAACTGATCAAATGCCCGAGTTGCCAGGCGAGATGATTGCATCCGGCCGCCGGGCGGCGGAGGAGATCGGCGTCGGTGAGGTCGGCGAGATACGTTTTCAACACCGTCAGGCTCATCGCGCCGGACGACTTAAGGACGTCTTTGGCATTCATGTTAGGTTTCCGTGGCGTTTGAAGTTGCGGACGAAGCGTGCAGCATTATTCCATGCGCACGCCGATGGAAAGCAGCAGATTGGCAAACCGTTGCATGTCGCCGGTTTGGACCGTGAGCACATGATCGGGCGTGCCGACCGCGTCGTAGAAATCCCATTTCTTGATCGGCTCGAGCTTCAGCGGCAAGCCCGCCTTCTGCAAGACCGCGCGGTACTCGTTCCACACCGGGGGATCGCCCCCGAGCGTGTAAGGATCGCTCTCTTCGTACATCATCGTGTTCACGCAATCGATCGGCACCGCCGACAAGATTGCTTCGAGAACCTGCGAACAACTCACGATGCCGGGGGCCAGATTGAGTGAAACCAGTTCGGCGTTCGGGCCTTTTTTCGTCGAGGCGGGGTAGTGCCCGTCGGCGATGAGAATCTTGGCGTGGTGACCCGCGCGGCCGAGAATTTCGTTAATGCGCGGGTGAATGAGCGAGTGCTTCAGCATGTTGGAGAGTTGGGCAAGGAGGACGAAAGACGTCCGGGCGGGCTCAGCCGACGGACGACCACGGCACACGTGCGGCGTGCAATATCCTCCAAAGCGCGGCAGCCCGCAAGGAGCCGCCGGGATCGCGCCCCGAATGCACGATGCAGCGAGGGGTTTTGCGAGTGCCGCATCCGCCGGCAACGCTCATCCATTACTGCTCAGGCACGCGAACCGACGACCGGCGAGGATCTTCGTAGTCTTCGCGAAGATCGATCCCGAAGCCGCGCGCCAATTCAAACTCGGCCCGCGCCGCCCAGGGCGTGCCGACATGATCCTTCAATGTTTGTCGATAGAGTTCCGTCGCACGCTCGCGCAGAGCCTTTGTGTCCGGGTCGTTCACGAGCGTGCGGGCGACATAGGCGCCGTCCCACGCATTGGTCGGCCGGGCCGGACCGTGAATGTTTTTAATCGCCTTGGGGGTCGCGGCGAACGCCGTGATATAGGCGACGTACTCGCGGAGTCGGGCCTGATAGGCGATCGTTTGGGCGTAGGTCGTATCGAAGTTCGCCCGCCACCGCAGGCTCGGATCGCGGTCGCGCAACGGGCGCACTTTTTCAAGCTCGCGCTGTGCCGCTGCGAAGTATTGTTCCAACGTCTTCGCTTTTTTGACGTTGATTTCCGCCTCGCGGACGAACGCCGCCGGCTCGATCGGCCAATCCCAAAACCGGACCTGCACCATAGCGCCGCGCGGCGGCAGGTACGGGTTTAAGTCGGTGATCACCTTCCACAAGGCGGCGCGCATGGGAAACTTGTCGCGCTCCGCCGCGTAGTCGCCGCGGGCCGACAGGTCGGGCAGGTACGGCCGCATCGCATCGGCGTCGTACACGCGATCGTCGCGCCGCCACAGGTTTGCCTCCGGCGACGGCAGCAAAAAGAACACGCCGCCGGTTTGCCGCGCCAGCCGAGCTTGTTCGTAGGGCCCGAAGCCGCTCGGGTGCGCGTCGTAGCGGCGGTGGATGCCGTCGATTTGCAATTGCTCCGGGTACGGCGTTTCCGGGCCGCGATCGATGCGGAGCCAGAACGAGATTTTCGTATCGGGATCGACCCAGCGGAGATGGGCGTACGGGTACCCGAAGACCGCCTCGCGCCCGAGGATGTAAACGGGGCAATGGGCCGCTCGGGCCGCCGCGATGGTCGGTTCGAGATCGCTGAAGTTCGTCGCCTGATCGCCGCTCTCGTCGGTAACGAGGATGCACATCAGTTGCCGGCCGCTATGTTGCGCAATCGATTGATGCTGGGCGACGGCCGCTTGGATGGCGCGGCACATCATTTCTTTGCCGGAAGGATCGTTCGGCACGCCGGCGATGGCGGCTTCGACTTTTAGGTGGTCGCTCGTCGGTTGCTTGGTGTGAAGCGAAACGCCGGCGCCGTAGCTCATGACGCTGGAGATGAGCGCATCGCCGTCGGCCGTGGCCGAAAGCTTGAGCTCTTGATAGACACGTTGCACGCGCGCGGAAATCTCCGCTCGATCGTCTTGCATGCTTTCCGATTCGTCGAAGAGCCAGACCACCAGCAACTTCCGTTGGGCCAGCCGATTGAGAATCTCTTGCGTGATGCGATCCATGGCGTCGGAATAGTCTCTCACGGCGGCGAGCGGATCGCCGGGAGTTCCTTCGGGAACATCCATTACGAATCGCCCTCTCGGGCCGTGGAGCATGTTCATAACGCCGACTTCGACGCTAGGAGAATTCGCCACATTTACAACGGAGCTGGCGATCGAGGGTTGTCGTAGATTGCCGATCAGGTCGCTCTTCGAGCTATCAATGTCCGGACCAAATCCGCCTGTGGGAGGCACGTAAGGATTGAGCGTCACGGAAGGCTTGGTGTCGACGGGAAGCCGCGTTGGAAAATCTTCCGGCTCTCGCGTAGGCTCCAGCTTGGACACCACAATCTGTACCGGATCCCTCGTAATCTGCGGCGTAACAAGCAGCCCGAGGATGAGCAGTAGGGCGAGGTGCACGACCATCGAACTGCCGCCGGCGGTGCAGCCCCAAATGACGGTTCGGCCGACGAGCGGTGACGACTGCGCGGCCTCGTGCGGCGTGCGCGCAACGGTAGTTAGAGAAGTCATGGCGGAGCACTCCCACGAGCGTGAGGTGAAAGAAGATGGAGGCGAACGAAGCACGTCACTCAACGTGCCGCGTTCGAACAATCATTCGCAGCAGGCGAGACGGATTATTCCCGCGCGCCGACGGATGGCTTGCCGCGGACGGCGGACGCACGTCGCCCGACGCCCGGCTCTAGTACGATTGCGACGATCCCGGCGCCGGCCGTGCGAGTGATCCACGCCAGCAGAAACGCCAGCGTGTAGCGATCGAGCGACCAGCCGAAGACCTGCCATGTTTGCTTTGGATAGAGATCGAACAGATAGCCGCCGAGGAACGTGCCGGCCGTGAGAAAGACGCTCGTCAGCGCATAGTACGCCGCGAGGTTTGCCGCATGCCGGCCGGGCGGGGCCAAGCGCATGGTGAGATTCGGCAAACAAATGTTGATGCCGGCATAGGCCGACCACAGAATCCACGCGCCGTAGAGCCAATACGGCTGAGCGGGCGAGGCGACGAAGTAAAACAGCGGCGCCGTGCCGACGAGCAACTGACACGCGACCAGCACCGGTCGATTGCCGCGGCGGTCGCTGATCGGCCCGACGGCGCCGCTGACGCCGATCTGCCCGAGGCGCATCGTCGCTTGCATCAGGTTCATCGCGCCGAGTTCCAAACCAAGCACGGCCTTGGGAAAGATGTTCTGCGCGGTCGAGAACAGACCGTTGAAAAAAGAGAACCAGCAACCGTAGAGCAGCAGTCGCCGCGAGGCCCGATCGAAGAGCGGTTGCAGCAGCAAGTCGACAAGGTTGCAAGCACCCGCGAGCGGCGACTTCACCGCGAGCGAGCCGACGGCAGGCATCGAAACCAGCGGTACGAGAGAAACCAACAGCAGCAGCGTGCCGATCGCCACGGCGACGGCGTACGGCAAGCCGGGCTCCTCGGGGAAGAACCGTTTCAACGCATCGACGGCCCATCCGCTCGCGGGCAGCAGCGGCAAGAGCACGCAGAGTTGCAGGATATTGCGGCGTCCGAAGTATCGGCCGCGAAGTCGCCGCGGAACGAGGTCGCCGAGCCACGTCCACAGGGCCACGGTCGCAATTTGTTCCAAGAGTTGATGAACGCAAAGCAACCACAGCAACGCCGCCAACGACGATTTCCCGCCGAAACCGACGGCGATCGGCACCAGGGCCAACAACACATAGGCGACGACGCTCGTTACGAGGCAAACGCGCTTGGCCGAACCGAAGCGCAGAATGAGCGCCGGCGTAAACAGCCGCAATAGGCCGACCAGCGCCGGCGCGGCTTGCAGCAGCGACGTTTGCAGGCCGGTCGCTCCCAGCGAGCGCGCCAAATAGACCAAGAGCAGGCCGCTGGAGAGCACGTTGCCCGCGGCCCAGAGCACGGCGGCGATATAGCTGAGGCGGATCGCCCCGCGTAACGCCGGCTTTTCGATAGTGGGTCGACGATCGCTCACGCCATGCTCGCGGGTTCCGTGGATGGCGTTCGATTGTGAAGCGACGCGCAACGCGCGTCAAAGTGGAAACGCGAAATCTGAAAATCCTAGACTCGCGACGCGCTCGGCGTTATGTTGTGCGCGCCGCTCGATTTCACTTCCGCATCGCTCCCGCCCATCGACCTTCGTACGGAGCCGTCCCGCCATGAGTATTTCGCTTTGCGCTCTATCTTCTCGGCTGATGTGGGCCGTTCTGCCGCTCGGACTATTTGCGGCGACGGCAAACGCCGCGGACGCGCCCGCCGTCTATGAGCAGGGCTCGCGACGAGAGTTGTTCGTCGATCAACGGCAAACGGCGTCGATTGAAGGCGGAGCACGCCTGCAATTGCATTCGCCGCAACCCGCGAACATCGCCTTGGCTTTCGACTCTCCCTGGGACGGCGAATTCTCCGGCTACTGCACCGCCTTGCGCGACGGTGACGAGGTGCGGTTTTACTACCGCGGCTGGAAACCGAACACGACCGGTCAAGGCGGGGATCGCACGACCGCGACGGAACGACAACTCGCCTGCCTCGCCGTGAGCAAAGACGGCATCACTTTCACCAAGCCGAAGTTGGGACTGATCGAGTTCGACGGCTCGAAGGACAACAACATCATCGTCGACCATCCTTCGCACAACTTCACGCCGTTCATCGATACACGCCCGGGCGTTTCAGCCGACGAGCGTTACAAGGCGTTGCAAACGCAGCGATCCACCAGCGGACTCGGCGGCGGTCTCGCGGCCTACGCTTCCGCCGACGGCATCCACTGGCGCGTGGTTTCCGAAAAGCCGGTCATCACGAAGGGGGCGTTCGATTCGCAAAACCTGGCGTTTTGGGACCCTAACACACAAGAATATCGCAGCTATTATCGCATCTTCACCGGCGGCGTGACCGACGACAAGCAATGGAAGCCGAGCGGCGTACGGACCGTCGCCCTGGCGACGTCGAAAGACTTTAAAACCTGGAGCGATCCGCAAAGGATCGACTTCGGCGACACCAAGCCGGAGCAGTTCTACACGAACGCCACGACGCCGTACTTCCGCGCGCCGCACTACTACTTCATGTTTCCCAAGCGATTCGTCTCGAATCGCTCCGGGCTCGAAGGACATAAAGGAATTTCCGACGGCGTGTTTCTCAGCAGCCGCGACGGCCTGCATTTCGATCGCGAGTTTCAGCAGGCCTTCATCCGCCCGGGCCGCGACAAGCTCAATTGGGGCGACCGCAGCATGATGACTGCCTACGGCATCATTCAAACCGGGCCCGACGAAATGAGCGTCTACTACTCGGAAAACTACCGCTACCTGTCGCATCACGTTCGCCGAGGAGTGCTACGCCTCGACGGCATCGCCAGTCTGCACGCCGACGCGGTGCCGGGCGAATTGGTGACGAAACCGCTCCGCTTCACCGGCAAGCGATTGGAGTTGAACTACGCCACGAGCGCCGCGGGCGCCGTGCAAGTGGAAATCCAAGACGAGGCCGGCAAGCCGATTCCCGGCTTCACGCTTGCCGACGCTCCGGAACTTTTCGGCGACAAGATCGACGGCCCGTTCGCCTGGAAGAACGGCACGGACGTTTCGTCGCTCGCCGGCAAGACCGTACGACTCCGCTTCGTGCTGCGCGACGCCGACGTGTATTCGTACCGATTTGCCGAATAGCGACCATCGACGACGGCGCAACAAAAAACCCCGGGCCGCACGCGGCTCGGGGTTTTTTCATGATTCGAATTCCGGAAGCTTTTAACGCTTCGAAAACTGCGTGCCGCGACGAGCGCCGCGGAAGCCGTACTTCTTGCGTTCCTTCATGCGGCTGTCGCGCGTGAGCAGGCGATTCTTGCGGATCGGCTCTTCGAGCGTGGCGTCCCAGAGCTTCAAAGCGCGGGCAATGCCCATGCGGCAAGCGCCCGATTGGCCGGTGGTGCCGCCGCCGGTGACGGTGATCGTCAGGTCGACGACGTTGCGACGATCGCAGAGTTCCAACGCCGAGATCACCGTGTAGCGATCATGCTCGTTGGCGAAGAATTCGCCGACAGGCCGACCGTTGACGACGATATTGCCGGTACCGGCACGCACGCGTACGCGGGCGACTGCCGTCTTGCGCCGGCCGGTGCCGGTCGTTTCGTTGATCTTCTTCTCAGCGGTCGTCATGGTTTCCTCTTAAGCCCCAGCTTCCTCTTATAACTCTTCGCGGCATCCCAGCGGCCGCGTCAGGCAAACAGTGAATGAAAACAAACGGATGCTTTAGACGCCCAAATCTTTGGGCTGCGGATTCTGTGCTTGGTGCGGGTGCTCGGGGCCGGCGTAGACCTTCAGCTTTTCGAGCATTTGCACGGCCAGCTTATTCTTCGGCAACATGCGACGCACGGCTTCGATGAGCACTTCTTCAGGCTTGTTGGCCAAACGCTCGCCGGCCGTTTCGCGGCGCAGGTTCGTGTAGCCCGTGTAGTAGGTGTATTCCTTCTTTTCCCACTTGCGACCGGTGAGGACCACCTTTTCGCAGTTGATCACGACGACGTACTCGCCGGTGTCGACGTGCGGAGTGTAGGTCGGGCGGTGTTTGCCCATGAGAATCATGGCGATCTTCGTGGCCAACTTACCGACGACCTTGTCGTTGGCGTCGACGAGGTACCACTTTTGTTCGACTTCACCAGGCTTGGCGAGATACGATTTGGTCAACATTTTGAATCAGCTACGGCGGAAGAAATACGGACGAAACTACGGAGCCGGCTAGGAGCGGAAACGCCCCGGACGAGGCCCTCGCAAACAGGAGAATTAAGCAGTCTAGCGTTCGCCACTTGCGAGTTCAAGGGCGGCAACATAGGCTTGGACTCGTTCGGTAAGGGGGGCAGGGCAAGTTAGCGCATTCCGCCTCGTTTTCACCCTGTTTTACCGCTTATCGACATGCGCAGGTTATCTGTTATCGGACGATTGGCTCCCAAACCCCAACGGTAGGGCCCATGAAAGTCGGCGTCGTTCAGGAAACCTTCCCGGGCGAGCACCGTGTGGCACTCGTCCCCACGGCTCTGCCTCAGCTCATCAAAGCGGGGCTGGAGATCGTCGTCGAACAGGGTGCCGGCACCGCCGCCGGCTATCCCGACGCCGCCTATCGCGAACGCGGCGCGACGCTCGCCGTCAGCCGGCAAGAAGTATTTCAGGCCGCCGACATCGTCGTGCAGGTCCGCTCGCTCGGCGCCAACTTGGAAAACGGCGTCACGGACCTCGGCCTGTTGCGACGCGGACAAACGCTCATCGGCATGAGCGACCCGCTCGGCGAACCGAAGGCGGCCCAGCAGCTCGCCGCGCTCGGCGTCGCACACTTCGCGCTGGAACTCATTCCGCGCATCACGCGCGCTCAGAGCATGGACGTGCTGTCGTCGATGGCCACGGTGGCGGGCTACAAGGCCGTGCTGCTCGCCGCCGACGCTCTGCCGAAAATGTTCCCCATGATGATGACGGCCGCCGGCACGATCTCGCCGGCGAAAGTCTTCGTCGTCGGCGCGGGCGTGGCCGGCCTGCAAGCGATTGCCTCGGCGAAGCGCCTCGGCGCCGTCGTCGAGGCATACGACGTGCGCGCGGCGGCGAAAGAACAAGTCGAGAGCTTGGGGGCCAAGTTCGTCGAGTTGCCGTTGGAGACGGCAGCGGCGGAAGGGCAGGGGGGCTACGCCAAACAACTCGACGAAGCGGCGATCGCGCGACAGCGCGAGCTCATGAAGAAAACGGTCGCCGCCGCCGACGTGGTGATCACCACCGCGGCCGTGCCGGGCAAACGCGCGCCGACTCTGGTGACCGCGGAAATGGTGCAGGCCATGGCGCCGGGCTCCGTGGTCGTCGACGTCGCGGCGGAGCGAGGCGGCAATTGCGAACTGACGCGGCCGGGGCAGAACGTCGTGGAAAACGGCGTGCAAATCCTCGGCCCCAAAAATTTGCCGGCCATGGTGCCGTTTCACGCCAGCCAGATGTTCGCGAAGAACGTCGCCACGTTTCTGCTGCACCTCGTGAAGACGGGCATACCGGCTTTCGACCTGGAAGACGAGATCATTCGCGAAACGCTCATCACGCGCGACGGGCAAGTCGTGCATGCGCGCGTGCTGGAACTATTGAAATAGGAGCATCGTATGGCAGCCTTGTTTTCTTGGGCGGTTTTCGCCGAATCGGCCGGCGGGTTCGATCAATTCATTCGCCTGCTGACGGTGTTTCTCTTGGCTATGTGGGTCGGCTTCGAAGTCATCACCAAAGTGCCGCCGATCCTGCATACGCCGCTGACCTCGGGCTCCAACGCGGTGTCGGGCATTACGATCGTCGGCGCGATGGTGGCCACGGGCGCCGCCGCCGCGACGGCCGGCTGGTTCGCTACGTCGCTCGGCTTCTTAGCCGCCGTGTTTGCCATGATCAACGTCGTCGGCGGATTCTTGGTGACGCACCGAATGTTGATGATGTTCAAGAAGAAGTAGACGTTCGGCCGGTTTGACGCCTCCACCCTTCACGACAATGGCCCGCTGCGAATCTTGCCCATGAGTTCCGCTTGGCTCAATCTGGCGTACCTTACCGCTTCGATGCTGTTCATCATGGCGTTTAAGCTCATGGCGCGGCCGCGCACCGCGGTGCGGGGGAATCTCTACGGCGCGATCGGCATGGCCATCGCCATCGTTGCCGCGTTTTACGAGTACCCGGTATTGCACGGTCGGGAAGCCGGCGTCGGCGGCACCGCGCGGATCGTCTTGGCCCTGCTCATCGGCGGCGGCATCGGCGGCACGTTGGCGATTCGCGCTCCGATGACGTCGATGCCGCAGATGGTGGCGCTGCTCAACGGCTTCGGCGGGGCGGCTTCGCTCTTGGTGGCCGGCGCGGAACTACATGCCTCGCTCAAACACGGCGCAGCGCCCGCGGCCTACGGGCAAATGATCTTCGCCACGGCCGCCACCGGCATTATCGGCGCGGTCACATTCTGGGGTTCGCTCGCCGCTTTCGCAAAGCTTCAGGAATACGAGCAGTTCAAGAAGCCGTGGAACTTCCCGGCCCAGCACGCTCTCAATGCCGCGCTGGCCGTCGTCGTGCTGCTGCTCACGTGGTGGGTCGCCGCCGTGCCGAACGCCTGGTATGCGTATTGGCTCTTGGTGATCGTCGCCTCGGCGCTCGGCGTCTTACTCACCATGCCGATCGGCGGGGCCGACATGCCGGTCGTCATTTGCTTGCTCAACAGCTACTCCGGCATCGCCGCCGCCGCGAGCGGTTTCGTGATCGACAACAACGTGCTGGTCATCGCCGGCTCGCTCGTCGGCGCCAGCGGCATCATCTTGTGCCAAATCATGTGCAAAGCGATGAATCGCTCGCTCACGAACGTCCTCTTCGGCGGCTTCGGCGGAACCGCGACCTCGGGCCCTTCGGCCGACGACGTTTACGGCGGCAAAGTGAAATCCGCCGGTCCGGAAGAAATCGCCATGCTCTTCGATACGGCTCGCCGGGTCGTCATCGTGCCGGGCTACGGACTCGCCGTGGCCCAGGCGCAGCACTCGGTGCGCGACTTGGCCAACTTGTTGCAATCCAAGGGAATCGAGGTGTTGTACGCCATTCATCCGGTTGCCGGCCGCATGCCGGGGCACATGAACGTGCTCTTGGCGGAGGCGAACGTTCCGTACGACCTGATGCGAGAAATGGACGACGTCAATCCGCTGTTTCCCGAGACCGACGTGGCGATCGTGCTCGGCGCCAACGACGTCGTCAACCCGGTGGCGCGCACCGATCCCAAGAGCCCGATCGCCGGCATGCCGATCTTGAACGTCGATCAGGCGCGCACCGTCGTCGTCGTGAAACGAAGTCTGAGCCCGGGCTTCGCGGGTATTCCGAACCCGCTCTTCGCCGCCGACAATGCGCTCATGTATTTTGCCGACGGCAAGAAAGCGGTGCTCGATCTCATCGCGGCGATCAAGGCCGGATAGCGCCTCAGGCGGGCCGTCGCGCCGCGTTCTAATGCATTTCTCATGAATTTGCGCGGCGAGCGAGCACGCTGTTCCGCGGCGAATCCGCTTTACGCGGCCGGCGGCCCGCGTTACGTTGAACGTTGCATTCCCGCGCACCCGCGATTGCTTCGACACGAGGGCCCGATATTCTCATGGATGGACGCTCGATGAATCAAAGTCTTCCGCAGCTGCTGCACGACCTGAAACATCACCTGCTCGTACTTTCGAGCACGGTGGAAGACGCGGTCGCGAAAGTAGTGCAAGCGCTCGTGCAGCGCGACTCGCGGCTCGCTCGCGAGGTCGTGGCCGCGGACGCCGAAATCGACAACATGGAAGTGCGCATCGAAGGGGAATGCCAACAGATTTTGGCGCTGCATCAGCCTGTCGCAAGCGATCTTCGATTTGTCGTCGCCACGCTCAAGATCAATAACGATCTGGAGCGAATGGGCGACTTGGCGAAGAAAATCGGCAAAAATGTCAGCTACCTCTGCGGTGTTCCGCCGACGAGCGCGAATGTCGATTTTCGCGACATCGCGGAGAAGGCGCGGCTCATGGTAAAGCGGAGCATGGACGCCTTCGTCAACGGCGACGCCGACTTAGCGCGGCAAGTTCTCGCGGACGACGACGAAGTCGATCGCTTGAAGGACGAACTCTACGAAGAGTTGCGCAATACGATTCGCAACCATCCGGACGAACTCGATTCGCTGTTGAAGCTCTATTCCGTGACGCGGAATCTCGAGCGCCTTGGCGACATGGCGACGCACATTGCCGAGGAAGTGATCTTCATCATCGAAGGGGATATCGTGCGGCACAACGCCGGCGCGTAAGCGGCGAAACTTAGTTGCCCCCGCCTGCGGTCGTTACTCCAGAAATGCGCGCAGCTTGTCGAGCGTTTCCGGCCGCCCCAGTTCGCTCTTGCCGAAGCCCGGCTTGGCGCCCAGCGCGCCGGCTTCCGCTTGGTACTCGGGGTAGTTCGTCACCAGCATCACCGGAACGCCGTTCGACTTTTCGCTCGCGCACAAGCGCCGAACGATCTCCATTCCGTCGCCGCCGTCGATATCGAGTATGCGGTTGACCAGAATCAGCGCGGGAAGTTCCCGATCAAGCAGATGCTCCGCCTGCGGCAAGGTCGCGGCCGCGACGGTCTCGGCTCCAAACTCCCGGCGCAACAGCGCCGAGATTTGCCCGTGATCAAACCCGCACTGTCCGATGCTGAGTACTCGTTTCATACTCATCATTGTTCCGCCGGCGGGGAAAAAAGAAAGCCCGGGGAAGGAACTCCCCGGACCTTCCGGCGTTGTCGGTTTACGACCGGCGGCGATCTTATTCGCCGAACGTTCTGAAGAAGTTGCGGAGTTCCAAGAGGGCGGGGCCCCAGAGAACGATCATCGCCGCCGGAGCCAAACAAAACACGAGCGGGAAAAGCAGTTTGATGCCCGCCTTGCTGGCGCGTTCGTCGGCAGTTTGACGTTGGCGGGTCCGAATCTCGTCGGAGAAATCGCGCACGGCTTGAACCACGTTCGTACCGAGACGCTCGTTTTGTTGCATCAGCGCGTTGAGGGCCAAGGTCTCCGGTACGTCGACCCGTTCGGCAAAATGACGGAAACCGTCGCACAGCGAACTCATTTCCGCCTGTCGGCGCACAATCTCCAACTCCATTCCGAGGGCCGGATGCGCGGGATAGATCTCTCGGCTTACGTGCGCCAACGAATCGTTCACGCCCAAGCCGCCCGACAAGCACATCGTGAGCATGTCGAAAGCGTCGGGCAGGCCGCGTTGAATCAATTCGGCGCGACTGCGAACGCGCTGTTTGAGAAACAACCAGGGCAGGACGTAGGCCAATGCCGAGGCCGCGAAACCCCAAACAATGATACGAGGCAGCAGTTCCCGACGTTCCGGTCCGACGAGTACCGCCGCCGATGCCGTAAGCAACACGACGCCGATCGCCATGATGTTGCGCAAGGCCAGAAATTCGTTGCGCGCCGAAGGTTTATAGTAGCCGGCGCGACGCAAGTCGCGCACGAGCGAATCTTCCGTGGCTCCCAAGATTGGAAGCTGTTCGGCCAACGGATCGGTCAGCGCTCCGAAGACCGGCTCGCTCGGTACGTAATTGCCGGATTCCGGGCCGACGACCTGTGAAGCAAACGTTCCTTGCCAGCTCAGAATAAGAGCCCGCATCGCGAACACGAGGCCCACGAAGAAGAGGAACGCCGCGATAGTGACGATATTGATAAACATGGCAAATTACCGTGGTTGGTCGGTTCGGGGCCGGCGCGAAGCGGCGAGTTCCTAGTAGTTGTTTCTCAACAAGCCGAAGACCCAAACCAGACCGACGACCTGCAAGATTCCCGCGGTGGCAAGCAGCGTGATGCCGCCGGGTAAGTTGAAGAACTGGCCCATATAGTCGGGCTGGAAAATCATCATGTAGGTGAAGACCGACGGACCGGCCAAGGCGATCAAGATCGTCGCCATCCGGCTCGATCCGGTCGCGGCTTGAAACTGACGGTGGTAGCTGAGGCGGTCGCGAATCACTTGCGACATGCGATCGAGCGTCGCTGCGAGGTTACCGCCCGTGCGACGTTGAACGTTGAGCGCGGTCGACAAAATGCGCAGCTCCATCAGCGGCACGCGCTTGATCATCGACTTCATCGCGGCGGGGACGGCGAGGCCCATTTCCAGGTGTCGGGACGTCCGGCGCCATTCGACGCCGAGCGGTTCGAGCGTTCCCTTACCGGTCGCTTCGACCGCTTGATCCAAGGTTTCGCCGGCGCGAACGGCGCGCGCCATCGTTTCCATCGAGCCGGGCAGCTGCTCTTGAAGAGTCTTCAAGTGCGATCGTCGTTGTGTGATGTAGTAGGCGAGAACGGCGAAAAAGCCGACGAGAAACCCGACGACGCCGACCAGCACGTCGTCGCGCCAGAAGAAAATTCCGCCGCCGACGACTAATCCGCTAAACACCATCAGCAGAAAGGCCGGTTCCGGAGCCAAGTCGAGTCCCGATTGAAAAATCAGTTCGCGGAAGCGGTAATCGATGCGGTCGCTCATGCCGTCCGGCGGAACTTGTTCTCCGGCGAACGGGAGCGTCGAGAGCTTCGGCTGCTCATCCGCCGCCTCGTTTTGTTTGGGAGCGGCGGCGTTCAAGTCGCGGACGATCAAGTAGATCGCCGCGCCGAGAAATACGGCCAGCAAACAGAAGTAAAGGAGGAGCGTCGTATCCATGTTCGTGATGCTTCGCGAATAACTGGTTTGTTGCGGCGCCGAGCGTTATCGTTCGGCGGGGCGGAATTGATCGTTCTCGGTCGTTATTGAATGACGCGGCGAGCTACGAACATCTCTTCATTGAGCGAAACGCCGGCGGCCTTCAGTCGGCTCAAGCACTTCGGACGGTAGCCGGTGGTGAAGAATTCGCCGACGGCGGTGCCTTCGGCATCGACGCCCGTCTGCTCGAATCCGAAAATATCCTCGAGCACGTAATCGCCGTTCTTCACGCCGACGATCTCGGAGATTTGCATGATGCGGCGCGGGCCTCCCTTGAGACGCGAGCCGTGCACGACCAGGTTGATGCCCGCCGCGGCATATTGACGAATGACGTTGATCGGCAACTCGACGCCGGTCATCGCGACCATCATCTCCAAACGGGTGAGCGCGTCGCGCGCCGTGTTGGCGTGGATCGTCGTCATCGAACCTTCGTGGCCCGTGTTCATGGCTTGCAGCATGTCCCAAACTTCTGGACCGCGGACTTCGCCGACGATGATACGATCGGGACGCATACGCAAGCTGTTGCGGACCAAGTCGCGTTGGGTGACCGCGCCGAGACCTTCGGTATTCGCCGGACGGGTTTCCATGCGGATGCGGTGACGGTGCTGCAGAATGAGTTCCGCCGAATCTTCGATCGTGACGATCCGTTCTTCCGTCGGAATGTAGCGAGAGAAGGCGTTGAGCAGCGTCGTCTTACCGGCGCCGGTACCGCCGGAGAAGAGAATGCTGCAGCGCGCCGCCACCGCGGCGGCGACAAACTGCGTCATCTCGGGCAGGATCGTGCCGAAGCGGAGTAAGTCTTCGATCTTGAGCGGATCGGCGCCGAAGCGGCGAATGGAAAGCGTCGGGCCGTCGAGCGCCAGCGGCGGAATCACGGCGTTCACACGGCTGCCGTCCGGCAAGCGCGCGTCGACCATCGGGCTCGATTCGTCGATGCGCCGGCCGAGCTTGGCCACGATCTTTTGAATGATGCGAATCAGGTGCTGATCGTCGGCGAACTGCAGGTTGGTCAGTTCCAACTTGCCGCGACGTTCGACGTAGACCGTCTTCGCGTCGTTGACGAGGATATCGTTGATCGTCGGATCCTTCAGCAACAGTTCCAGCGGACCGAAGCCGAAGATTTCGTCCATCAACTCGTCCATTAGACGGTTGCGGTCGATCTTCTGCCCGAGGTCCTTACGATTGCCGACGGCGGTATTGGCCATCGTCCGCACTTCGTCCGCGAGTTGCTGGCGATTGATGCGCGTGATCTTCGACAGGTCGAACGACTCGACGAGTTGTTCGTGCAGCAACGCCTTAACGCGTTGAAACTCGTGCTCGGTCGCGTCGATGACCCGCTCGGCTCCGTTGCCGCCGATTGCGAAGGAAGTATTCATGGCTATTGCGTAAGCTCCAATTTACCAATCCAAGGATTGCGCGGGGCGGCCGAACCGGTAACCGCTTGACTGCTGACGAGCGTCGTCGGCTGGACGACGATCTCCCACGTGGTGTTTTGCGTATCCGCGGTCCGACGAACCGTCATGATGCGTCCCGCCGCGAAACCGACGACTTGGCACGAAGGAGTCTCCGTGGAAGTCGACGCCTCGTCGGCCAACGGCCAAGCACGCGTCGACCCGACGATATCCATCAAACCGTAAGCCAGCTCGCCGGGCATCATCGGCAAGACGGCCATCGTGAGTTCGGGACCATGCAAGACGAATTCGCCGCCGTAGACCGAGAGATCGCCGCGCGACAAACCTTCGCGACAGCGAACCGGCCAAGCGTAATCAATATTCAGTTCATTGAATAAATCGGGAACGACGCACCAGCCGGGCTCGCCGGTCGGCGGCGCCGTAACTTCATCGTTCAAGTTCGTGTCGTCGGCGTTCTCGGTCGTCGAGGCGGCGGCGTCCGCTTGCTCGTCCGCCGTCGAAGGCGCGGCGTGCGGCGGTCCGCAAACGAACACGAGTTCCGGAATGCCGTCGGGACCGGTCGTCACTTGGCCCGTAAACGGATCGAAGCCGAAATTGTCGTTCATGCCGGCCGCGGGCGTCGCCAGCGATTGGTCGAGCCAGGCTTCATATTCCGCAATCATCGGCACCACGGGAACTTTCACGCCTCGTTCCGGCCGGAAGCCGACGACCCGTTGATCGAGCGTGGCTTGCACGGCGCAGGCCGGATCGGCGGTCGTTACGCCGGTTAGTCCGCCGAGCCATAACGAGATTCTATTGAAGGTGTTTTGCGAGAGGCGTCCCGTGACGCGCAACGTATTCACGGTACCCGGGTTGTCGACGTCCGGCGGAATTCCGAGCGGCATGCCGACCGGCCCGAGCGGTTCGACGCTGCCGACCACGACGTGGCCGTCCGGCTCGTTGCGATGATTCGGGTCGAGACGAAATTCGCGACCATCGACGAAGTTGCGCAAGCCGGAAAGGCGAGCGGCTTCGCGGGCCATGAGAATGTCGTCGCGATTCTCCGGCTTGCCGACAATTTCGTTTTCGTCCATCAGCTCCGCCGCGCCGGCCAACGCCGCGGCTTCGCACGCCGCGTACAATTCGGCCCGAACGCAAAGCAGTCGGGCCGTATTCAGTCCCAAGGCGATGAAACCGGAAAGGAATACGCAGACGGCGATTAGCAAGCCCGAGCTGAACCCGCGACGGTCGCGGCGCGTCGTCATGCGCGATCGGCGCAATGCGGGGCATCGCGGAGCGATTGGCGTCGGCAAGTGGGATCGCTTATTCATGGCTGGGAGAACGTCTGCGTGCAAACTTCGATGCAATCAACTCCGTCCAAAACCCTCAAATCGTCGTGTTGGGAATGACTGATTAGCCGAGTCGTCGAATTTGCCGCCCGACTAAAAGGCGCCGATGTTGCCGCCGTAGCCGCCGTAATTCTGCGGTGCATAATCGTACGCGCCGCCCCACCCGCCGTAGCCGCCCCACCCGCCGCCGTAACCACCGCGGCCCCAACCGCCGCCGTTGTAGATGTTCGGAGTCGGGCGATAGGTTTTGGCATCGCCGCCCGGGGCCGCCGAAGCGGTGGGCACCGGCGGAACCTGAGCGGGCACCGGGAACGTCAGACCGGAAGGAACGCCCGGCACCAAGCTCTGCTCGTCTTTGACGAGCTTGTCGTCGGCGAAGCTCATCGACTGACGCGCCGAGCTGCCGCGAAAGATCTCAATGCGATCCATGCTGGCGATGGTCGGATACTTAATCCCCAGAATGCCTTCCAAGGTGTACTTATTCGGCGTCACGGCATCCTTGGCCGACCCTTGCGCATCGGCGCCCTTGCCGGCGGGCGGATCGGAGCGGAGCGAGAGCGACATATCCCCCTGGCCGAGCACGGCCTTCACGACGTTCGCTTGGTCCGGCGAAACGGCGATGGTCACGCTCACGACGGTCGAGTTCTGATAATTGCTGCCGTAACCCTTCGGCGTGCTTGCTTGAGGACCGCGCGCTCGGATGTCGACGATGTCGTTCGAACTTCCGCCGGCGTCGGCCACGCGTCCGACCGAGATCACTTCGACATTTTCCAGCAACGTGACCGTCGTCGACGGGATTTCCAAAACGCCTCGCGCCGGTTCGGCGTCGCGCTTCTTCGAACGGAAGAGGACGTCGACGAAGCAGCCTTCGACGGTCGTGCCTCCCACGGCCGAGAGGTTGTCGATCGGAATCGTCACGGCGCGCATACCCGGCTTCAGCTTATCGGAAAGCTTCGGGCCGGTGCCTTGCGGATAGAGCGACGTGGTAAGAATCGGCTCGCCTTGCTTGATTTCGACTTGCGAGATGCGTCCGATGATCTGGCTGCTGTCGAGCATCACCGCTTCCAGGTTGTACTTACGCGACTTCATGTCTTCGCCGGTCATCGGCACCAGCGACAAGTCGGCCAAGGTGATTTGACGACCCGCCGGAATGACCACCGAAGCCAACGGCACCGGAACGGTGCGCGGGGCGGGGGGCGGGAGCGGGGCGGGGGGCGTCAACGCGGCTCGCAGAGCATAGGCTCCGGCCAAGCCGAATAAGACGGCGAAAATTCCGACGGTCATCGTGCCGGTACTAATGCGAGCCATGGTTTCTTCCTCTCTTGCGGAGCTATTTCTTTCAGGCTTTGGAACGGTCGTCGGGCTTGACGCCGTATCGATTTCAAAACTTGCAAACGGACTCGGACGCTACTCGCAACGCATGATCGTTCGTGCGACCACCGCGCGTTGCTTCAAACCGAAGCCGATGAAAGCCAGCAGGTCGGGCGCGGCGGCCTTCATCGGCACGCTCACCGTCACGGCGACTTCCTTCGAATCCGAACCAGGTTTATCGATGTCGAGGCTGTAGGCGGCGACCAGCGACTTTCGGCCCAAGGTTCGTTCGATGCTCTTGCGAATTGCGGCTTCATCGGCGCCGCGAAACGTCGCGGTTCGGCACCCGGCCGTCGCCGCTTCCTTCACGCGTTGCCCCGAGCTCCACAGCATGCCGAACTCGATCAACGCGCAGATCATGGCGATCATGATCGGCAGCACGAAGATCAACTCCATGCTGAGCACGGCGCCGAGCCGACGGCGGCGCTGCGACGAGCGTCGAGTTGTATTGATTCGCTTCATACGACGATGACCTGGCACGACTAGGCGCCGAACAATTGCGAGCGGAACGACCACAACAAAACGACCCAGGCGGCCAGGGCCACCGGAACGCCGTACGGCATCAAACGGCGCTTGACCTTCCGCTGCACGGCGGCTTCCTCGCGCGTGAGTCCGCGCGCCTTCCGCGCATCGGCCGGCGATTCGGCCCCCAGGTAGCGACGCTTCACGGCGAACGCCCCCTTTTGAATCGTTTGCCAAGCCAGCACGCCGACGCTCAAGATCAGCACGAATACGGTGCTGATGAGAAACAGGTTGAACGTGTTCATCGGGCCGAACCAAGCGCCGAGCGCTCCCATGAGCTTGACGTCGCCCGCGCCGCCGCCGCCGATGATCCAAAGCAGGAAGAGGATGCCGAAGCCGACGGCAAAACCGCCCAACGCGGTGAGCAATGCGCCGCCCGCGCCGCTCCAGCCCCCTTCCATCGCCCCGCGAACGGCATGGAAAACGAGCGCGGCGATGAAGCCCGGCACTGTTAGCCAATTGGGCAACCGCTTGGTGCGAAAGTCGCACACGGCGGCGACCATGGTGAACAGCACCACGAAACCGAATTGCATGTAGTCGACGGTAGTCACCGCGGAGCACCTTCCCGAAAGGTTGTGTTTACGGACCCTGGCCTATTTCCAGAGTAGTCATCAAGAAAATAGGTTGTATTTACCGACCCGCAAATTTAGGAAACCATTGCCGCCGGGCTCGCTTCCTGTGGCGCATGCCCGGCGACCGTCACGACCGGCGTAAGCCGCAGCCCACGCTCGTTCCGAGCGTCCGTCCTATTCAAGCCTAGGTCGCATTCTCCGGCACGGCGTCGTGAGCCGACTTCTCCTTGGCGCTCGAAGTACGCGCATGAATCCGCCGCTGCAACGCCCCCGTTGTGGCGAAAAGGCCACGCGCGTCGCCACAACGCCGTCGCCGAGCGGCAACATCGCGTTCCTTCGGCCGATCGCGAAAGCGCCGCGTTGCCAAGAAATTGAGAATCGCTAAGTCGCGGCCTCATCGCGACTTGCCCCATCGAACGACGACCGCAATCGTCGCTTCAGACGCCTCTTCGGCACGCCCTCTGCTCTAAGTCTCCTCACCTTCGCAACGAGCGAAGAGAAGCCTCATCAGCTTACAAATCACGGGTTTGCGTCACGCATCACAGGGGAGCAGCCGTTATGAAGATCACCATCGCCCGCTTTTGGAACGAAGAAGTCGGTGCCGTCGTTTCGGCTGAAATCATGCTGGCCGC
>CAZWDN010000055.1:0-20315 GCA_964633125.1 uncultured Pirellula sp. | reverse complement strand
GCGTCGCCATCGATTCGCAAGGGAACATGATCGTATCGCACCGCGGTCCGCGGCCCATCTTGGTTTACGATTCCGCGGGCAAACTCCTGCACATGTTCGGCGACGACGAGTTGACGGGCGTGCACGGCACGCGCGTCGATTCCGAAAACAATATTTGGGTCACTGACTACAAGAATCACACGGTCCTCAAATATTCGCCGGCGGGCAAGCTGTTATTGACGCTGGGGAAGCGCGATGTCGCCGGAGCGGACGACAAGACGTTCGATCGTCCGACCGACGTCGCTTTTGCGCCCGACGGTCACTTCTTCGTGACCGACGGATACGGAAACAACCGCGTTGTGAAATTCACCAAGGAAGGGCGGTTCGTGAAGGCCTGGGGAACGAAAGGGACGGGCGACGGTGAACTGCGCTTGCCGCACTGCATTCAAATCGACGCCGACGGACTACTGCACGTCGCCGATCGGGAAAACGATCGAGTCCAGGTGTTTGATCAAGAGGGAAAGTTCGTGCGGCGCTACGGCGGCTTCGCGCCGTTCGGACTCTGCATGGCCGCCGACCAGACGCTGTTTGTCGCCGACGGCCGCGCCAACAAGTGCCTGCACATGACGCTCGCGGGCAAGGTACTTTCGCAGTGGGGCGAGAAGGGGGCGGAGCCGGGGCAGTTTCTGTTGCCGCACTGCATGGCCGTCGATCGAAGCGGCGCCGTGTACGTCGGCGACGTCGAAGGGAAACGACTCCAACGCTTCGTGCTTCGCTAACGCGATTCTTGCAGCAGCGGCAGCAAAGCGTCGATGATCTTCGTCGAAGCCTGCGGTTCCAAATAGCTCCAGCGAGATCGCCAAGTTTCGTAACCCCCCAGGGCGTGATGTTCGGGCGTCGGCAGATAGCCGTTGTATCCGTTCGCCAGCCCGACGACGAACGTCGGTCGGTGCGGACTTCGACGTTTGATCTCCAGGCCGATTTCCACAAAGGCTTCGCACGGAATCGCGGCGATCGCCAAGTCGCCGACACGCAACGTTTGCAGCTTCAATCGCACCTCGTCCGGCCAATCGGCCAAGACGCGCGTTTCGCCGGCATAAACGTCGCGCACGACGTTCGCCGGCTTTCCGTCGCTTGTCGCCAACGTTTCTTCGGCCCGGCGAACGTCATCGGCCGAAGGTTTTCGAACCTTCAAAGCCAATTCCGTTTCCGCGGCTTGCAGCGTTACGCGTTCATGGAACTTCATGGTGCGAAACTCCTTCTCGGCGACGTCGGCCAACCGGCCGGCGACCAACCGCATTTGCTCCAGCGGCCTCTGGGGCGCCGCACGGTTGCGAACGTCGACGTTGTTGATGTCGCCGCTCGTGCCGTTGGCGAGCATGGCCGTGAACGGCGCGGTTTCGTCGGCGACGACTAGTCGCTCACGCATCTGGTTGGAGAACTCGCCGAAGTAGTCGGCGGAAAGCGCGTTCGCCGGAATGCCTCCCACGTAGTGGAGCGAGTAGACGCAGTACAGCGCCAGCGGCTTTCCCTCGGGCGTCGTCGCCGCCAGGAGCATGACGTCCGGGTCGGTCGGTCCCGCAGGTTCGACTAGGCCGGGATTTCCGATGCCCGGGTTCGTTCGCACCTGATCGGTCGTGGCGCCCAACGGACTAGCGGGGATCGTGCCGGGCTTCATCCTCC
Source organism: uncultured Pirellula sp. (assembly GCA_964633125.1). GTDB lineage: Bacteria > Planctomycetota > Planctomycetia > Pirellulales > PNKZ01 > PNKZ01. Next base: position 18,653 of record CAZWDN010000055.1, on the reverse strand, counting down.
AACGGCGATTGTGTACTTCGCCCGGCAACTTTCCCACGCTCCAGCCGAGCCGCGCCGGTTGCAGGCGCGCAACGGCCTGTCGCACGGCCTCGATCAGCCGTTCCGTCAAGAATCGGTTATAGCTCGGCTCGGCGCGAATCTGGGCCATGTCGATGACCGGCGCCGCGGTATGCGTGTGCGTGGCCGACATCAGCATGTGCGTAGTCGGAACGCCGGTCGCCGCCGCCGCTTGCTTCTTCACTTCATCAAAAAGCTCGCGCGACACGAGACAACAGTCGACCGTCATGAGTACGAGTCGCGTCGAGCCGTCGTCGAGCGCCAAGCAGCGCGCGTAAAGCGGATCGTTGACCGTCGTCGCTTTGCGGTCGGTAAAACTGCCGACCATCGAGATCGGCAGCCGTTGCGGCGTTATGTCGACTTGCGCGGTTCCTGCCCGCAACGCTCCATCGGCCGCAGATGCCGCTGAGAAAGCCCAGGTGACATGAACGAGCGCCGACGCTGCGGCGCACCGCATAAGACGGGAGAGCATGGAAGGGGTTCCTGAGCAAAGAGCGAAAAGGCGTTCAAAACGAGGCGCGTCGATCGACGATCATGAATGCGATGTCTTATTGCTTGCGCTGCCCGGTGCTTCCGAGAATTGGAAGGCGAACAAATCGGCGTCGCGCAGAACAAACCGCAGACGCACGACTTGGCCCGCCAACGCCGAAACGTCGGTTCCGGACTTCCACTCGACGCGGCGATCCGGCGAATCACCGAACAGCGGTAGACAATCGTCGAGTGAATATCCGGGAATCGGTTTGCCTTGGACATCCTGGATTTCGACGCATACATCTCCGGCCGCGGACGACGAGAAGTTCAACTGCAGAGCGTTCCCCTGGAATCGCACCGGCTTGGTGACGAGTTCGCCCCCATTCATCGGGGCGTTCACCGAGACGAAGCCGTCCATCCGCAACGTGTAGCGCCGCAAGGCGCTGCTCTTGCCGGTCCAATAGCTTTCCGTCGCATACAGCGAGAGTTCGTTCGGCGCGCCCTCCGGCGTGGAGCGGGTTTCGACGAGGTGCCAGCCGATGTATTGCTGGCCGTAATTCCAAGTGCCCGGCCGTTCGACGCCGGGACGTAGAAACGCTTCGTTCCAGCGTTTGAAAGTCACGCCGTCGCGGCCGGCCATGAACAATCCTTCGGTGATCGCCGTGCCGTAGCGACCGTTGGCTCGGGCGCGCCATTGGCGATGCTCGAGTTCGGGCAGAGCCTTCATCGAAGGGCTCCAGCCGCGGTCGAGATAGCGAGTGGGAAAGCCGATCAATATGTGCGGCGCGCGGTGATACGGTTTCACTTGATTCGTGTAGAGCTCTTCCTCCGGCGAGTCGACATAAGCGACATCCGCCGGCTTGCTCCAATGGAGAAAGTCGCGTGACGTCGCCGTGCGAATGGCGCGCACTCCGGCCGGCTTCCAATTCTGCTTGTTGGTCGTACCGCCGGTAAAAATTCGCCAATACGCGCGATACTCGCCGCGCGCCGCGTCCCAGAAGGCGAGGTTCTGTGAATCGAAGGCGCCGTCCGTAATCACGGGGGCGTCGCTCATGAGCGACCAATGAATACCGTCGGGCGATTGAAGAGCCAGCAGACCGTGCGGCCCGGAGGAGCGTACGATCGCCTTGTAGCGGGCGCTCGCCGGCGCCGCGGGATTGTCGTCTTTGAAAACGGCGGGATGCCCGGGGTCGACGTTTACAAGTCCTTCCTTCCCGCCGGCCATCACGATGTTGTTTTCCTTCGACCCTTGAAATTCGAAGAGCCCGAGCGACGGCTTGCGCCAACGAATGCCGTCGTCGCTCTCCGCGTAGCAACAATAGAGCGGATGTTCTCCGGTGTTGAGCTTGTCGGGCGTGACGGTGAGTTGCCAACTCTTGTAGTACATCCGGTAGCGATCACCGTCTTGAAACACGCTGTGATAACCGCTGCCGCTCCCTTCCCAGGGTTCGTCGTGAAGCAGAGCGATTTCTTGGGGTTCGGGATGGTGGAGCCGCAACGTTGCCGAGCCGCCGAGACGCGCGACGAGAGAGTCGTCGACGAAGAGTTCGCGCCGCGAGCCGATGTCGATTGCACGCGGCGCCTCCGCGGCCGCGGCGATACCGGATAGCGTCGGCGACACGGTTAGCACCGCGCCGGCGGCTGTCAGCGTGTCGCCGATAAAGCGTCGGCGGGAGAGAGCAGATTGGCGAGGTCGTGTCATCGGAGTTCCTGTATCGTCGGGCGGTGGGAAAGTTCGGCTTCTTTGTCGCGGCCGCTTCGGCGGAGCTATCGGGCGGCAGGTTTAAGAACGATGTCGGCCTTTGTGCCGTCGACGATCGCAAACAATTCGCTTTGCTCTGCGGCGGGTACTTGGAATTTATCCAGGGTGGTCTGAAAGTCGCCGAGGAACGACTGCCATTCGCTCTCCGTGATGTTCAGGTGCTCGTGGGATTCCTTCATCGTCTTACCGGTGTACTTCTGCGGACCGCCCGTGGCCCAGCCCACCATCTCCGTCACGAGATACTTGAAGCCGGCTTTGGAGACTCGGTGGTGCGCTTCATCGACCAAGGGATTGGCGTTGAGAATCGGATTGATCATGATCCGGTCGATGAAGTCGTCGACGACGGCGGCAATCGCATAGATGCCGCCCAATCGATCGTAGAGCGAGGTGTTGTTCGTGCTCATATTTGTGCCGTGGTTGATTGGATACCGTCGGCGTGGTTTCGCCTTGATCGCTCGAATGATCCGAAAATGAGCGAGCGATCAAAGCGAGACGTCGACCAAACGGATGGAGTGAATTGTGTTTGAAATGAAATGCCCGGCTAAGGCGATATCTTCCGCGCGCGGATCGCCGCGACGGTTTGCTCGGCCCGATGGTCGAGAATCTTGCGGCCCCACTCGATCGACTTCTCCAAGGGCGCGAGGTCGACGCCGTTGATGCGAAAATTGCCGGCTTGGATTCGTTGTTGCGCGCGGATGGTCGCGGGATCGACCGCCAAGAGTTGTGCGCTAATCACAAAGTCGTCGTGTAGACCCTCCGGCTGCTGGCGGATTCCTCGTGCTTCCACCCACTTGGCTAGGCCGGCGTAGTCGTAGAATTCCGGCACGAAAACGATTCGGGTTGCGTTCGGCCATGCGGCGTTCAATTGTTCGGCGACGATCTTCATGCCCGCTTGATTGCCGCCGCTGTCGCCGAGTAGGACGATTCGCTTAAAACCGTGTGTCTTGAAACTCGCACAAATATCGGTGAGCAGCGCCCGATAGGTTTCTTCGTTCAGGCTGATCGACCCGGGGTACTTCATATGCAGGGAAGGGGGAGCGATGTCTCCTTCCGGAACGAACGGTACGATCGGGGCGACGAGCGCGTTGCCCAATTTGCGGGCGATTCGCTCGGTCGCGCCGCGAAGAATGTAGTTGTGCTTGCCGGTGACGATGTAAGGGCCGTTCTGTTCGATGCCGCCGGTGGCAATGATCACCGTGTCGACGCCGTCGCGCATGCGATCACGAATCTCCATCCAGGTCAGGTCTTCGATAAACACCGAGTCGACGGCTTCGATCGGGCGCCGCGATTCGGGATCGGGCGCGACGGGATCAGGCATTGCGGCCAGGGTCGTTGCGGCGACGGCGAGTGAGGCTAAGACAAAGCGCAGCATAGGGCCACATTCCGATGTTGAACGATGGAAAAAATCGACGCTTAGAATAACGACTTACGAGACTCGTCCCGAAGCGAATCACCTGTCGAGTGCTACGCGATTCGGAACTTTTGCACCTGTTCCTCGTTGAGTTCGATACCGAGTCCCGGAGCGTCGGGAATGGGCAGCGAACCGTCGACGGCGCGGACGTTGTTCGTCGTGAGGAATTCACGCAAGTCGGTATTCTCTTGGACGACGAACTCCGCGATCAACGCGTTGGGTACGGCGTTGAGCCAGTGCAGCGCCGCATGGACGTTGATGTACGTGCTGAAGCCGTGGTTGGCGACTTTCAGGCCGCGATCGGCCGCGAGGCTCGCGATCTTCACGGCTTCCGTAAAGCCTCCGCAGCGGGTGAGGTCGACTTGCACGATGTCGATGCCTCCTTGGTCCATGAGGTCGAGAAACGACTGGCGATTGCTCTCCGATTCGCCCGCCGCAATATGCACGGGACTCGCGTCGGTGAGTTTTCGGTAGCCGATGTAATCGTCCGGCTGCAGCGGCTCTTCGAGCCAAGCGATCTCGAACTCGGCGAACGCGTGCGCACGTTGGATGGCGGTGCGCGCGTCCCAAACCAGTCCGGCGTCGATCATCAACTGTCCGTCGTCGCCGAAGCCGCGGCGCGCTTGACGCACCAGATCGACGTCGGTTCGAGCGTCTTGCCCCATGGGGGCCCAACCGAACTTGACGGCGCCGAAGCCGCGATCACGAATGCGGCGGGCAATTTCTCCGGTCGCCAGCGGCGTGGTGCCGAAGAGCGTACTGGCATAGCAACGAATCTGCTTGTGAAAGCCGCCGCCGAGCAACTTCCAAACGGGCAAGCCGAGAGCCTTGCCCTTGATGTCCCACAGGGCGATATCGATACCGCTCATCGCATGCAGGCCGATACCGCGACGACCCGAGTAGATCGTGCGCTGATACATCGTCTGCCAAAGCCGTTCGGTCTCAAACGGATCTTGGCCGATGAGCAGATGCTTCAAGCCCGTGCTGATTGTGTGGGAGAACGGCCCTTCGATGACCGCTTTCGCCGCGAGCGGCGCGCTATCGACTTCGCCGATGCCGGTGATGCCCGCGTCCGTGGTAATGCGGACGATCAGCGCGTCTTGGCCGCTGTCGCACTGCGCGCGGACTTGTTTTTGCGAGACGAAAATGGCTTCCACGTCGGTGATCTTCATCCGTCGGCCGTTCCCGTGAGGTGAGTAGAACCGGGCTGCAATGACATATTCGCAATCTCCGATGCGTTGCGGTAGGATAACCCAAGCCTGCCCCTCGTTGTACCCCCGCCTTTCCAGCGGAGATCGTCGGCATGTTCTCCTTACTTTGGCGCCACCCGATATTTGCGTCGCTTCCGGAGCGGCGGCGCTTCCTCCGGTATGTTTCCGCCGGCTGTTTAGGAGTAGGTTTCCCGGAACTGATGGCCCTACAAGGATTCGCCGCGCAGCAAGGTCTTGCTGCGCAAACGTCCGGTGGTCGGCGTGCCAAGCAGGTGCTCGTGGTCTACGAGGAAGGGGGCATCAGCCAGATGGATACGTGGGACCCGAAGCCCGCGGCTCCCGTCGATCACCGCACGCCGTACAAGCCGATCGCGACAAGTGTTCCGGGCATCCTATTCTCGGAACTGATGCCGCAGATTGCCCGCCATGCCGACAAGCTGTCGGTCGTTCGTTCGATGACGACGACGAAAGTCGCGGGGCACATGGAAGGATGCCTGGAGTTTTTCAAGGGCTATCCCTTCAATATTGCGAAAGAGTTTCCGGATATCGGCTCCGTCGCCGGTGAATTGCTGGGGAGCGATTGCGCGGAGTTGCCGCCGTATGTATTTTGTCCCGGCGCCAACATGCCGAATCACGTCAGTTCGACCGGGTTTCTCTCCGTCAGTCGGGCGCCGTGGAAACTAGGCACCAAGAGTCTCGGCGAGAATGTCGCCGATCCGGCTTGGAAAGTCCGCGCGCTGGAACCGCTGTCCGGCATGTCGACGGCTCGCTTGAGCGACCGTCGCCAGTTGCTCGGCGCGCTGAGCCCGCAACCGTCCGAAGGGCTGGGGCTCGCGGTGCGTAAGACGTATGAGCACGCCTTCGATCTGCTTACGAGCCCGCGCGTGCAGGCCGCGTTCGACCTGAATACGGAAAGCGCCGCCGTGCGCGATCGCTACGGTCGCGATCATCGCGGCTGTTGTTATCTGCTCGGTCGTAAGCTTATCGAAGCCGGCGTACGATTCGTCACCGTGACCGTGATTCAGCCGCCGGAGCATGTCGGTCGGCCGGGCTATGGCGAAACAAACGGCGTGTTTCTCAATTGGGACCATCACGAAGGGATCTATCGCAACGGCCCCTGCGGCGGTCCGCAGGGAATGAGCAAGCAAGAACGCTACGGCTTGCCGCACCCCGTCATGATGCCGAGCTTGGATCGATCGCTGAGCGCATTGATTGAAGATCTGCACCAACGAGGCTTGCTCGAAGAAACGTTGCTCTGCTTCATCACCGAAATGGGACGAACGCCGAAGGTCAATAAATGGCAAGGACGCGACCACTGGGCCCGCGCCATGTCGATTGCGTTCGCCGGGGCGGGCGTACCGGGCGGTCAAGTGATCGGTGCGACCGACGAGCAGGGGGGCGACGTAACCGACGATTTGTACACGCCCTACGATTACGCCGCGAGCGTGTACGCCAAGTTGGGCATCGGCGGCGAGTTGCGCCTGAAGAAAGCCGACGGTCGTCCGGTCGATCTCACCTTCGGCGGAGCGCCGATTCCTGGCTTGTTTACGTAGCGCGTCGGCGGCGGGGAAACGCGGTGCGCCGCTTCGCAGGCGAGGGCGATATCGCGCGCCTTGCACACTTTTGCCCGCCGCAGAATTCCTCCCGCGAACGCTTTTTATCGTGCCGGCGCGCCGTCGTAATTCCGGTACGCGGCGTGCATTCCGGAAGTAGGGCGGGTCTGATTTCGCGGGGGTGACGATCATGGACTACATCGTTCGGCTGAGGAATTGCATCGGGGCGGCGGGAGCGGCGATCCTCGGGATCGCGGTTCTCGCGAGCGGCGTCTCGTCGGCCGCGCCGCCGACCGCCACTCAACTCGAAACTCTGTACCGACAGATCGACGCCCGGCGGAATCTGAGCTTGGCCGAACGATACGAAGCGAAGCTGCAGGTCCATAAAGCGTCGCTCGAGGCCGGTCAGGCGTATGTCGACGCGCTGGAGGATCTGCGGAAGTACTCGGCGATTGCCGGCGAAGCGGGCGAGATCCTCCGCCCCGAGACGGGCGCCGTGTTGACGAAGTTCAGCGAACGCTTGGAGAAGGCGGCCGACAATCCGGTCTTCAAACAGTTCGGCAACGTCGTGCAGGCGGAAGGCTACGCGGCCGAAGCGGTGAAGCTCGTCTCCGAACTCGATCAGATCGGCCGCGACACGAATCTGCCTCCCTCGGCGCGGCGGAGCTTGCAAGTCTTACGCGGCGCGGCGGAAGCGCTCTCGCGCGCCGGCGACGTACCGCTGGCCGGGCCCGTCTTGGAAACCTATGGCGCCTGCCTCAAGGAGTTGACGCAAGCCGTCCGCACCACGGCCAAGCAAGTGACGGAACTGAAAGGGGGCGGCTTTTCGCTCACCGAGCAGAAGGAACTGCTCGCCGGTCTGGCCGACGCTGAATATCGCCGGACGACGCTCTTCGAACAGGGCTTGCCGGTCGTCGAGGAGGCGATTCGCGAGCAAGGGAAGGAACGGGTTTATCTTCAAGTCGAACCTGGGCGCTGGACCGAAGTTACGCAACGGCTCGACTACCCGCAACTCGTCGGCCTGGTCCAAGACTTTCGCATCCTGCACGACGGACGTAATCCGACACCGCAAGAGATCGTGCATCACATCGCCAGTCCGGAAGCCCGCAAGGACCTAGCCGAGCGCGCCTTGTTCGAAGCGGAGTTCCGGATCACGCGAGCCCTGCGCGACGATATCGCTCCCGACATGGATTATCGCCCGTTCGACGATGCGCAGGACCGGCTCCGCGAACGTCTCGCCGCGCTCGGACTGCCGATCGGCTCCGATTCCTCGGCGTTTCGCACGCTTTTGCAGCAAGAACTGAAGCAAGCCGGCTCGTACGACGCCGAATTGCGGCGCATGGCGCTGAACCTCACGCCGTACGCCCGCGAGTATCTGCGCTACCGGGGCGTAACGGATCCGGATGCTGTGCGACTCGACGACTTGGCTAAGTTCTTGCAGGACTATCGAGACGCCGACGTCGACCAGTTCGCCGCTTGGCTGGCGACGCAAGGCACGACCAAGATCGCCACGACGACGACCGACGGGAAGCCGGCAGCAACGCCGCCCGCCGAGCAGCCGCAACCGAAGGACGAGCAAACCGAAAAGCTCGAGCGCCGTGCGAAGGAGTTGGCCGAGAAGGGACTCAAGCCGCGCGATCCCGCCGCTCCGGTCGACCCCAACGAAGCCAAGCCGATCATTCCCGAGGATTGCACGATCGAGGTGGTAACGTGGACTACTGAGAATACCGAAGGTCGAGCAACGACGACTTTTCGCATAGCGGGAGGAAACGTTACGGCACAAGCTCCGGATATCGTGCAAGAACCTTCAGAAAAGCCGATTGGGAAGAGTTCCGGCACGCGATGGGTGAATCGCTTTGAGGGCACGCTGACGAATAACGTTCTTCGTGGTATTTGGCGACGCAGTCAAGTGTTTCCGGAAGAAACGTGGAACTGGTCAGTCAAGAAGGATGATACGCGAGTGGAATTGGTTGCTCATCGCATTAGTCGTTCCGAAGGAAGGTCGGAATTGGATCTCGTACTGAACGCCGATGGAACCTGCGGCTGGAAGTTGGACGGGACAGGCTCCTCAAAGACAGAAACACTGCTCGGTGACGCTGTCCCGGACAGCACTTGGAAGTTTTCACTTTCCGGCGTCGGCGTCTGGCAGATTCGTAAACAAGAACCCGTTACTTCCGAAACCTCGCAGGTACCGAAATGAAACGAGAATACCTACTGCTTATGTTCGGCATCATGATCATGAGCGGTAATACGTCGGCCTTCTCCGCGCCGCTGCCGCCGATGGATCCCGTGACGATCGAAGGAACGATTTCCCAAGTGCAATGGTCGCCTGAGACGAAAGTGAAGGGGCGTCCCGGCTTCTCGGGTTCGCTGGGGGTCGACCGGACGGTGCCGGCTCATTTTCGCATTAAGCTCGTCGAGTTCAGCGGCGTTGATAAGGCCTTGGCCTGGCGCATCAACGGCATCATGAGCGATCCGTCGTCCAACCCGAATGCCGATCGGCGGCAACTGCCGCCGCATCTCATTCTGCAATTAAACGACGACGACCCGCACGCCTTAAAGCCCGGCATGCGGATTCGCGTGCGCGACTACGTCGTCAGCGGCGACGAAGGGGGGACTTGGACGCGCTTTACGAAGCGGGAAGTCGTCTCCAAGCCCGCCGAGGATAAATAAGCCGTCGTCGCCGATGATTGCTCGGCCGACTTGCATGGGAGCAAGCCGCAATGGTCCCAACAGCCGAGGCGGCTAAAGGGTTCGGTGGCGCGCTTCAAACGACGGTCAGCATTTCGACATTGCTGAGGATTTGCGGCCAAACCTGTGTTAAGGCGGTCAACGATCTTGTTTGGACGTCGGTATCGCCGCTTATTGACGACGATTCCAGTTCGAGGACGAGCGTTGCTTCCGGTTGTTCCAACATTCTCAGTTGCCCTTGCAGCAGATGTGAGATCAGCACCGCGTCGTTATTGCGACTTTCGTCGACGGCGGACTGCAAACGCTCGAATTGTCGCGGCGCTTCGGTAAGGAAAATCGCGACAAGCTCGTTGAGAAGCTTCTGATTGCCGCCCAGTCTGAGCAGCGCGCGATCTCGAACCGACTCGGACGCCGGAGTGCCGTTATCCGGCGACGGGTCGGCAAGGTCGGCGGGTAAACGCGCTCCGAGTCCAGATAGAATTCGCTTCAAATCACGGCTGGAAAACGGCTTTAGGAGGCAGCCGTCTACGTCCTTGGAGCGACGGTCAGGCGTTTGTTCGTAGGTGGCATCCGCGGTGACGAATAGGATCGTTGCGCGGCGGCGCTGTTGCGTCGTTTCCCAACGCCGCAGTTCCGCGGCCACGGCGATGCCGTCCCATGTCGGCATGTTCACGTCGAGCAGCACGACGTCGAACGGCTTGCCGCGAAACGCCTCGACGGCCGATGCGCCGTCGGCGCAGCAGGTCGGGAGATGTCCGAGATCGGTCAGCATCGCTTCGAGCACGCGGCGGCCCGCGGCTGAATCGTCGACAATCAGGACTTGGAAGGTTTTGTCCCCGGCGCCCGCGGCGGGCTCCACGGTCGGAGCCTCGCCGCCGTCGATCGCCGGGCATTGCAGGCAGGGCCAAGCAAACGTAAACGTGCTTCCCTCGCCGATTCGGCTGTCGACCTCGAGTCGACCGTGCATCAGTTCGGCGAGTTGCTTGGAAATCGCTAAGCCGAGACCCGCGCCTTGCCGCCGTCGATTGCCGGCGGCGTCGACCTGGGCGAAGGAATCGAAGATCAAATCGTGCTGCTCGCGCGCGATGCCGATTCCCGTGTCGCGCACGACGCAGCGAATCTCACGAGCGTCGTCGTTCGTGCGGCAAACATAGGCTCTTAGTTCGATCTCGCCGACTTCCGTAAACTTCAACGCGTTACCCAAGAGGTTCGTCAGCACCTGGCCGATCCGCAGAGCATCGCCGCGAACGAAGCGCGGCAAGTCGGCGGCCACGTCGAGCGAAAACCGTAAGCCGCGTCCGACGGCCAACGGGCGGATCATCGCGGCGTTGCGTTGCAGGAGATCAAGCAGATCGAACGCCGCGTCGTCGATGCGCAATCGGCCGGACTCGATTTGGGACAGATCGAGCAGTTCGTTGACCAAGGCCAACTGGCGGCGCGCCGAGTTGTCGATCAGCTCCAGCGCTTCGCGCGTTCTTTCGGCGTTGCGAGATTCTTCGGCGGGCGAATGCGGTCCGCCGGCCATTTCCACGCCCCCCAGAATCGCATGCAAGGGCGTGCGAAGTTCGTGGCTGACTTTGGCGAGAAACTGCGACTTGGCCCGATTGGCCGATTCCGCGACGTCGCGGGCCGTGCGCAGTTCTTCGCCCAGCCGGACCAGCGCCGAGAATGATCGGCGAATCTGCCGCGCCGCCGGGCGAAAGACGCAGAGCCCTTCCAGGAGCAACGTGCCGAGCGTCAGCGCCAGTAAGATCGACTCCAATGTTCGTAAGCGGGCGACCTTGGCCTGAGCCTCGCGCTCGTATTGAGCGACGATTTCGTCCATTGCCTCCAAGAACGCCGGTTCTTCGGCAAGCAGTTGCGCCACGTCGCTTGCTTGCGGCAGGGCGTCGACGGCGACGATGCGCTCGGCGGCCGACGACATGGCGGTAAACGCGCGCTCCAGTTGTGCAAAATGCACCGCGGTCTCGGGTCCGTCGCTTTCTCGATGCCCGCCGTCCGCACCGCCGCCTCTCAACTCGTCGTGACTACGTCGCCATTGCCGAAGACTGGACTGCAACTCGGCGCGACGAGCCTTGCGCTCCACGCTCGTCGTCGCCGTCGTTTGGAGAACGAGCGCGCATTTCACGATGCGCTGACTCAACATGCGTTGTCGACCCGCCATGTTGACCAGCTTGGAATCGCCGAGTTGGTCGATCAAGCGCGACTGAACGAAGAATTGTCCGGCGATCGACAACAGCGCGACGGCCGACAGGGCGAGAATGTAGTAACGAGTCAGTCGGCGCGAATCGTCGACGGCGGTATGTTCGACGTCGTCGTCGGACCTACTCATGGGAGGAGTCGCCCGCATCGGCTTCCGCGTCGAGTTCGTCGGATTCGTCGGCGGTTTCGGCCGCGGCGGCTCCCAACCCGCTGAGCGAAATGCCGTGAGCGCGGATTTTCTTTCGTAGGTTGCCGCGCGTGATTCCCAAGATGCGAGCGCTACGAGCCTGATTGCCGTTCATCGCCTGCAGAACCTGCAACAGCAGATTGCGTTCCATTTCCGCGACGGCGTCGGCGTAGACGCGTTGCGACCCGTCGGTCATGCGATGCCGGGCGAACAAGCGCCAGTTCGTCGTGCCGTCCGCGACGACGGTCGAATCGCGACCGCGATCGCCGATGGCCGCCAATAGGTAGTCGGAAGCGACGACGGCTCCCTTGGTTTCGAGCAAGGCGCGCCGCAAGACGCTCTGTAATTCATCGAGATTGCCCGGCCACGAATAATGCGCCAGCAGGGACAATGATTCGGCCGATACGCGCACCGGCTCGGAACTTACCGCGCCGCCGAGCTTACTAAACCTCTTGACGAAATGATCGACCAACAGCGGAATATCGGCCTCGCGATCACGCAAGGCGGGCAACGTGATGCGGAATGAACGTAAGAGATAGTAGAGCTCGGCGCGAAATTTACCTTCGGCGACGTAAGCATCCAGGCTCGCCGTGGTCACGCCGATGATTTGCACGTCGGCCTTGACCGTATCGCGACCGCCGACCCGTTCGAATTCGCCGTCGCGAATTAATCGCAAGACGCGGCTTTGCCCCGCCGCCGTCAGAAGTTCGACGCCGTTGAGCAGCAGCACGCCGCCTCGGCATTGTTCGACGCGGCCGATCTGCGTCGTGGTTTGGGTTTGTCCGTCGAAGCGCTCCGAGCCGAACAACTCGACTTCCAAACCGGCGGCATCGTAGTCGGCACAATTCACCGTTCGGAACGGTCCGGACGCGCGCGGACCATTCTGATAGACGGCCCGGGCCACCGATTCCTTCCCCGTGCCCGGTTCCCCCTCGATGAGAATCGGCGCATCGAGCAGCGCCACGCGACCGATGTCTTTGTAGACCTGTTGCATCGCGGCACTGCGACCGATGAGAAAGTCGGCGTCGGGTTCCGCCGCCGCGCCGGTTTCCAATTGCACCGGGGTTCGCATCAACCGGCGAGCTTCCAAAGCGCGCTCGACTTGCTGCTCCAGCCGACCGAGGTCGAGCGGCTTCGGCAGGTAATCAAAGGCGCACAGTTTCATGGCTTCGATCGCCGTGCGGCTCGTTCCTTGCGACGTCACAAAGAGCACCGGCAGATGCCGATCGAATGCGCGGATTTGCTTGAGCACTTCGAGACCGCCCAAGTCGGGAAGCACGTTGTCGAGAATGACGACGTCGGGCCGTTCGCGCTGCACGCGTTCGAGGCCCGTTGAGCCGTCGGCCGCCGTAATGAGGGTATAGCCCTTTTCCGCGAAAAAGCTCTCCAGAAGGCGGCGGATCAGCGGGTCGTCGTCAATGGCGACGATCCGCGGCGTTCGACGTGCCCCGACAGCCTCATTCATGGCGGAAAACGCATGACAGCCGGCGGCGAAACCGGTGAATTGAGAGACCAAGTTCCATAATAGGCAACTTTGATGCCGATGAAAGGCCGGCTTTCCCGGAACCACGACGGACGTCGCGAATTGCCGCGTCGGAAAACGCGTTCGCCCCCGGCCGAGCGGGTCGGCGAATGCCCGCCGCCTTAGCCGTACGCCGCGAAGCGCGGCAGCGCCGGCTCGTTCCTAATCGGCGGTTAGAAGTTCCACTGGAACTGGGTGTAGAAGAAGTCGGCGTCGCCGCGGAAGGGGACGCCCGCCGTCTGCTTGTAGTAGTTGCCGGAGAAGAAGTGCGAGTACCCGAGCAGCACGTCCATGCGAGGATTGAGCGTATACGTGACGGTTAGATCGATTTCTTGCCCGAGGCTCCGCGAGGCCGGGGCGTTGGCGGCGTTGAACGGGGACATGTTCACGTTGTAGGGCGTGTCGCGAACGTCTTCGAGGAAGAAGTAGTAGTACCAGAGCAACATCTTCACTTTCTCATGCGGCTGCATGGCGACCTGCACGTTCGGGCTACAAATGTTGCTGCGTCCGTAGAGGTCCATGAAGCCGAGGTACTTGTGAGCCAGCGGGAAGAGATGATTGAAGCCTTCGCCGGCGCCGCGGCGCGCGCCGCCCGACGAGTAGTCGAAATAGCTCCAAACGGTCGGCTTCCAAGTTCGCTTCTCGAACTTGCGGCCGAGACCGGTCGTCGAGAAGGTCGCCCAGTGATCGGAACCGCTGGTGTTGTCGCCGAACTGAATACCCCCCTCCAGTTCCCAGAGCCAAGCGTCTTTCGCGCCGAGCCAGCGCCCGCCCGTGGTCTGGTAGTGGTAGGAGTTCGTACCCGCGCTGTTGTAGTAGCTCAACCAATACGTATCGAACGTGTGGTTTTCGATTCCCTTATACGAACCCCATACGCCGGAAAACTCTTGACGATAGTCGGGCGAGTCCCAGGCGTTGGCGGCGGTGATCACGGGCCGGGTGTAGAACGCGTCGACGTTCCAGTCCTCCCCGGTCCACATTAGTTTGTAACCTTCGAACGTGCGGCGCGCGTTCGCCCAATCGAGGGGCGAAATCAGACGCTCGGAGCCGTACAGCAATTCTTGTCGGCCGCCGCGAAACTTGAGGTTTCCCGAGGCTGCGTCGAGCAAGGTGAGATCGACGAATAAGTTCTGCATGTCGAGGCGGTTTTCCTCGATGCCCCGGGGCGCAAAGTTCTCGTAGTTGCTCACGGCGTCGAGTAGTTCCCCGTAGACGCGAACGTTCTCGGTGAGCTGGGCGTTGGCGAAGAGCCGCGTACGTTGCAGCAGAAAGGCGTCGTCGACTCCGGTGAGTCCGAAGCCGCGGATGTTTCGTTCCGACTGGAATCGCATCCGATACTGGCCGCCGACGTCGAGCGTTGCATCGTGGCCGAGGAAGTTGAAGTGCCGTTGCTTTAAGCGATCACCGACGAAGTATTGGTCGTACAGCGGGTTGTCGATGAAGGCGAAGTTGTTGTCGTAGAACAGCGGCTTGTAGGCCCCGGCCACCGCCTTCTTGAGCGCCTCTTTCTTCTTCTTCAGCGCTGCGGCCTTCTTGGCGGCGTCGTCGGCCGGAGCCATGTCGGCGAAGCCCGAGTTAGTCAGGCTGACCGAATCAAGCTGAAGCGGGCCCGACGAATCGCCGTCGGCCGATTCAAACTCGACGATCTCCGCGTCGCCGCCCGCCGCCGACAGCGCGGCCGGCGGTTCCTCGCCTAGAGCATGCGCCGCGTGCGCGAACCCGAGCGAGATCAGGAAAAGAACGATTGAGCGGCGCTTTGCGGTAAACAACATATCCGTACTGCTCCCGGCGAATCACGTCGTTCGAGCATTGCCGGCATCGTGCCGACCATGCTGCGAGTTCCCGACTAGTGGGGTCATCGGACTGCGGCCGGCGCAAAAATCGATCGCCCGCCGGCATGCGTCACAATCGCCCACGGCCGCGCAGATTGACGCGATTTCACTCAAGAAACTCCCGCAAGTGGTTTTCCCGGAAGCAGTGGACGACTGGCCGAGGTTCCCCGGAAACCACACGCGAAACGAAGCGTCGGCCATCGCCGCGTCAGCCGTTTTTCACGAGAAAAACGCGTAACGGTCGCGGCGACGCCAGGTGGCTCCGCAGAAGCCACTCTCGGGCGACGCGCGTCGCATGAGTTGAAGGCAGGCCTGCTTCAACTAGCCGCACGTCGCGGCGCAGCGCGGCGGACGCATGGTCCCGCGGTTCTTCGCGCGGTGCGAGGTTTGTCGCCCGTTTTTGCCTCATGCCGAACTCCGATCGACGCCGCCGTCTCCGGTTCGGCATCGTGCATGCAATATATGACGTTGCAACGCCGTGGTCGGTTGGCGGTCCGGCTACGGTTGCGAAGAAGACTCTTTGCTTCGGCCCGGGATACCAGACATGAAAACCGCTTGTGCGTCAGTTTTGTTCATCGGCCTATTTTCGCTGACAGGCATGCTGCTTGCCGCGGCGTCCGGATGCGGATCGGCGACGGCGGGCTCCGACGCGGCGGCCGCGTCGCCTAATCTCGGCGACGGAAAACTCGTCGAACTCTTGCCGGTCGAGAAAGATCGACTCCGGCTCGGCTTCATCAAACTCACCGACTGCGCACCGCTCGTCATCGCCAAAGAAAAAGGCTTCTTCGACGACGAAGGTCTCGAGGTCGCCGTCGAGGCGCAAGCCAATTGGAAGGTGCTGCTCGATCGGGTCGTCGGCGGCGAATTGGATGGAGCCCACATGTTGGCCGGCCAACCGATCGGCGCGACGATCGGCTTCGGCACCCCGGCCCACATCATCACGGCCTGCAGTCTCGACCTCAACGGCAACGCGATCACGGTCTCCAATCGCGTGTGGGAAAAAATGCAAGCCGCCGACGAGCGGCTTCGTTCGCCGACGCCGACGCATCCCATTTCGGCGGCGGCATTGCGACCGGTCGTCGACGAATATCGCTCGGCCGGCAAAGACTTCAACTTCGGCATGGTGTTCCCCGTCTCGACGCACAATTACGAACTACGTTATTGGTTGGCGGCCGCCGGCATTCATCCCGGCTTCTACACTCCCGGCGACGCGCGCGGGGTCGACCAAGGTCAAGTCGTCCTCTCGGTGACGCCGCCGCCGCAAATGCCTGCGGTGCTCGAAGCGGGAACGATCGACGCCTATTGCGTCGGCGAGCCGTGGAATCAGCAAGCGGTTCGCAAGCGCATCGGCGTGCCGGTCGTCACCGATTCGGAAATCTGGCGTAACAATCCGGAGAAGGTCTTCGGCGTAACGGCTGAATGGAACGCCAAATACCCGCAAACGCACTTGGCCTTGGTCAAGGCGATCATTCGCGCCTGTCAATGGCTCGACGCAACCGACGCTCAGGGCAAGTTCCTTCATCGTGAAGAGGCCTGCCGCATTCTGTCGCGACCGGAATACGTCGGCGCCGACTACGAAGTGCTCGCCGCGAGCATGACCGGCACGTTCACGTTTCAGTCGAGCGATCAGCGAGCCGTGCCGGAATTCAACGTGTTCTTCAAAAACAACGCGACGTATCCGTACTACAGCGACTGCATTTGGCTGCTGACGCAAATGCGCCGCTGGGGCCAGGTTGCCGAGCAGAAGCCCGACGCCTGGTACCACGAAACAGCGGCGAAGATTTACCGGCCGGATATTTATCGTCGCGCAGCGGATTCGCTCATCCGCAGCGGCCACCTGCAGACCGGCGACGTGCCGAGGACCGACGGCTACAAGCCGGCCACGGCGGAGTTTATCGATGCCGTGAGCTACGACGGCAAGAAACCCACGGCGTACCTCCAAAGCCTCAAGATCGGTCTGAAATAACGCCTGCCGCAACTCGGAACGACTCGAACACTTCGGCCCTGCGACGACGCGGCGGCCGGCAACTAACACGCGACGAACGACATGAAAGAAAACATCATTCGAGTGACGAATACGCTGGGACTCGATCTGCTGGAACCGATCATTCGGTTGGTCGCTCGCGACGAGCCGCGGCAGCAGTTGAAACGTCTATGGCTCTATTTGGGCGTGCCGGCGCTGGCGATGTTGGTGTTTGGCGCGTTGTGGTACGCGGTATCCCGCAACGTTCAAACGAAGTACGGCGCCATTCCGACCCCGGCGGAAGTGGCGGCCGCGGCGGGCGAGCTTTGGACGGCTCATCGCGAATCGCGCGCCGAGGCGACGAACTACCTTGCGAAACAGCGGATGCTGTCCAAGCGATTCAGCGGCCAGGCCGCGGCCGTGCAAACGCAGATCGCGGCCGAAAAAGACCCGGCGCGCATCACTGAGCTGCGCGAACAGGCCGCCGTGTTTACCCACGCTTCCGAGCGGGCGTTGAAGCGTCATTACAGCGGCGCGCCGACCTATCTCGATCAGATCTTCACGAGCCTGAAGACGGTGTTCGCCGGCTTCACGATCGCTTCGCTCGTGGCCGTGCCGATCGGAATTCTTTGCGGCATGAGCCGCACCTGCATGGCGGCCTTCAACCCGCTGGTGCAAATCTTCAAACCGGTGTCGCCGCTGGCATGGTTGCCGCTGGTGATGATCTTGGTCGGCGCGCTCTATACGACCGATCCGAGCAGTGCTTGGTTTGAGAAGTCGTTCATCAGCTCGGCGGTTACCGTCGCGCTCTGCTCGCTCTGGCCGACGCTCGTCAATACGGCGATCGGCGTCGGCTCGATCGACAAGGACTATATGAACGTGGCCCGCGTCCTGAAGCTCTCTTGGTCGACGCGGCTTCGCAAGATCGTCATCCCCGCCGCGATGCCGTACATCTTCACCGGACTGCGTATCTCGCTCGGCGTCGGCTGGATGGTGCTCATCGCCGCTGAGATGCTCGCACAGAACCCGGGCCTCGGCAAATTCGTCTGGGACATGTTTCAGAACGGCAGTAGCCGAACGCTGGCGATGATTATGGTCGCGGTGTTCACCATCGGCGGCATCGGCTTCGCGCTGGACCGATTGATGATCGCACTGCAACGCTCCGTGAGCTACGGACCGGCGACGCACTAAGCCGACGCCTCATAACGAACACGCCGGACCGAAATCAAACTCTCCACTCTCGAACACCAAGCGCCGTTTCATGAGTTACCTGCAACTGCAAGACGTTTCGAAGAGCTATGGTACCGGCCGCGGCCGCGTCGAAGTGCTGCGCGATATTTCCCTCTCGATTCGCGAAGGGGAGTTCGTCTCCGTCGTGGGCTTTTCCGGGAGCGGCAAGACGACGCTCCTTTCCATGATGGCCGGCCTCGTGATGCCCGACGCGGGCACGCTCACGCACGAAGGCCGGCCGGTCACGGGGCCCGGTCCCGAGCGCGGCATCATGTTTCAAACCTACGCGCTGTTACCGTGGCTCACGGTGCTCGATAACGTGCTGTTGGCCGTCAACTCCGCGGCGCTGAACGTCTCGACGGCTGAGCGGCGCGACCGAGCGATGCAACTGCTCGAACTCGTCGGGCTTTCGAAGGCCCTCGGGAAGCGACCGAGCGAACTCTCCGGCGGCATGCGGCAACGCGTTTCGCTCGCCCGTACGCTGGCCATGAACCCCGACGTGCTGCTGCTCGACGAACCGCTCGGAGCGCTCGATGCTCTGACCCGCGGCAACTTGCAGCA
>CAZWDN010000054.1:0-20427 GCA_964633125.1 uncultured Pirellula sp. | reverse complement strand
AGTTGCCGCCGATTCGCTCGCGCCACTTCACTTCGCCGGTCGGCGCGTCGAGGCAACTGACGATTCCCTTGTCGTTCCAAACGAAGAGCAGATTGCCCTTCGCCAAGAGCGACGGGACGTAGTTGGCCTGCTCCGTGATTTTGTAGACAAGCTCCGGCTTCTTGCCCGAGGCGTCGCCCGGCCGCACGGCGACGATGTAGTTGCCGCCGCCGCCCGAGCCGCAAGTGCCGAACGCCAAGCCGGCCGCGAATACGGGCGAGCTGACGCTGCGCTTGTTCAGGGCGTCGGTGAGTTCCCAGTTGACCTTGCCGGTCTTGGGATCGATGCCGCCGAGCCCATGAGCTTGGCTATTGAAGAGGAGTTCGGTGCCGCCGCCGGGAAGTTCGCGAACCATGGGCGTGCTGTAAGTGACCGTGGCGCTGGTGCGCGGCGTTTGCCAGACAGTGCTGCCGTCTTTGCACGACACGGCGTGCAGATAGCTCACGCCCGTCTCGCCGCCGCCGTCACCTTTGACCTTTTCCGCGTCGTCTTGTTCGTTGACGAGCACGACCATATCGCCGACGACGATCGGGCTATTACCCGCGCTGTGCTGGCTCACGAACTTGCCGAGATCGAGCTTCCAAGCGTCGGTGCCGTCGTGCTTCAGCGCCATGAGCGTGAGCGAATCGGGCATCGACCACGAAACATACACATGCTGAGCATCGACGGCCGGGGTCGGCGACGCGAAGCTGTTGAGGTTGTGCTTCTTGTGCGACTTGTAATCGAAACGGCGTTCCCACAGGGTCTTGCCCGTCGCGGCGTCGAGGCACAGCACGACGCGCTGCGCCGGCTCGTCGAGCGCGCTGGTGAGGAACACCTTGTCGCCCCAGATCACCGGCGAAGAGTGGCCGGCGCCGGGCAGCTCGACCTTCCAGGCGTAATCTTTCTCGCCCCAAGTCGTCGGAATGGTTTTGTCGTCGCTAATGCCGGTGCCGTTGGGGCCGCGGAAACGCGTCCACTCTTGAGCCGAAGCAAACGAAGCGGCGACGCAAACCGAGAGCATCGCCGAAGCGAACAAGCGCATGTACATGGCGGAGAATCCACGGGCGGGAATGAGAAGGCGGGAGAGCTACCGAGACTATGGTAACGTCGCCGCCGCGCCGGGTAAAGAAACCGGGCGGCTACCGTTCGATGCCGTATTGTTCGAGCTTGCGATACAGCGTGGCCCGGCCGATTCCGAGCAACTTGGCCGCGTCCGGCACATTGCCGCCGGTTCGCTTCAGCGCCTCGAGAATCAGCTTGCGTTCCCACACTTCGATTTCGAGCGTATCGAGTTCCTGCCCGCCGACGTCTTGCAACATCAAGTCGCCCGCTTCGATACGCGGGCCCGCGGCCATGACGACGGCGCTGTCGATCGTGTTGCGGAGTTGGCGCACGTTGCCCGGCCAGGCGTAACTGATGAGCTTCGACCGGGCAGCGTCGCTCAAGCGAATCCCGGGCCGGCCGTGCGACCGCCCGAAGTGGTCGAGGAAGTGATCGATCAGCCGCCCGACGTCGCTGCCGCGCTCGCGGAGCGGCGGCACGTGCAGTTCAAAAACGTTGAGCCGATAATAAAGATCCTCGCGAAACTTTCGCTCCCGGGCCAGCAAAGCCAGGTCGCGATTCGTCGCGGCGATCACGCGGACGTCGACCTGCACCTCGGTCGTCGCGCCGACCGGCAGAAACGGATGTCCCTCGAGAATGCGCAGCAGCTTGGCTTGGCCGGCCGAAGTGAGTTCGCCGATTTCGTCGAGGAACAGCGTCCCCATATCGGCCTGCTTGAAGAGGCCGTCATGGTCGCGGTCGGCTCCGGTAAACGAGCCTGCGCGGTGTCCGAAGAGCTGGCTCTCGATCAAGTCGGCGGGAATCGCGGCGCAGTTGATCGAGAGCATCGGCCGATCGGCCCGAGCGCTCTGGCGATGCACGGCGCGGGCCACGAGCTCCTTGCCGCTGCCGCTCTCGCCGCGAATGAGCACGCAACCGCCGGCCGACGCCACGCGGGCGATGCGCGCCTTGAGATCGAGCATCGGCGGGCTTTCGCCCACCAGCTCGTCGGAGCCGGAAATTTCCTTGAGCCGTTGGTTGTCGGTAGAGAGGGTTTCTTCGTAGTAGGCCCGCGCGAGCGCTTGCGCCGTGATATTGGCGGCCGACACGGCGAAATCGAAGTGCGACTGCCGAAATCGACCGTCTTCCAAGTACAGGTGAAACGCCCCCAGCACGCGTTTGCCGCTGACCAGCGGAATGCATTGGGCATCGGAAAAGTGCGCGGCGGCCTTTTCAGCTTCGGCGTTTTTCTGATTGGCGATCCACACGGCGTGCCCCTCGTCGCAGACGAGCCGCATCAAGTCTTCGCTGAGGTTCACGCGCTGTTGGGCGTAGTCGGGCAAGACGATTTTCGGCCGCAAATTGCGATCGTCGCCGACGCTCAAAAACCCGACGACCGAGGCCTTCGTGCGGCCTTGCACCAATTCCAGCGAGCTGCGAATACATTGCTGCGGATCGCCGCAGGACAAGAGTTTGATGCTCAACTGATGTAGCAGGAGCAAGTCTTGCGTCTGTTCGACGGAGTGGATGGCCCCCAGATCGGCAGCGTCGAACTCTTTGCTTCCCATCTTGAAGCGAGCAACGATCGATTGCGTGACGCCGACGTTCGGATCGCCGGGCAACGTCGGTCGCATCCGGCTTTGGTGAAACTGAAACTCGGTGGAGCCGAGCTTCAAGTAGTGTCCTTCGCCGAGCGTCGAGTCGTCGATCTTCCGATCGTTGACGAACGTGCCGTTGCGGCTCTCCAAATCGCGCACTTCCCAACGCCCGTTGACGTTCTTCACGATCGCATGCACGCGAGAACAGAGCGGATCGTTGAGCTGAATCGTGCATTCCGTGCCCCGGCCGATGCGATTTTCCTTCTCCGGGTCGAGTACGTAGTTTTGGCCGATGTCGCGGCCAAGCGTCACGGTGAGATAGCTGTAAACTACGGGCATCGCTCAGAAAATCAGAAGGTGCGGGCCAGGGGGGTAACGACACGAACTGAAGCGGGGCCGCGGAACCGCGGAATTCCGCTTCGTCTCAATTGTAGACTCCCCGAGGCCGGGCCGGAATCTACAATACGGCCATGCCGCCCGAACGTTCCGTACCTCCAGTGCGCCGCGAACCAGTGCCTTTCGACACGACCCGACTGGCCGAGCGCCGCGTCGGCGTGCTTTTGGTCGGGCACGGAACGCGCGATCCGGCGGGTGTTGCGGAGTTTTTAGAACTCGCCGAATTGCTGCGCATCCGACTCGCCCCGCTGCCGGTACGTGCGGGGTTCTTGGAACTCGCCAAACCGTCGATCGAGGCCGCAGTCGCCGAGTTGGCCGCGGCAGGCGTTGATTCGACCTATACCGCGCCCGTGCTGCTCTTCGCCGCCGGGCATGCCAAGCGCGATATTCCCGACGCCGTGGCCGAGGCCGCCCATCGGCACGGGCTAACCGTGCTCGGCCAGTCGCAGCACTTCGGCTGCCGCCCGGAGTTGCTCGCGCTCTCGCGGCGTCGCTTCGCGGAAGCCGCGGCCGTGCGGCAATTTGCGCCTGCGGAAACGGTACATGTGATGGTCGGGCGCGGCAGCACCGACGAGACGGCCTTGGCCGAGATGCGTGAATTCTCCGCGCGTCGCGCCGCGGCCGGCACCGCCCTTCAAACGCTTACGGCATTCGCGGCTATGGCCGAGCCGCGGATCGAGCCGATGCTCGAACAAGCCGCGTCGACCGGCGCTCGGCACGTCGTCGTCCAGCCGCACTTGCTGTTTGCCGGCGAGTTGCTCGACCGCGTCGCGGCGCTGACGGCCGACGCCGCCCGCAGGCACCCGACCATCACTTGGTCGCTCACAAGACACCTGGGTGCGGAGGCCGAACTCGTGGAATGCTTAGTAGCGAGCTTGGCGGAAACCTGCGACATCTAGCTCCGTAGCCGCAAGATTTTGCCCGCATGCAGCAACGTTTATTTCTGGCAAATTCCCGCTTTCGCAGTTGTCATCGGGCTGATCTTGCAGCGGCCCGTGCGGCGGGATAGCATTCCAAACTAAGTCGTTGCATAAACGACGGTTACGCGCACCGGGCCGGCGCTCGCTCGCCTGCAGGCTCGGTCAGTTAGGCATCGTCGCAAAGGAACTGATATGACGCTTCGAGGATTGAGCCTGCCTCGGCTACGGATGTTCGCCGCTATCGGGCTTGTTGCCCTTCCGCTCACGTTGGGCATCGGCATGGTGCGTGCCGAGCTTACCGGCCCGACCGTGCAAGACCGCCAGATTACGCTGGCCGTCACGCGATATATGCGTGAGGGGCACATCTCCCGCCACGAACTGAACGACGAAATCGCCGAGCGAACGCTCTCGAACTTCTTGAAGACGCTCGACGTTCAAAAGGTCTACTTCTACCAAAGCGACGTCGATAGCTTCGATCTCCAAGAGCACGATCTCGACGACCTCATTCGCCGCGGCAACACGGAATTCGCGTTCCACGTGTTCAACGTCTACCAGAAGCGGCTCGACGAACGCATTCAATGGGTCGATCAGTTGCTGACGATGCCGTTCGATTTCACGGTCGATGAAGACATCGTTCGCGATCCCGACGTCGCCAAGTACGCGAAAGACGAAGCGGAAGCCAAGGACCTCTGGCGAAAAAAAATCAAGTACGACCTGTTGGTGCTCAAAGCGACCGAGAAAATGGAAGGGCAAGAAGCCCGCGACAAGCTGAGCCGCCGCTATCACGGTTTGCAGAAGCGGATGGGGCAACTCAAGCAGGACGAACTGCTCGAATGGTACCTCACGGCGATGACCACGTCGTACGATCCGCACTCGACGTACATGTCGCCGTCGACCAAGGAGAACTTCGAAATTCAGATGCGGCTGAACCTGCAAGGCATCGGCGCGCAACTGCAATATGACGACGGCTATACGGTCGTGCATAAGGTGATTCCGGGCGGAGCCGCCGATAAGGACGGCCGGCTGAAGAAGAAAGATCGCGTCGTCGGCGTCGGCCAAGGGGAAAGCGGACCGATTCGCGACGTCGGCGATCAAAGCCTCAACGAAGTCGTCGACCAGATTCGCGGCAAGAAGGGGACGATCGTTCGCTTGGAAGTCATTCCCTACGGCACGAGCGAAAAGCAGATCTACAACATCACGCGGGCCCAAATCGAACTGAAAGAAGCTGAAGCCCGCAGCGAAATCATCACGGAAGAGCGCAACGGCAAGAAGCAAAAAATCGGCTTCATTTCGTTGCCGAGCTTCTATATGGACATGGAAGGGGCCCGACTCGGCCTGCCTAACTACAAAAGCACGACCCGCGACGTCGAAGCGATTCTGGCGAATTTCCGCAAGGAACAAGTCGACGCCGTGGTGATGGACCTGCGTTTCAACGGCGGCGGATCGCTTACCGAAGCGATCAACCTAACGGGCCTCTTCATCGACGAAGGGCCGGTCGTACAGGTGAAAGATAAGGATGATCAGCGGCAGCCGTATAACGACGTCGACAAAGGTGTAGCCTGGGACGGACCGCTCGTGGTGCTGTGCAATAAGTTCAGCGCCAGCGCAAGCGAAATCTTCGCCGGCGCCATCCAGGACTACAGCCGCGGCATCATCGTCGGCGATCCGCAGACGCACGGTAAAGGAACGGTGCAAAGCCTGCTCGACCTGGGCCGGCAGATCTTCCAGGTGCCGAACGCTCCGGAACTCGGCGCCTTAAAGCTGACCATGCAGCAGTTTTACCGCCCCAACGGCGACAGCACGCAAAACCAAGGGGTGCGGTCAGACGTCATCCTGCCGTCGCTCACCGCCGAACTGGAAGTGGGGGAGGCCGATCTCGATTTCGCATTGCCGTTCGACCATATCCAGGCCGCGGTCTACGCCCGAAACGAGTTCGTGACCCCCGGCCTTGTGGAGCAACTACGGGCGCTGTCGGCCAAGCGCACGACGGCCTCGGCCGAGTTTGATAAGGTACGCAACCGCGTGGCCAGATATCACGATCAGAAGAATCGGAAAACCTTGCCGCTGAACGAGGAAAAGTTCCTCGCCGAAGTGAATGCCGACAAGGAAGAAGGGGATTTGGAAAACGAGATCGAAAAGGAAATGAACGAGCAAGATCGCCCGGTCGTGAAGAAGGATTACTATTTCGACGAAGCGATGGACGTGACGCTTGATTACATCGAGCTCGTAAAGCTGACAGGTGCTCGACGGCTGACGCTTTCGGTGAAGTAGCGCGGCGATCCGCCCGGCTCGGACTGAGAGAACCTCACAGCGTCCCGGCGTTCACACGAACGCCGGGACGCTGTTTTTTTGCGCCATGCCGACTTATGGGGAACGCCCTCCGCGGCGTTCCGGCGAGCGTCCAGCCCTTCGGACCGATGCGTCAGGCAATTGGTCGGGCACATGGAACAACGCGTAAGGCGTTCCCTACAGCAACCCGGCTACCGTTGTTGCGTCCGGCTCGGTGTTTCCACAATTTGAACGGTCGAAGCGGGCGTTTGCGAAGCCGCCCCGGCTTGATCGACGCCGCCGCTTGTCCACAGTCGCCAAGCCGCGAGGATGACGGCGGAAGCCAGCAGACAGCGGCGAAATACCAGCGGCGACATAGACTCTGCTCCGACACGATTCGGCGGGAATTCGGCCCTCATTCTGCCCATACCGCCGCCGGATGCAACGGTTTTCCACGGCAGGGAGCGGAATTCAGCCCCGACCGGCCGGCGTGCGGCGTCCCTGCGCGCTTCGCCCGGGAATCGCCTGCAAGCCTGACCAGGGTCGCGGCGTGCCGGCAGACAATACCTAGGCTGCGGGCTGTCCGGTGTCGGGCGGTTTTGGTGATAAGAGGCTTCCCGATGGGCCGAAAGAAAAAAAGGCGGTGAGACACGGGGAATGAAGTCGAGGAAGAAAACATGGCGACAGTTCCGGCTCAGGATGGGATTTGGAATAGGCAACGAGTCGGAACGGGTCGTCGTACATGGCTGAAGGCGGCCGCGGCATTGGCCGTCGGAGCGGCGGGCGCCTGGGGCTTTTGGGGCGGAGAGCCGATCGCCGAAACCGGCGCCGTCGGCGCGGCCGTGAGCCACGTCGCCGAATCTTCCGACAAGGTCCAGGGACAAGCAGCGATCGAACTCTGTCGGAAATACTTCTCCGAGGCCCGGAGCAACCTTTCCCAGATCTCGACCTTGTCGGCCGTCTTCCAGAAACAAGAGCGGATCAACGACAAGCTCCAACCGCTCAACGTCATGGACCTGAAAGTCCGCAAGTCGCCGCTTTCGATCTATATGCAATGGCAGGTACCGGACGCCGGCCAACAGGTGCTGTGGCTCGACGGCGCTCACGAGGGCAAGATGGTCGTCAGCCCGGCCGGTTGGAAGCGGAAGCTCATGCCGATGGTGAAGATCGCCCCGGACGACGACATGGCGAAGGCGGTGAGCCGGCGGCCGATCACCAACATCGGCATTTGGAACTTCACGGAACGTCTCGCCGCGCTGGTGGAGGAAGAGTGCCTGAAAGACCCGACCGTCGCCGTGGCGATGACGCGCGGACATGAGATCAGCGGCCGCCCGTGCTCGCTGTTTACGTTCGAACATGCGAAACCGAGCGACATCGTGCAGTTCAAGCAGGTGCAGATATTCTTCGACGAAACCTTAGGGGCGCCGATCGCCTGCGAACATTACCGCTGGACCGGCCCGAAGGGTGCCGAAGTCGCTCACCTCGAAGAATCATACCTGTACAAGAACCTGACGTTTAACGTCGACCTGAAGGACGCCGATTTCGACCACACGAACCCGGAGTTGAAGTTCGGCGTCATGAAATAGCCCGCCCCGCGACTCCCTGCGAATTCGCCGTAGCCCCGCCCTCCGCATTGACCGCGGAGGGCGGGGCTTGCCGTTTCGGCCCGTAGGCGAAAACAGATCGCCGGCGTAAAATCGGTGACGGTACCGATGCCTGCAGTTCGCGGGCCGGCCGTCGCCGCCTCTCACAAATGGCCCCCGCACCCGCGAATGCTTGCCGCTTTACCGCTCTTTGCGAACGCCGACGGTTTCCCGCTGTGGGCGACCATCCTCCTCGGCGCGGCGGCCGCCAACGTGCTGTTTTGGATCTACGTTTGGATCCGCTACTTCCCGATCGTGCTGCGACTCATCGGCGAAGCGCCGATGCTCGTGGCCGACGAATCCGCTCCGCTCGCGGGGGGTGAAGAGTGCGAGTTTCCCACGTCGAACGGCCTGACGCTGCGCGGCACCTATTTGAAACACGCCGCCTCGGGCGCGCGGCGGGGCGTCATCCTCTTCGCGCATGAACTCAACGGCGATCGCTGGAACGCCGCCCCCTATGTGCGCGACCTCATCGCCGCCGGGTACGACGTCCTCACGTTCGACTATCGCAACCACGGCGCGAGCGATGCTCAACCCAATCTAACGCTCGCACCTTGGATTTCGCCGAACGAGCTGCGCGACACGCGCGCCGCGATCGACTATCTCATGTCGCGCGCCGACGCCGACCCGCGCGGCATTGGAATCCTCGGCATCAGCCGCGGCGCGGGCGCTTCGCTGTGCGTAGCCGCCGACGACCCGCGCGTACGCTGCCTGTTCACCGACGGCGCTTACGCCACGCGTCTGACCCATCTCTGCTTCTTCAAGCGATACCTCGACATCTACATACCGTATCCTTGGTCGCCGTATTTCACGGGCATCCTTCCCGACTGGGTCTTTGGGTCGTTTCTCGGCGCCGCGCGCATGGTCTGGGGACGGCGCAACCATTTTCAATTCGTCCACGTCGAACAATCGGCGGCGCGCCTGAAAGTGCCCGTCATGATGATGCACGGCGAGCGCGACCGGATGATTCCCGTGGAAGCCGCTCGGGCTTTACGCAAACGGATCACCGCTCCCGCGAAACTCGTAATCGTGGCGGGAGCGAAGCATAACGGCGCCGTATTCACCGAAGCGCAGCGTTATCAGCGTCGACTGCGCCGGTTCTTCGATTTGCATCTAGCCTCGCGCGAGACGCGCCGCCGCGAATCACATCTCTGTGCCAGCGGTTCGCCGGAACGCTTGCCGTAAGTGCCTCGATGCCCTCATCGTCGACGGAGCGGTCGCCCGAGTCCGACGGACTATTTAGAACGGCGGCCAGCCGCGAACCCATGCCAGCGCCACATAGGCGAGCAACGGAAACGCGATAAAGATCGTGCCGTACGTGTAGAGAGTCGTCCAGGTGCGGCGGGGCCAGCGTGCCATCAATCGTTCTGCCGTGAGCGTGCGAGCGTAACAGCGTGAGACGTCGGCGACGGGATATCAGTTCCCCGCCGGCGCGCGTTCCACGACGTTCAATTGTACCGGGAGGGTCCGCTCCGTCGAAGGCGCCGCCGGAAGTTTGAGTTCCAGTCGAACGCCGTAGGGGAGTACCATCGTGGCGCGCACCTGTGCGGTTTCGTCGATCGCCGCTTCACCGCCGCACGACTTCTTCAGCGACCAGCACACTTCCGGAGTTTCCGCGAAGGGGGGTGAGAACGCCAAGTGCAACACGGCCGTCCGTGAACCGGCCGCGAAGCGAGCTTGCAACACGGCCTCCAAACAATCGCGCCCCGCCGCGTCGACAAAGCGACGGCTCAGAGCGCTGGTGTGCTCATCCAGCCGAAATGCATATAGGTCCGAGTTCTTTTCGACGGGCCGGTTCGTCGATGCCGCGGTCTTACGCGATCCGGCGATCGTGAACGCCGTGCAAGCGATTGCCGGGAGCCAAAGCACTGCGACCGCGGGCCATGTGGCGCCGGGCAAGGTCAGCGTTCCCGCAGCTACGGTCGACAGGAACGACAATAGAATTCCGCGCCGCAATGAAAGACGCTCCCCGCCCAGCACCGTTGCCGCGCAGATGGCAACCAGCAGCGACGTCGCGGTCGCCGTCGATAAGTCGAGCGGCCGCTGCATCCCGCCGGCGAGGCGACGCCATGCCAACAGAATCGCAACGACGCCGAGCAGCATCAAGCCGCTCCAGGCCGCCTTATGCGCAACAGAAGCGGGCATCCCCGAAAACCGGCGATGCCCGCTCGTTGAAAAAAGCAGATCGGCCTGCATGTCGATGACCAAGCTGCGTTCGTTGATGACTTACCGCGACTGCGGAGCAATTACTTTGCCGCGCCGACCAAGCCCGCCGCTTCGGCAAGCTCCGCGGCGCGATGAGTGCTTTCCCAAGTGAACGACGGTTCACTGCGGCCGAAGTGCCCGCCAGCCGCCGTAGCCCGATAAATCGGACGACGCAGGTTAAGGTATTCGATGATGCCGCGCGGGCTCAGCTTAAACAGCTTGCGAACGACTTCGCAGAGGCGATCGTCGTCGACCTTGCCGGTGCCTTGCGTATCGACGTAGATGCTGACCGGTTCGGCGACGCCGATGGCGTAGGCCAACTGCACTTCGCAACGATCGGCCAACTCGGCCGCGACGATGTTCTTCGCCACATGGCGAGCCATATAGGCCGCGCTGCGATCGACTTTCGTCGGATCCTTACCGCTGAACGCGCCGCCGCCGTGGCGCCCCCAACCGCCGTACGTATCGACGATGATCTTACGACCGGTTAAGCCGGTATCGCCGTGCGGACCACCGACGACGAATTTGCCCGTCGGGTTAATGTGATACTTAATATCGCCCGTCGCCAGATCGGCCGGAAGCAACGGCTTGATGATCTTATTGATCACGTATTCTTTGATCTGCGCCTGGGTCACGGTTTCGTCGTGCTGCGTCGAGACGACGACCGTATCGATCCGAACCGGCTTGAACCCTTCGTACTCGACGGTGACTTGGCTCTTACTGTCGGGCCGGAGCCACGAGACGTCTTTCTTTTCGCGAGCCGCGGTCAACGCGTTGGTGATACGGTGCGACAACGCGATCGGCAGCGGCATCAGCTCCGGCGTGTCGTTGCACGCATAGCCGAACATCAGGCCCTGATCGCCGGCGCCGATGTCCTTTCCGGCCGCTTGATCGTCGTTCACTCCTTGAGCGATGTCGGGGCTTTGGCTGTGCAGGCGAAGTTGCACGGTGCAGGTGTCGGCGTTAAAGCCGATATCGTCGTGCGTGTAGCCGACTTCACGAATGACTTGGCGCACGATCTTTTCAAAATCGGGCGTCGCCTTGCTGGTGATTTCGCCCGCAACGCAACAGAAGTCGGTTGTGACCAACGTCTCGCAAGCCACGCGGCTCATCGGATCTTGGGCCAAAAGCGCGTCGAGTACGCCGTCGGAAATTGCGTCGGCCAATTTATCCGGATGGCCCTTGCTGACGGACTCACTCGTGAACAAATACTTGCGATCGGCCACGCCGGCACCTCCCTAACGCTCAAGAATCCTAAAACGACACGAGCGGGCATTATAGCGCGTCGCTGCGCCGATCGACAAGCCGAGCGGATCCGCGCAAGGCCCGTTATTTGGGCAATTGCGGCAGCAATCCGCCCGCGGGCATGCCCGGCAAACCGGGAATACCGCCGGCGGCGGGAGGCGCGGCCGCATCGCCGGTCGGCGCTTTCTTTTTCAGCAGGTTCGCGGGCTCCAGATGAATGTCGCGGAACGTCGCATCGCTTACCACGTAGAACCAAGCGGCGTACTGCGTATTCAATTCCTTCGCCTTCTCACGGCCGGCCTTGATGTCGGCTTCATACTTTTCCTGCTTTTGCTTGTTTTCGGCTTCAATGCGCTTGCGCTCTTCCGGCGTCATCGGCGGGTCGACGACTTTCGGCTCCGCGGCCGGCGCGGGATCCGCCTTTACTTCCGACTTGGCTTCAGCCTTCTTTTCTTCAACCTTCTTTTCCTCGGCCGGCTTCGCGGCTTCCGCCTTCGGTTCGACGGCAGGCTTACCTTCCGGCTTCGCTTCCGCCGCCGGAGCGTCCGACTTCTTTACTTCCGCGGTTTTCTCCGCCGCCTTCGGGGCCTCGGCTTGTGCGAGTTGATCGACTTCGCTCGTATTCTCCTCGCACGAACCACCCGCATCGCTCGACGGCGCGGCCTTTGCGTCGGTCTTCGGCTCCGGCTTCGTTGCCGGTTCTTTCTTGTCGGCTTCCTTGGCCTCAGACTCCTTCTTCTCGGCGGCTTTGGGTTCCGCAGGCTTGGTGTCGGCCGGTTTGGCATCCGCAGGTTTCACGTCGGTAGGCTTGGCGTCGGCGGGCTTGGCCGCTTCCGGCAACTTCGTCAGCGCCGGCTTCGGCACGAGCGATTCATCGAAAGTCGCCATGACCATCAGGTAGCGGTTCGGCGCCGTGTTCGAACCTTCCGCCGCGCCGTCGCCGGCCGCATCGGCCGCAGGTTCGGCAGGCTTATCGCCGGCGGCATTTCCTTCTTCCGCTCCGGCGGCGCGCCCCTTGCCGGTGATGTCGCCGAACCGCAAGTGATAGCGGATGCCGTTGTTGAAGCCGACGATCATGTCGCCGTCGTGGCTGACGATGTCGTACTCTTTCTCGTTCTTCGGGTTCAAGCGAAACCCGGCGGCCTGCAGTTCCTCGAACGACTCCTCGTCTTTCCAAACCGGCGACGCGGGATTGCTTAAGAAGATCTTGTCCAACTGCAGATCGGCGGCCAGAACCTTCGGCTTGCGCACGGCATCGACGATCTTAAGATCGGTCAAGGCGCGCTGCAGATCGTCGAGCTTCGTCACCTCTATTTCTTCATCGGCTGCCGGCTTTCGTTCGACGTAGGCGTTCTTCGCCGCGTCGAACACCTCCAAATGGCCGACGGCCCACTTGCCGTCCTTACGCTCGAAATCGGCCTTGGCCCGCTCGACCAGTACCGTGCGTTGGCTCATCATCACTACGCCCCCTTGGCCGGGCATAGCCTGCCGGACGTTCTTTTTGTCGATGCCGTAATCCAGCACGCGCACCGTTTCCAGTTCGCGATCCTTCGTTCCCAGCAAATCGCCGACCGCCCAATCGGCGAAATTCGGCGACAAACGCTCGGTTTCAAGCTCAGTGCTGTAGACGCGCGCCTGGCCGGGCTTACGCACAAAAACGATCTTCGCGTTCTTGTCGTCGGCCTTGCCGATAATCAAATCCACCAGGGTAGCGCCGCCGTCGTCTTTGAGGGTGACGCGCTTGCCGACGCCGTCGGTCCCCGTCTTCAGTTCCGCTTCGTTCGTCGGATCGACCACCGCGTACTGGCGATGCAGCTCCGGATTGTCCGTCACGACGGCCAACTTCTTCACGCCGATAACCGCCTTCACGACGTCGGCCAGGCGGTCCGTCGATACCTGCGGATAGCTTTGCTTACCGGGATTCAGCTCCCACTGGCCGTCGTTGCGAGCGACCTTCAGATCGTGTTTCACGTCCGACTCGGCGTCGAGGTCGACAATCGACGCCGAAGCAACCTTCAGCGGATCGGTAAACTCGGGGAAGAACTCCTTGCCGATATCGACCCCGGTAACGTCCGGGTCGGGCGTCGGAATGCTCGCCCAAACGCCGAGCCCCAGCAACACCACGGCGGCTCCCACAAACGCCAACGTCTTCGAATTCTCGTTCATCGTCGAATCACTTCCGAAATGCTTTGGATTCTGAAACTTGCTCGGCCGTCGTCCGGCTTGCACTCAACGAACGTCGCCGAGCGCCGAAGTCGGCCGCCTGGGAAACATGGCGACTTAGGTCAGTCGCGATCGATCGACCCCTTCTTGTTCGCCCGCGCGACGACTGAAGTAAACAATCACGCCGATCAGCAGGGGGAAGATCGGCGGAATGAATACCGCGATCTTTTTGTAAAGCGCCTGATAGCCGCGAATCTCGTCGCTCTGCTTGCGCAGCTCTTCCTTCTGTTCCTTCTCGAAGCGAATGTCCAATTGCTGACGCGTCGCGGCGAGCCGACGGGCCATATCCTTCTCGAAAATCGCCAATCGGCTTTGTTTGTCGATGAGCTTTAGCGTCGTATTGTTCCGCAGCTTTTCCAATTCTTCGTTAAAGCGATCGCTGGCCTTGGCATAGTCGTCGTCGTTCTGCTTCTTGTATTTGTCGATCTGCTGCTGGATCCGCGCCGAGGTATTGGCGTTGATCTGTTCGAGCGTCGTGAGCGTGCGATGTTCCGGACGGCGCTTGCGCACATCGATGAACCGCTCGTCGCCCGAGAGCGAATCCAAAGCGTTGAGCACGAAGGTGACGTCGTCGAAGTTGCGCGGCCGATCGACGCCGGCCTGGCGCATGTTGCGTAGCGTGAACAAGCGCGAGCCCATCACGTCGAGATCGGTGACGATCACGACGTTCATCTCTCGCGGCTTGGCGGGCTTCGCCGGAGCCGTGCCGGTTGCGGAAGCGGTCGGCGTCGCCGATGCCGCGGCGGCGGGCGCGCCGGTCGCCGTGGGCGAGGCCGTCGGAGTCGCCGCAGGCAAGGCGTAAGGATTGACGACCGTCTCCGGCTTCACTTCGTTCTTCGGAGCCGTCGCCGAAGACGCGGGAGCCGCGCCGCCCGGCGCTTCGTCGGCCAGCATCTTTAGCTTCGGGTCCGGCTCGGCCGGAGCAGGGCCTTGGATGCGGGCCGCCAATACATATTCCACATCCGTCGGCTGCGCCACGGCTTCATTGTTCAGCCGCATGCCGAACATGTCGGCTTGCAACACGTCGCTGCGATTCAATCGGCCCGAAGCGTTCGAAGTCCGCACCAGCGGCGTAAACTTCAATTTCACGTCTTCCTTCTTGGCGACGGCGCCGGGATAGAAGAACACGATGTCCTTCATGCCGGAGGAAATCGGGTCGGTTTCATCGAACAAGCTCACGTTGCCGGAATTCTTACCGAGCGCGCCGTTGCCGACGAATACGAACCCCGCCGGAAAGCGCTGCACGTGAGAAATCGGATTGTATTCGTTCGAGACGATTTCACGCGTATCGAAGTCGACGCCGAGCAAGGTCCACAAACGCCCGATCTCTCCTTCTTGCATGAACGGCATGCCGCCGGAATTCTGTTCTTCGCGCTGCAGGATGCGTTGGAAGTCGATCGTCAACGGGTCTTGGAATACGATCGTCGGCGTGCCGCGCTTGACGGCCGAGATCAATTGGTCGACTTGGTTCGGGCGGCAGATCGACGGCTGCAGCACCATGAGCACGTCGATGTTGTCCGGCACCGGCTTTTCAGTGTCGACGTCGACGATTTCGTATTGCTTGCCGAGTTCTTCCAGAATCTTCGGGTCGCTCGGCTGCCCTTGTTCGTTGGCTTCTTGAAACAGCGTGCGATCCGCGATAAACACGCCGAGCCGCTTCTTGACGTTGCCGTTGAGCGTGGCGATCGAGCGCGTGAGTTCGTACTCGATGGGCGTGAACGTTTCGACGAACGGGATCACGATCTTATCGAGGCCCGAGGTGATCGCGACGCCCATGAAAATGGTTTCAAGCGAATACTGCCCGCGGATGCGGAACTGCCGCTGCTGCCCGGTGATGCCGTACAGCTTCTCGGCGCGGTCGGATTGTTCCGAGAACGGCTCGGTGTCGTTGATCCGAAGCGTCACGTTGGCCCCGCCTTGGGCTTTG
Source organism: uncultured Pirellula sp. (assembly GCA_964633125.1). Taxonomy (GTDB): domain Bacteria; phylum Planctomycetota; class Planctomycetia; order Pirellulales; family PNKZ01; genus PNKZ01. The sequence goes on along the minus strand of CAZWDN010000054.1, from coordinate 4,940 downwards.
AGTTCGCGGAGACGATTGATCAGATCGAGCCGTACCGGCACGTATTCATCGGGCACGACGGCGCTGATGAACGCTTCGATATGCACCGGCTTCTTCTTGTCGAGTTCTTTCAGCAACTTCACCGTCGAAGGGGAGAGCGTGCTCAGGCCTTCGCTCGTGAGATCGGCGCGCACCGGAAACTGCTGGGCCAAGAGCACGATGCCGACGGCCGTGGCGCCGAGCGCCAACGTACGAATTAGGAAGTGCGGGCCGAGGCTCGTGCCGTCGCGACCGCCGAGCCAGTGGCGACGGCCGATCAGCACCATCGCGATATACAACATCACCACCACGATCAGCAGAAAGTACGCAATGCCGGAGAAGCTGACGATTCCTTGCGAGAAATCTCGCAACTGTTCGGCGATGCCGTAGGCCCGAATCTTGAGCGCCACCGCGGGCTCGAACACCACTTCGGCGTACTCCAGACTGACGGGAATCGCGTTGAAGAGCGTGCCGAGTACGAAGCCGACGGTGATATTGCTCGTCAAAAACGAGGCGACCATGCCGATCGAGAGCATCGCCAAACCACAAAGCAAGTAGCCGAGATACGTCGATGCGAAGAGACCGACGTCGGGATTGCCGAGATAGCTCAGCAGCGTGAAATTGCACGTGATCGAGAAGAGCAGGGCCACGACGTAAATGGCGACCGCCGCGAGGTATTTGCCCATCACGACGTCGAAGTCGGTCGCCGGAATCGTCAGCAACAGCTCATCCGTGCCTTGGCGACGTTCTTCCGCCCAAATACTCATCGTGATCGCGGGTATGAAGATCAGCATGATCAACGGGAAATACTTATTGAGCTGATCGAGATTCGCGAGGTTGGCCGTGAAGAACTCGCTCGGCCAAAACGCCGCCAACGAACTCAACAACACGAATACGCAAATGAATACGTAGCCGGTCGGGTTGAGAAAGTAGCTGGTGAAATTGCGTTTGAAGATCGCGGAAAGGACGCCGGTATTCATAGCTGGAAATTCTGCGTGAATGCTTCGTGGTGCGAAGAAACGTTAAACAATCGACCGCGCGACCTGCGAAACCGTCGCGGCTCGCCGCCGGCGGCGCTACACGGCCGACAACTCATGGAACCGTTCGTCGAGCGAACGACCGTCGGCTCGCAATCCTTCGGGCGTGCCGTCGTAACGCACTTGCCCTTCGTTGATGAAGACGACGCGGGAACACATCGCTTCGACTTCCTGCATGATGTGCGTCGACAACAGAATCGTCTTGTTTTCTCCGAGGCGGCGAATCATTTCGCGCACTTCGCGAATCTGGTTCGGGTCGAGGCCCGCCGTCGGTTCGTCGAGAATGAGCACTTCGGGATCGTGCAACAACGCCTGAGCCATGCCGACGCGCTGGCGGAACCCCTTGGAAAGCTTGCCGATCGGCTTGCCGATCACCGTTCGCAGTCGGCAGGTGTCGATCACTTGCTCGATGCGCCGCGCCTTTACGTCGCCGGCCAGACCGCGCGCATCCGCGAAGAACTCCAGCAGCTTGCGCGGCGTCATGTCCGGATAGAGCGGGCCGTTCTCGGGCAGGTAGCCGAGCTTCTTCGCTCCGGCCAGACGATCGGTCGCCATGTCGTGGCCCGCGATTTGCGCTCGGCCCGTCGACGGCGCGAGGTAGCCGGTGAGCAATTTCATCGTCGTGCTCTTACCGGCGCCGTTGGGGCCGAGAAACGCACAGACTTCGCCGCGGCGAATCTGAAAGCTCACGTCGCGGCAGGCCGCGAAGTGGCCGTAGAATTTAGATAGCTTCTGCGCCTCGATCATTACGGGACGATCGGAGGCCGGGGCGGCTGCATCGCTCATAGTCGTAGCATCTGCTCCTAAGGGACGAACTTCGGCCGACCGCGGCGCGAAACTCGCGATGGGAGATCAAAAACACGGGCAAACGGGAACGTCGCAATCGGGCAAGCAAGCGCGGGCCCGGGCAGTTCCCCGACATCGGCCGAAAGATACTTTCGGCGGAAAACCGCTTATCGCGGCCCTATGATAGGTGCCGGAACGCAGGTTGCCAACGGGGTAGACGGCCCCTTGCCGCTACGTTGCCGACCGCCCGCTGGTTCTTGCACCCGACCGATTTTTTTGTGAGCGTTTCATGCGGCTCGCACGCCTGGTCGCTCGGCGGAGGCGGCGGCGGAAACATCGCGGGCCGGAACGGATTCGACCAAGGGAACCAGCAGATCGACCGTCCGCGTCGTTGCCCCCAGGTTCGCGGCGACCAGCCTGCGAGCCCTACGGCCGAGTTCATCGCCGAACGACGAGTCGACCAAGCAGCGACGAACGAACGGGCCCAACGCTTCAGGGCCGGGCAGCACGACGGCGCCTCCCGCCGCAACCAGCGCCCCGGCGATCTCGCGGAAGTTCCAAGTGTTCGGCCCAAACGATACGGCCGCGCCGTACGCGGCGGGCTCCAGCATATTCTGCCCGCCCCGATTACCGAAGCTGCCGCCGACGAAGGCGATCTGCGCCGTTCCCCACCATGCGCCGAGTTCGCCCACAGCATCGACCAACAACACGCGCGCCGGAGGGGGGCATTCTATGGAATTCAATGCGCTACGCCGCACGAACGGCACTCCGGAGCGTTCGAGCAATCGCGCGACTTCGTCGAAGCGGTCCGCATGCCGAGGCACCAGCACCAGCCGCAGCCGCGGAAACTCGCCCGCCAAGCTGCGATAGGCCTCGAGCGCCGCGGCTTCTTCCCCTTCTTGCGTGCTGCCGGCCAAAAACACGACGTCGTCCGTTTGGAAGCCGGCGAGCTCGGCAAGACGCCGCGTCGCCGCGTTCCGTCGATCGCCGACGGCCCCGTCGAACTTCAAGGAACCGGTCGTCACCAGCCGACTGGGCTCCGCGCCCAACGCCGCGAAGCGTTCGCGGTATTCATCGTTCTGCACGGCGATGAGCGACAGCCGCTTCAACAATCGGTTCATGAACGGCCGTAGCTTGCGATAGCCGCGAAAGCTCCGCTCGCTCAAGCGACCGTTGACGACGGCGACCGGAACGTGCGCTGCGCCGGCCGCCGCGATCAGATTCGGCCACAGTTCCAACTCGGCCAACACCAACAAGCTCGGGCGCACGCGCCGCACGGCCGCGCGCACGGCCCAACTAAAATCGAGCGGGCAGTAGAACGTCGTGACGTCGGGATATTTTTTGCGAGCCAGTTCCAAGCCGGTATGCGTGGTCGACGACACCACGACTTTCCAGCCCGGCCGACGGTCGCCGAGCTCGCGCAAGATCACGCCGAGCAAATTCACCTCGCCCACGCTCACGGCATGCAGCCAAACACACGGCTCCGAGCCTTCTCGCCGCGGCACGAGCCCGAAGAGCTTTTCGCGATATCCGTCGCGATACTTCCCTTTGCGCAGGGCGGCCCACAGCAGCCACGGCGACGCCGCGGCGATGACCAGCACGTAGAGCAAATTGAGCAGATACGGCATGCGGGAATCCGTTCCCGGGGAAGTTGCGTTACTTCTGCGCCGTGCGCAAGCAGCACTGCTTGTACTTCTTCCCGCTGCCGCAAGGGCAGGGGTCGTTGCGGCCGACCGTCGGTCCGTGATTGCGAATCGGTTCGACCGGCGCGCCGTTCTCCGAAGCGGCGACCGCGGCCTGTTGATCGCCGTCGACAATGCCCGCCGCGGGTGATTCGTGGCTGGCGCGGCTATCAACCCACGTCGAACCGATGAAATCCTCGTTCAATTGCTCGACGCGGAACACCATGTCGGTGACCTGGTCGCCGATGTTGTCCCACATCGCTTCGAACGTTCGCATACCTTCGCGGCGATACTCGACCTTCGGGTCCATCTGTGCCACGCCGCGCATGCCGACGCTCGAACGCAGATGGTCCATCGCCAGGAGGTGATCTTTCCAGGCGGCGTCGAGCACGAAGAGCACGAGCCGGCGCTCCATGCCGCGGATTTCCGGACGATAGAAGTCTTCCACGGCGCCGGTTACCCGACGCTCGAACGGCTCGCGCGCAAGCGGCGCGAGATCTTCGAGCTTCAACTCGCTTTGCAAATCATCGCGCAACCATGCGACGAGCGACGTCAGAGCGTCGCTCGAGCCCGCCGCTTCGCCGGCCGCGGCATTCGGATCGCGGGCCGAATCAAACAGCTTTTCAATACGGGACTTCGCGTCGGCAAGCGCGGCATCGGCTTGCGACTGAAACTTACGGCTGCTGTCCACGAGCGTATCGCGGATCTCGTCGCGCTGCTTGTTCTTGAGATCTTCGAGATGCAGTTCGACCTGAAACCGCTCGCGCGCCCAAGCGAGCACCCCTTCGCGATCGATGTGCCGTTGCGAAGGATCGACCGCGGGACCGCCCCGGGAGAAGTGCATGAGCCCGGCCAGCACCGGGTATTCGGCTTCCTTCTCTTGGTAGGCCGCGACGACCCGATCCAAGATCAGCTTCTTGACCGTGGGCGTATCCAGGCCGCGCAATTCGTCGGGCGTCAGTTCGATCGAGAACTTCTGCCGCATCCAGGCGCAAACCGATTGCAGCGGGAAATTGCGCTCGAGGAACTTCGCGCCTTCGGTCAGGTCTTGGTGCTCGATCGCCTCGGTAACCTTGGCGATGATGAGTTCACCGACTTCGGCGCGGCCCGCCTTCTTTAAATCACGATCGCGCAAGCTCAAGCCCCAGCGGGCATCGACGAACTTCGCGAGCGCTTCCCAGTTCCATTCGCTTTCGTCTTCGCCGTCGGGCAGATTCTCTTCGATGGCGTCGTAAAGTTGCGTCTCGATTTGCCGCTGCGCTTCGTCGCGGGCCAGGCGTTCGGCTTGGGCGCCGTCCATCCCGCGGAAGTCTTTCGGCTGCAGTTCGATGCCGAGAATGTGTCCGGCCCATTTCGCATAGGTGCTCGTGCCGTAATCGACGTCGAGCATTTCTTCGAGCCGGAGGTCGACGATCTT
>CAZWDN010000053.1:15454-20634 GCA_964633125.1 uncultured Pirellula sp. | reverse complement strand
GAATCGGCCACTTCGATTTCCACGTAGTTGCGGCAATCGACGGCCGTGAGCACCAAGTCGCCGCCGGCGGGCATCGCATCCACGGCGTTGAGCACGAGGTTGAGCAGCGTGCGTCGCAGCGCTTCGCGATCGGCCTCGACCACGAGCGAGCGCGCGGCGTCGACGATTACTTTGATTCCCTGCGCCGCGCATTGCGGGGCGAGGCCTGCCAGCAGTTCGTCGAGCAGTTCGCGCACCGGCACGCGCGTCGGCTTCGGCGTGCGCTCGGCGGTGAAGTTGAGCATGTCGTGCACCATGGCGTCGAGCGCGGTGAGGCCGCCTTCAATCCGTTGCAACACTTCCAGCGACTCCGGTCGATCGGCCAATTGCCGACGCAACGCGCCGGCATACAGCGAGACGGGCACCAGGTTGTTGCGAACCTCGTGCGCCACGTGCGACGCGATCTGTCCCAAGTCGGCCAGCCGGTTCTTCCGGGCCAGTTCGCGATTCTTCACGGCCAGTTCGTCGCTGAGCCGGGCCACTTCGCCGCGGAGCGCGGCATGCGTTTGCTCCAAGCGCGCCGTGGCCTCTTGCCAAGCGTCGATGATCGTTTCCCATTGATGCAGAGGAATCGTCGGCGCGTGAAGTTCGTGCCGTTCCGCACCGCCGGCGGGTGCGGCGGGAACACGCGCTGCGAAGTCGTCACGAAATGGTTCTTGGCTCATGGCAGCACCTTAGAATTCGGCCGAAAGATCGAGAATCGAGGCGGACGCGGGGCCCATGTCGGTATACGCGCTATGTACCGTTCCGCCGGTATGCACGGCGGAAAGCTGTTCGGCCGTTTCATCGCGCCGCCGGCGCAATGCCTCTTCACAATGCTTCTCACAGGCCAGCACCTCTGCAAACATTCGTTCGCACCGACTCGCGAGGCCGGCGCAATGCAAGCGTTCCGCTTCCCCGGCCCATACGCGGCGGTCGGGATCGTCGCCGCGAAACGGATCGAGGGCCTGTTCGCACTCTTGCAACGACGCGATGCTCCGCTGCTTCTCCGCGAGCACGTTGAGCAGCTGCGTCATCTCGCCGGTTTCGATGAGTTCGCGTTGCCGCGCGCCGAGCGCAAGCAGTTGCGTCAAGCAATCGTGCTTGCGAACCATGCACTCGACGAGCTTCGTGGTGGACTGCGTCATAAGCGACTTCGGCGGCTGGAGAACGTGCGACACATAAACAAGGCTACGGCGAAGCGGTTAAAGCGAACTGAGCGTATCAAGCAACTTGCCCCATTCCTCGCGGGTGTAGTTGCTTACGGATTCGAACGCCGCGTCTTTCGGCAAACGATTCAACACCAGCTTGGCTTGTTCGACGGTCCCTCGGGCCTCGATCGGCCGCGCAAGCCTGCGATGACAGTCGGCCATCTGCAAGTAGGCGTCGAGCACGGCGGGCGATTGTGGAAAGGCGGCGATCGCGGTTTGGTAGGCCCTCAGCGCGTCTTCGTATCGTCCCAAGGCGTGCAAGATGGCGCCCCGACCGAAAAGCGCGTTGCGGAGCATGGCGATCCGGCCGGCTTCGTCCCCTTGGACGATGTCCGGAGTGCGGGCCGCTTGAATCGTTTCGTCGAAGCGCTTGAGAGCGCGTTCGAACTGCTCGGCGACCGCGCGCATCAGTTTCGCGCGTTCGGCCGGCAGGGCGTTGGCCGGCACCTCGTCGACGGTCTTCTGCGCGACGCGACGATGCGCTTCCCCCGCGCAATACCGCGCCTCGATGGCGTCGGGATCCGAGGGGTATCGCTCGACCGCCTCATCCAGTCGGGCGGCGGCCTCGGGATACCGGGCCTTGTCGAACAAGATGCGACCGATCGCGAATAGCGACCGGCGCCATTCTTCGGAGTTGGGCGTCAGCGTATCGGAGTTGAGATTCTCCAGGAGCGCCTTTTCCGCCTCATCCCATTGGTTCAGCTCGATATAGAGGTCCGCCAACAGCAACCGCGCGCGAAACACGGCCGCATCGCGCGGATAGGTGTCGAGGCATTGCTTGAGCAAGCCCAGGGCTTCGGCGTGCTTTTCCTTCGTCAGCATCACTTCCGCCAGACCGACCAGCGCCTCGGCGTGATGCGCGCGGGTTTCAATGTCGAGATACTTTCGCAACAGCCGAGCCGCGTTGTCGTAGTCGCGCCCTTGCAGATAGTACTTCGCCGAGATCCAGATGTTTTCCGGGTAGTCGCGTTGCGTGAAGCGAAGTTCGGCCAATCGCTCATGAAGTTTCGCGGCGATGCGATACTGATTCCGGACCGCTTCCGGAGGATGCCGTTCGGAGAACTCCCCTTGAGGACTTTCGGCGACGAGTTGCCGCGCCCAGGCGGCGTGCGCATCGGCGGCAAACTGCACGGCCAGATCTTCATCCAGCAAGCGCGGCAGCAAATCCGCAAACTGCGCCGAAGCCGCGAACTGTTTACGATGGAAGAAGTCTTGGTAGGCCGTGAGCAAGCGCGCGCGCAGTTCGGGCAACGAACACCAACGATTGCTGTAGCGCACCGGCGGACCGAGTTCCCGCAACACTTCGTCGTACAGCGTCACGGCGTCGTCGGCCCGATTGCGGCGGCGCGCCAAATGCGCGGCCTGCACGCGCGCGGCGAAGCCTTCGGGCGAATCGACCGCGCGACGATAGGCCTGATGATAGCTTTCGGCCGCGGCCTCGAGGTTGCCGAGTCCGTCTTCGCACAAACCCCCGACATAGTACGCTTGCGGCGTGAGAATCGACGACAGCTTGTCGAGACGTTTGGCTTCCGTAACGCAGACGAGCGCCGCCTTGAGCTTCTCTTCCGCCGCCGGTGTCAGTTGCGGCAAGCCTTCCACCGACGACGGCGACAACTGCGCCTCGTCTCCTTGGATGCCCGCGGCCAGCCGCGCTTCTTGCAACAGGATGCGGCCTTCCAGCAGCACGCCTTCGGCGAACTCTCGCGACTCGGGGGGAATCTGCTTCAGGTCGGCGCGAGCGTCGTCGAGCCGGCCCAACCGCAAGAGCACCTCCGCCCGATCGGCCAACGCCCGCAAGCGATCTTGCGGATCGACGCGCTTCTCGCCGAGCAGCAATGTGAGTTCCGCCAGCGACTCGGTGAATACGGGCGTCGCTTGCAAATACAACGCCCGACCGAGGTAGCGATGCAGTTCCAAGGCGAATTGCTTGTTGATCGGCAGCGCTTCGCGCAAGAGCGGCACCGCTTCGGCGTAGCGCCGCGCGAGGTACATGCTCTTGCCCGTGAGATAAACGAGTTCCGGACGGCGATCGACGGGCACGCCCTGATGGTAGGCTTCTTCGAACCAATGGGCGGCGATTTGGTAGGCGCGATGCCGCTGGGCCTCGAGCGGCGTATCTGCTTTGCGAAGCGCCGCGACGCCGAAGACGTACTCGGGAGTGCCGCTGTTATGCACCGACACGTTGCCGGAACGGGCCACATGTTGGGCGATTTGCAGAGCGCGCGGCAAATCGCCGGCGTCGAGCGCTTTGTAAATGTCGTCGGGATTGTAGGCGAGCTCTTGCGCCACTTGGCGTTGCTTGGCGCTCATCACGGCCCAAGCGAAGAGCATGGCCCCCATGAGCGAGAAGACGATCGAGAAAATGACGGCCGCCTTGATGCTGTGCTCGCGCACCCACGTCGGCAAATTGCGAATGTTTCGCAACTTGTCGACGAGCGACGGCTTGGGAGCCGCGGCATCGGCCGGTTTTTCTGCTTTCGCCATGAGGTACTCGAACAGCGCGACCGTCGATGCCGCAGTCCCGCGCGCACGCAAGCGCGAGCGAGGCCGAAGCGTGATCGATCGGGAAAACTGCGAAGGAGACGGAGCGACGTGCCGCCTGCGCGGCGGCGAAGTAATTCGACGACGCGCAAACAGTCAGACTGGGAAATGCGGGCGACTTGTACTCAGATTCGCCGCAAAGCGTCAAGATTGCTTCAAGTTGAAGCGAGCGCCGGCCGACGCGCGGTCGAGATGCCGGCGCGGCTCGCGCCGCCGGCATGATGTGCGCCGCAGATGGCGCGATCGGTGAGGAGTTCTCTTCCCCTCGCCCCTTGCGGGAGACGCCGTGTCTCATTTCCCCTCGCCCCTGGTGGGAGAGGGGTGAGGGGGTTCCGGCGGAAGCCAAGGCGCGTGAGCAAACACGTAGCGGGGAACAAACGACGGCGCCGAAAGCGCGCTTCTGGCGCAGTGCGAATGGTCGATTCGCCCCCTCACCCCCGGCCCCTCTCCCGCAAGGGGCGAGGGGAGACGCAGGGAGATGCGCGATGTCTACGCCGAACGGGCCGCGCCGCCGGTCACGATATCCATAACCCAGCGATCCATGTCGGAGAGCATGCGCGGAGCGAGGCTTGCTCCGCCCGGATACTGTCGCAGGCTCACTTGCAGGCCGGCGGCGTGAAAGAGCTTCAACTGGGCGCCGACCGCTTCGTCGGAAAACGCCGCATCGTCGCGCCCGTGCGCGAGGAAAATCGGCAAGCGGCGGGCTTCGACCAGTCGGGCCAGCGGAGCCCGACCGGAGGGAAAAGCGCCGCCGAGCGAGAGCACGCCGGCAAACAGATCGGGATGGGCCAGCGCGATCCGCAGCGCCATGGTGCCGCCGACGTCGCTGCCGGCGAGAAAGATACGGCGGCGCGCGACGTGATATTGACGACGGGCTTCTTCGATTAGGTCGAAAACGGAGTGTTCGGCGGCGTCGAAATCGCCGTCGTGCTTCGACCAGGTGAACGCATTGCGCACCGGCGCGGATTCGCGCTGCGACGGTGACTCGGTCGCGCCGTCGAAAAGGCGCGTGCCGCGCGGAGCGACGGCCACGTAGTTGCGCAGGCTCACCAGCGGCATGATTTTCACGAGCTGGCGCTCGTTGTGCCCGGCTCCGTGGAGCCAAACAAGCAAGGGGTATGCGTAATTTCGCTCGTAATGCACCGGTCCGAAGACCGTGGCCGGATGTTCGCCTCGATGTTGCCGGGCGACGGCGGCGCCGAAATCGTGATCGAGCCGCAGCGCGCCTTCGGCGGCGCCGCTCTGCTCGAGGAGCGAGTCGAGTCGATTCATCAGGATGTTTCCCGAACGGGTGGATGAGACGCAAGATTCCACGTCATGTCTCGCGGAGAACGACTTCTCACGAAGACACGCGGCCATCCTGGCAAGTGCGGCGCTCCTCGCCGCAACAAGCGGACTCTAAACCGAAAG
>CAZWDN010000053.1:0-15354 GCA_964633125.1 uncultured Pirellula sp. | reverse complement strand
GAAGCACGACGAAATCGATTCGCTTAGCCGACGATCTTGCCCATCGCGCCGACCAGTTCCTTCACGGCGTCGATGCTCTTTTGCATGTCGGCCTTTTCTTGGGCGGTGAGATTGAGCTCGATGATCTTTTCCACGCCGTTGCTGCCGAGGATGACGGGCACGCCGACGTAGAAGCCGCCGACGCCGTATTCCTTATCGCAATAGGCGGCGCAAGGAATCAGCCGCTTCTTGTCGCGAATCACCGCTTCGACCATCTGCGCCGTGGCCGCGGCCGGAGCGTAGTACGCGCTGCCGGTCTTCAGCAGGCCGACGATCTCGGCGCCGCCGACGCGTGCCCGCTGCACGATTTCGGCCAAGCGCTCCGGCTTGATGAGTTGGGTGACGGGAATGCCGCCGACCGACGTGCAACTCGGCACCGGCACCATCGTGTCGCCGTGGCCGCCGAGCAACATGGCCGAAATGTCTTCGACGCTCACGCCGAGTTCCATCGCGAGGAACGTGCGGTAGCGGGCCGTGTCGAGCACGCCGGCTTGGCCGATGACCTTTTGCGGCGCGAAGCCGGTGACTTGGAAGGCCCGTTGCACCATGGCGTCGAGCGGATTGCTGACGACGATCACCACCGCGTTGGGGCTCGACTTCTTCACTTCCGTGGCGACGGCCGTCATGATCTTGGCGTTGGTGCCGAGCAGATCGTCGCGGCTCATGCCGGGCTTGCGGGCGATGCCGGCCGTGATGACCACGACGTCGCTGCCGGCCGTGTCGTCGTAGCTCGTCGTGCCGACGATGTTCGAGTCGAAGCCCATGATCGGCGAGGCCTGCATCAGGTCGAGGGCCTTGCCCTTGGGCATGCCTTCGGTTTGCGGCACGTCGAGGAGGACGACGTCGCCGAGTTCGGCGGCGGCGCACCAATGAGCGCAGGTTGCACCGACGTTGCCGGCACCAATGATGGAGATTTTCGCACGACGCATGACGAGGGTTCCTTAACCAAACCGGTGGCGTGAATAGATTCTCGTGAGTATCCGATTCGCGTCCGCGAAGTCAAGGGCCCGCGCTCGTGCGAGACGGCGCGCAACACTGCGTAAACGCCCTGTTTTACGGCGATTTAACGCAACGCTCACGCAGACGATGCGACGGCCGACGCCGGTTCGCCCGGCTCCAACAAGCGCCGCGCGGCATCGAGCGCTTCTTCCGTGCCCGCGACGGCCAACAGATCGCCCGCGAGCAAGCGCTCGTTGCCCGCGGGCACGACGACCGCCTCTTCCGCGCCGCGCTGAATGGCGACGACCGTGGCTCCCGTGAGCCCGCGCAGGTTGATGTCGGCCAAGGTGCGTCCGACGGCCGGGCTGCCCGGCTTGAGCGCGATGGGAATCGACGAGCCGAGGCCGGTCATCATGCGATTGACTTCGGCCAAAGGATTGGCGGCGACGTGCTGAGCACGTTCGTCGCGAGTTTGCCGCGCGAGCGCTTCGGCGATGAGCTGCGCCGCGGCCTTGGCGTGGCCTTGAAAATTGGCCGCGCCGCGCCAGAACGAAACGGCCAAGAGCGACAGTGCGAGCAGCAGCACGACGGCGCCGGGGAGCGGCGGCAGAAACGGCTGGGTGATCGCCACCAGCGGCAGGCCGACTACGACGACGATCGCCAGTTGCACCGTGACCACGAGCAGTTTGCGCGGAGCGGCGGCGTAGTCGAGCGCCGAAGTCGCCGGAGGGAATGCGAGGCCGGCGATTTCAAAGCCGAGAATTCGCGCCACGCTCAACAGGCCCACGAGGAACGGCGCCGCGACGACCAGCGCGCCGACCGCCGTGAGAACTTCGGCCGCGCGCTGCGTGACGCCGAGCGACCCCTGGACCGTGGAGCTGAAATCGCTCATCTGGAGCGACGTGCCGACGACGATGACCGCGAGAAACGTCGCATCGACGGCCAGCCAGCGCACCAAACGGCGGATGCGCAAACGCCGAGCGTCCACGGGTCCGGCACCGAGCTGAGCGACCCAGGATCCGTAGAGCCCGAGGAACGTTTGGATACGGCGGGGCAGTTTACGATCGATGAACGAGGCGGTGCCGTCGGCGGCGCGAATGAGCCAGGGGGTGAGCAGCGTCGTCATGCCGGACACCGCCACGGCGATCGAGTACAGCAAATGGTCGGTCGCGCCGGTGGCGAGCCCGACCGCGGCGATGATGAAGGAGAATTCACCGATCTGCGACAAGCACATGCCGCACTTCACCGAGGTCTGCACGCTTCGACCCGTGAGCAGGCAGCCGAGCGTGACGGAAAAGAGCTTGCCGAACACGACTGCGAACAGGAATGCGACGACGACGACCCAATGCGCGGCGATCTGCGCGGGGTCGATCATGATGCCGACCGAAACGAAGAAGATGGCGGCGAAGACGTCGCGCACCGGTTGCACGAGGTGTTCGGTCGTGCGTTCCACGCCGGACTCCGCGACGAGGCTTCCCGCGAGAAACGCGCCCAGCGCCGCGGAGTAGCCGAATTGCTCGGCCAAGTACGCGAGGCCGAACGCCAGCCCGACGCCGGCCACGACCGTAGTTTCGCCCCGCTCCAACTTCACCACCGCGCGCATGATCCGCGGCACGGTCAGCAGACCGATCGACATGAACAGGGCGAGGAAGAACAGCAGACGGCCGAGCGTCGTCACCACTTCGAACGGCGAGAGCGTGTCGCCGCCGCCGAGCGGTCGCAAGATGGTGAGGAGCAAAATAGCGATGAGATCTTCGACGATCAGCACGCCGAAAACGATCTGCGTGTACCTTTCTTTGATCTTCTGCTCTTCCAGCGCCTTGACGATGATCGTCGTACTGGAAATGGCGATGACGGCGCCGCCGTAAATGCTCGCGAGCTTCGACCACCCGAAGGCCTGACCCGTCAGGTAGCCGATCCAAATCATGAAGCTGCATTGCACGATCGCGACGAATCCCGCCGTGCCGCCGACGCGCAGCAACTTCGGCAAGCTGAACTCGATCCCCAAACTGAACATCAGCAAGATCACGCCGAGTTCGGCGAGGGTCTGCACGACGCCGGGGTCGGCCACCTCGACGGGCACCAGCGGAAAGTTCGGCCCGACGACGAAGCCCGCCAGCAAATAGCCGAGCACGACCGGCTGCCGCAGCCAATGGAACAACACCGTGGTGACGGCGCTCGCGCAGAGCACGAGCACGAGGGTCTGCAAGAAGGCTTGGTGATCGTGCGCGGCGGAAGCGGCGGAAGCGGCGGCGGCGCCGGAGGCGGCCAACAGGGCGCAAGGCGAAACGGTAGGCAGCCAATCGATCATCACGGTCCGCCGACGATGGAAACGAGAGCAAAAACGTCGCTCCATAGAGACGTTCTAACCTCGCGCTGGTTCGAGGAAAACCGGTGTCGCTAAAAACTTCCGACAACTCGCCGCAGTGATTGGTAGAATCCGTCGCTATGAATATCGTCTGCGTCGTCGTCGATCGTCTCCACTGGGGCTACCTGGGTTGCTACGGCAACACGTGGGTCGCCACGCCCGCCATCGATCGCTTGGCGTCCGAAGGCTTCATGTTTGCGCAGGCATTGGCCGAATCGACCGATCTCGCCGAGACCTACGATTGCTACTGGCGCGGCACGAGCGTTCTGCAAAGCCGTCTGAACGCGCCGCACGCGCCGTTGCCGACACTGATCGAACGAGCTCGCGGGAGCGGCAAGCGCACCATTCTCGTGACCGACGAGCCGCTCGTGGCCGAGCATTCGGCCGGCGCCGCTTTCGACGACGTCGTGGAGCTTGAAGCCCCGCCGAGCGAATGCCCGCCGGCCGCCGACGCCGGAGCGACGTTCGCGGCCCGCATCCTCACCGAGGCGATCGACCGCCTCACGCCCGACGTCGCGCCGTTTTTTCTCTGGGTCCATACGCGCGGCCTCGGCGGACCTTGGGACGCGCCGCCCGAGTATCGCAATCGCTACGCCGAAGAAGACGATCCGCCGCCGCCGGAGTTCACCGCCGTGCCGCATGAGGAGTTGCCGGACGACGCTGATCTCGATCGGCGGTTCGGCGTCGCGCAGGCCTACGCCGGACAGGTCGCGTTGCTCGACGCGTGCCTCGGCGGTTTGCTCGAACATCTAGACGAAACGGGCCTGGCCGCAGACACGGCCGTCGTGCTGCTTGCGCCGCGCGGCATCGCGTTGGGCGAACACGCGGCGGTCGGCGTATTCGACGACCGGCTTTACGGCGAGCTCGTGCAGACTCCCGCCATCGTGCGCTCGCCCGGCGGCCGCGGACGGTTGCGCCGCAGCCAAGCTTTGGTGCAGGCGAGCGACTGGTACTTTACGCTCGCGGAGCTTTGCGAAACCGCGGACGATTCTCCGACGCCGGCGGCGACCGACGTCGACGCCGCGCGGGCTCTTCGGCCCCGGAGCGTGCTCCCGCTCGTCGACGACCCGACGACCGTGTGGCGCGATCGAGCGTTGGTGGTCGGTCCGGTCGCCGCGGTCGGGGCGCCGGCGGAGTTCGGTATTCGCACGCCTGCCTGGTACCTTCGTTGCCGTACGTCGCCTATCGGCGCGCCGCAGGGCGCGGTCGACGCGGCCGAAGAAGCGCCGCCGGACGAACTCTTCGCCAAGCCCGACGACGCGTGGGAAGTCAACGACGTGGCCGACCGATGCGTCGACGTCGTCGAGCAATTGCGGCAAGCGGCCGTCGACGGGCAAGCAGCCGTCTTTGCCGGCGCCGTTCCCGTACCGCTCAGCCGCGACGTTGCGTACGGTCGGGCATAACGACCTCAAGTTTCGATCGACCGCCGGCAACGCCGGCTGCGCTGCGATCTACGGGGTAGGAGATGCACCGGCCGCCTACTATACTCTCGCGGTTTGCCGCGACTGCATGACGCACGCTTTCGGCAACGGCGAATCTCTCGCCGACGTTTCACTTTTCCCTTCGGCCGGCCATGCTCGGACACGGAAGTCCGCAACTCGCGCGCCTGCTCCGGTTCGTCGCCCTGTCGGGCGTCGCGCTGTGCGGAATTCGCGCGCCTGCCGCCGACCCGGCAATTGCCGCGGCGAAATCCGACGATTCGGAACCTAGCGCGCCGCAAGCCGCGACGCAGCCGCGCATCGTGCAAGAGCTCGGCGACGCGCTCCGCCCTCCCGCACCGAACGAGGCTCCCGCGGATACTCCCGCGACCGCCGCGAACCCGGGCCGACCGATCGTCACGCGTCTCCGTATCGAGTGGGGCGGGGGCGATCCGCAAACTTATCGCGGCGTTTTACAAGTCGACGGCGGCACGATCTCCGAACCGGCGCCGCTCGGACTCGAGCCGGACGAACCCGGCAGTATGTTCCTGGAAGACGGGCGCCTCGTCGTCGCCGCGCGCGACCCGCGCGTGTACGACGGCGTCGACCTTACGATCACCGCGCCGCGCGACGCCGTGCTCCAATGGCGACTGCAGCCGGGCACGATAGGCGACGCCGATCCGCGGTCGGTCGTGAGCATCCCGTTGGCCGACGTATTGCAGAAGACGTTTCACGCCGAGCTTCCCGCATCGGGCGGCAATCGGATTTCGGCCCGTCGCGCGCCCGGCGACCGCCTCCAAGTACGGCTCGAGCGCGACCACGTGATCTTCGGCCCGGGCGAGGTGTTCGACATGAACATCCACCCGCACTTGCTCGGCATCGACGCGGCGACGCCGCTCGTACTCACCGCCTCGCTGCAGGCGGCGCGGCAACCGAAGGCCCTCTGGAGCGACACGACCGACGTCTCGGTTCCGGCCGACGACGGCGCGTGGCCGTCGATTCCGCTTTCGCTCCATCTGCCGGAAGCGGAAGGGGTGTACGACATCGTGCTGGAACTCGGTCGACGGGACCTCACGAGCCGCCTCCGCCGCGCGGCGCCGACCGAGCGCCGCAAGGTGCAGGTCGTGGTGCTTTCGCCGCAAGCGCCGCATCGCGACTTGCATCATCGGGCTCCCGAGCCGCACCTGATCGAAGAGCTCGACCCGCTGAGCCCCGGCTGGTGGGAACGCGCGAAGAGCGCGGCCTTGCCGACGAACATGCGGCGCGGTCCGCTGGGCAACTGTCAGGTACGCGCGCGGCGCACCGCGGCCGGCTTGTTTCTCGAGTTGCCGCCGTCGCTCGACGCGGCGGGCAAGCCGATGGTCGACGATCTTTCGTGGCAAGCCTATCCGCTGGCCGTCGCGCGCCCCGGCACGCCGCACTTCTTGGAAATCGAATACCCGTCCGACGTCGCGCAATCGCTCGGCGTGAGCTTGGTCGAACCTAATGCGGCCGGCGCCGTCGTGCCGTTGGGGGTCGATCAAGGCATCTTCCTCGACGCCGCCGACGTCGAGCCGTCGCCGCGCCGGCTGACGCGCCGGTTCGTCATTTGGCCGCAAACCGCGGCGCCGCTCGTCGTGGTGACCAATCGCCGCGCCGACGCTCCCGCCGTTTACGGCAAACTGCGTTTGCTCGGCAGCCGCGCCGCTCCGCTCGTCCCGCGTCCGTGGACCGCCGGCGATCCGGCGTCGCTCGCGCAGGCCCACCTGCCCGAAGCCCGCGCCGAAGGCCGCCTGCTCGCCGCCTATTATGATCGACCGCTGTTTCCCGAAAACTTCTCGCACACGGCCGCGCTCGACGAATCGGGGGACGACCCGAGTCGCACGCTCGACGATTGGGTCACGTTTTACGAAGGCTCGCGACGACTCGTCGAGTACCTCGCGCACACCGGCTACAACGGCGCGATCATCACCGTCGCGGCCGACGGCGGCGCCATTTATCCCGGCGCGCGGCTGCAAGCGACGCCGCGCTACGACGACGGCGTCTTCTTCCACTCCGGCCAAGACCCTCTGCGAAAAGACGTGCTGGAACTGTTGCTGCGGATGTTCGACCGCGAAGGGCTTCGGCTCGTGCCGACGTTGCAACTGACCTCTCCGCTCGCCGGTCTCGAAGACCGGCGCCGCCGCGCGTGCGAGGCGCGGTCGCCCGATCCGGTCGCGCCGCGGCGCACCACGTCGCGCACGGCCGACGCCGCCGCGCCGCTCTACGACCCGCTCCGCCCCGAGGTCGAACAAGAGCTCGCCGCGGTCGTCGCGGAACTCGTCGAACGTTACGGCGCGCATACCTCGTTCACCGGCCTCGGGCTGCAACTTTCCGCCGACGGCTACACGCAACTCGCCGGGCTCGACTACGGCGCGGATTTCGCTTCGCTGCGCCGCTTCGCGCAAGCCGCCGGCATCGTGCTGCCGCCGAATCGCTCCGAGGCGGAGCTCGCTTCGTACGTCGTCGACGAACATCGCGCGGCTTGGCTCGCGTGGCGCGCCGATGCGCTCACGGCGTTCTACGGCCGCTTGCAGTCCGTCGCGGCCGCCGGTCGCGCCAACCGTCGTCTATTTCTCATCGGCGCACACGGTTGGGATCGGCCCGACGTCGAGGCCCGGCTGCGTCCGTCGCTGCCGCCGACCGCCGCGGCCGAACTGGCGCTGCTGGAGTCGGGCGTCGACCCCGCGAAGCTGGCGCGGCTGCCGGGCGTCGTCTGGATGCGCCCTTATCAAGCGACCGCGTCGCAATCGGCGGCCGTTCGCGGCAAATCGTTTGAAATCAATCGGAGCGAAGCGCTCGACGCCGCGGCGCGCGCGCAAGCCGAGCCGGCCGGCCTGCTCTTCCATGAGTCGCAATCCGGCCGGCTCGCGTCGTTCGACGCCAAGAGCCCGTATCAGCCGTCGCAGCTGCGCATCGTATCGACGCTCGCGCCGGCCGGCGTCGGCGGTCGTCGGGCCCTCGTGCATCAACTCGCTTCGCTCGATGCGCTCGCCGTCGCCCAAGGAGGCTGGCTGCTGCCGCTCGGTCAGGAAGAGGAGCTGAGGCGCTTCGCCGGCGTGCTCCGCGCGCTGCCGGCGGAAAAGTTCACGACGTTGCCGGGCGCTCCGAGCTACTTGGCTCTGCGCACGCTGGCCCGACCGGACGGCACGTATCTCTACGCGGCGAACGACTCCGCGTGGCCGGTGACCGTAACGCTCGAGGTGCGCGCCGGCGTGAGTTGCGCGTGGCGCGGCTTTGCCCATTCTTCGAAACAAGCCGGCTGGCACACCGAAGCGGGCGATCGCCCGACGGCCGCGCCCGGCACCCGAATCTGGCAAGCGCGGCTCGAACCGCACGACGTCGTCGGGGGCGTGTTCTTGGCGCCGGGCGTGTCGTTCTCGCAGCCTAAGATCGAAACGGCTCCCGAAGTCGCCGCTGAACTCGCAGCGCGCATTCGTCGGCTCTGGTCGGGCGCCACCGCGCTGCAGCGCGCGGCCGCGCCGGTGAGCCTTGTTGATCCCGGCTTCGAGCAACCGGCCGTCGGCGACGAGATCGCAGCCGTCGGGTGGTCGCGGCTCGGTGAAACAGGAACGTTTCAAACGGTCGCCGCCCAGCCGCACGGCGGTCAAAGCTGTGCGCGCCTCGGCGCAACCGATGCCGCCGGCGCGGTGATCGTCGGCGAGGCCGTGGCCGTCGATCCGCAAGGGCGCGTCGCGTTGTCGGTGTGGGTCCGCGTCGGCGACGGCACAAGCGCGCCGTTGCGTTTGGCGCTCGAAGGCGTGGCGGCCGACGGCTCCGCGCGACCCGACATCTATCGCTTCGCAACCATCGGCGGCGATTCGGCGAACGCCGCGCCCGCCGGTGAATGGCGACAATATGTGTTTCAGATTCATGATTTGCCGGCCGACGGCTGCGAGCGACTCCGAATTCGCTTCGAACTCACCGGCCCGGGCCAAGTCGATCTCGACGACGTCGCGCTGACCGATCTGGATTTCACGGAAGCGGAGCGATTGCAGTTTTCGAAACTGATTACGCTGGCCGAGTTGAAGCTGCGCCGCGGCGAACTCGGCGAATGCGCGCGACTGCTCGACGGCTATTGGCCGGAGTTCCTCTTGGAGTACGCCCCCGTGGAAGCGACCGGCGACCCAAACATTCTCACCGCCGAACGCCCGGCTCCGCAGCGCCGCGTCGCCCCCCCGGCACCCGCGCCGGAAACCCCCGGCCTACGCGACCGCCTCCGCAACATGCTGCCGGAGTTTCTCCGGTAACGGGCCGACTTGCAGCACGAGATGTTCTCACGGTGGCAAGTGAACGATCCGTTTCCCCTCGCCCCTTGTGGGAGAGGGGTTAGGGGTGAGGGAGTATATGTCGGGAACCGCGCCGTTGGGGAAACCAATAATGGAAAGTTGCGCCAACGGCCTCGTGCCACATTCAGTGCGGATGTTGGGTTCTACCCCTCACCCCCGGCCCCTCTCCCACAAGGGGCGAGGGGAGAATAGTTGAAAGCACCTATCAACTCCTCGCACTGCAATTCTCTGTGGCGCAATCGACCGCGCATAGCGCGTATAGATCATTGAACCCATTGCGTGCTCGAACAATAATCGGCGATGCACAAGTTCCCCCTCGCCCCTTGCGGGAGAGGGGTTAGAGGTGAGGGGTCTCCGTAACTGCGAGATCAAAGATGCCTGCGCCCGAAGACTACGCGCGCGAATTGCGTCGTAGACAATCGGAAACCGAGCGGCTCGTATGGTCGCGTTTGCGCGATAGGCGATTCAAGGCCCACAAGTTTCGTCGTCAGGTGGCGCTCGGTTCATACATCGTCGATTTCGTCTGCTTCGACGAACGCTTGATCGTCGAACTCGACGGCGGGCAACATACGCTCCAGCGCCCTTACGATGCCGAGCGCACGGCGCGGCTTGAGTCGCAAGGCTTTCGCATGCTGCGCTTCTGGAATCACGACGTTTGGAAAGATTGGGATACGGTCGCCGAGGTGATTTGGCGCGCGTTGCAGACGGTACCCCTCACCCCCGGCCCCTCTCCCGCAAGGGGCGAGGGGAGCAATGAACGCAGCGTGTGAGTGCAGTCGGCACTCGACGCACTTGCCTTACTTTTTTCCCAGCCGGCGTTTCTCTTGAAAGAACCGGCTCAAGATGTCGCCGCACTCGGGCGCCAGCACGCCGGCCGTGGTTTGACAGCGGTGGTTGAGGCGCGCGTCTTGCAACAGGTGGAACAGAGAATCCACGGCGCCGGCCTTCGGGTCGGCCGCGCCGTAGACGACCCACGGGATGCGGGCCTGGATGATCGCGCCGGCGCACATCGGGCAAGGTTCGAGCGTCACGTAGAGCACGCAGGCGTCGAGCCGCCAACTGCCGAGCGCTTCGGCGGCCTGCGTAATGGCGATCATTTCGGCATGGGCCGTCGGATCGTGAAGCTGCTCTCGTTGGTTGTGCGCCGCGGCGATGATGTTCTCGCCGTGAACGATCACCGCCCCGACCGGCACTTCGTCCTCTAAGTAGGCTCGCTCCGCCTCGCGCAAGGCAAGCCGCATGAAGTGCTGGTGCGAAAAGGCTTCGAGATCGTCCATCATCTTTCTACTTCGCCACGTGCGACATCGAGGCGGGGCTCATCGCGCGCAACCCTCGCAGGCCGAAGCGCACGTCGAGGCCGGGCTGTTTCAAAACCTTTCCTCGGAGCGTCAGTTTGTGCAGGCCCGTCGCCAGCGGCACCGGAACGTAGTCGATGGTGAAGCGGGCATGTTCGGCGTCGGACAGCAGCTTGTCGTCGACCAACACCTGGAGTTGCAAGGCGTGTCGCAGGTGAAACTGATAGACGCCGTCTTCTTCGACGTTGAACATGCCCGTGATCTCAAACGATTCGCCGGCGGCGACCTTCGCCTCGCGCAAGCAATGGTCGAAGGCTTGCGTTTGCAGCGTCTCGACCGGCTTCTTGCCGACGGCGAGCAGCGCGCCGGGCGCAAACTTCGCGCCTCCTTCGATCGTGAAGGTCGGCAACGGATCGCTCGGTTCGACGTAAAGTTCCAGCGGGGCGCTGACGACGTCGCCCTTGCCGCCCACGGCCCCCAGCGCAAAGGCCTGCAACCGCACCGGGCCGACGCCGAGCAGTCGGGGATCGAAACGTACCTCGCCGTTCGCTCCGGCAACCTGGCCGACGCGGCGAGTGCCTTGCATAACGACGATCGCCAAGGGGGGCGCGCCTCCTTGCGATGCGACATTGAGCACGGCCTGTTCGCCCCATTTTAGCGGCGCGTCCTTCTCGCCGTCGCGCGTGAGCGTCAGTTGGGTTTGTCGATTGGCGACGACCAGCGTTACGACGCTCCCGGCGCGCCATTCGAGCGGTTCTTTACCGATTGCCGTGACGCGAAGCTCGTGGTGGCCGTCGGCAAGAGCGCGCGTGTCGAGGATGAAACCTTCGCCCGGCAGGCACTTCGTGTAGAGCAGGCCGTCGATGAACAGTTCGAACCGCGAGACGGGAGCTCCCCCTTCGAAACCGCCGGTCGGCAAGAATCGAATGATGCCTGCGACCGTCTCACCGGTACGAATTCCGTCGAGCGCCACGGGGGCGGGTCGCGCCCAAGGCTTGCAGAGCGGATCGCCGAGCACCAACATTTGGTACGGTCCGTGCGTCGCCTGATAGTAGGCCTCGCCCGCCGTACAGCCGCGCACGTAGTGCAACTGGATGAACGGATCGGCGAACTTCTCCGGCACGGCGAACGGCTCATGGATCGGTCCGGCCGTTAGCGCCGCCCCGCCGCGCACAAACTCGCTGATCGGCGTCTGCCCGAACGGCTCGTACATAATGCCGCTGAGGCTCGTGAGATTTTCGGCGATGGCGCCGGGACGCAGCTTCGTGCGGGAGGCCGGCAGGTTGAATTCCGCCGTGCCGGTCATCAGGCCGAGCACGTCGGGCCGATTGTTCGGCAGCGTCCCTTCGACGATCTCCGCGTCGGCCCCCTCGTTTTTGATCGCCTCGACGGCGAGCGGAAACAAATCATGCCGCGTCGACGAGCGAATGTCGTCGTTCTTGGCGTAGTACATCTTGCCGACCGGCTTCGAGTAATCGGCCTTCACGGCCGCCGTCAGGGCCTGCATCACCTCGCCCGTCGAGTTGCCGCGCCCGCTCGTTACGCCGAGCATTGCGGAGAGCACGTAGTTCATGCCGCCGGCTTCGAGCAGTCGGCCCTCTTCGTTCCAACCGTACCAAGCGCGGAAGCCTTGCGACGACGGCACGGACTTTTCCGCATACGGTCGGTAATAGCCGTTGGCGCGAAAGAAACGATAGTCGTTCTGGCGATTGACGAACCACTCGTGGAAGAACGTCACGCCCGTGAGCGAAGCTTGCGGCGCGAGCACGGGGGGCATGGTTTCCAGCGTCGGATCCGCCGTGCAATCGATGAGCCACGGAAAGTCGGCCGAATAGACGACGTAGTCGATGTGGTCCGCGAGCCCGCGACGGCGAATCTCCCCGAACACCGGCTTGAGCAACTTCGTGCGACACGTCTCGGAATCGATGCGTTCGTTGTCGTCTTCCCAATGCAGATAGAAAACGTTGCTCGCGGGGATGTCGCGCAGACGGATGTAGTGGTTGGCGATCGACAGCGACGACCAACTCCGCTCGTTCACGACGAGGAAAACGGTTTCGGCGCTGCCGCCGGCACGAGCCTCGGGGGGCCGGCCCAGAGCGGCGAACAAGATGCCGACGCAAACAACCGCGCCGCGCACGACGCGACCCGGCGAAAACTGGCGCGGCGGCTGCGGCATGGGAGGTTACTTCCGCTTGAAGATGCGCAACGCTTCGCCCAACGCGCGGCCGAACGTTTCGACCTCGGCCGTGGTGTTGTAAAAGTAGAAGCTCGCGCGGGCGCTGGCCGTGACGCCGAGCCGCTTGTGCAGCGGCATCGTGCAATGGTGCCCGGCCCGCACGGCGACGCCGGCCCGATCGAGCAATTGGGCGATGTCGTGAGCGTGCATCGTCTTCATCGTAAAGCTCACGATGCCGGCCTTCTTCGCCGGCTCAGGCCCGAGGAAGCGCACGCCGGCGTCCAGCCCTTCGAGCACTTCATGCGCTTTGAGCGTGAGCAGCGATTCTTGCGCGTGGACGGCGTCGAGGCCGATCTTGTTTAAATAGTCGATGGCCGCGCCCAGGCCGATGGCCGGGACGATCGGCGGCGTGCCCGCCTCGAACTTCGCCGGGAGGTCGGCGGGCTCGAAGCCGTCGAGCCGCACGCGGCGAATCATGCTGCCGCCGCCGAGAAACGGCGGCATCGCGTCGAGCAACTCGCGCTTGCCGTAGAGGATGCCGACGCCGGACGGGCCGAGCATTTTGTGGCCGCTGAAGGCGAGAAAATCGCAATCGAGCGCCTGCACGTCGGTGCGCATATGCGGCACGCTTTGGGCCGCGTCGACCAAAACCTTCGCGCCGGCCGCGTGAGCTTGACGAATGATCTCCGGCAGCGGATTGACCGTGCCGAGCACGTTGGACACCGCCGTGACGCCGACGAGCTTCGTGCGCTCGGTGAGCATTTTCGGCAACGCATCGAGCACGAGTTGGCCGTCGTCGGTGATCGGCAAGTGCCGCACTTTGCACCCGGTGCGCTCGGCGAGCTGGTACCAGGGAACGAGGTTGGCGTGGTGCTCCATCTCGCTGAGGAGGATTTCGTCGCCGGCCCGCACGTTGGCGTCGCCCCAACTGCGGGCGACGAGGTTGATGCCCTCGGTCGTGCCGTAGCTGAAGATCACCTCTTCACGATGCGCCGCGTTGATGAAGACGCGCGTCTTCTCGCGCGCTTCTTCGTAGAGATCGGTGCTCTGATCGCTCAGCCAATGGATGCCGCGGTGGACGTTGGCGTAATGCTTTTCATAGACGTCGACGAGCGACTGGATGACTTGCCGCGGGCGCTGCGTCGTGGCGGCGTTGTCGAGGTACACGAGCGGAACGCCCGAGCCGCCGGCGGCGCCGGCGTGGAGGCGCGTTTGGAGTATCGGGAAATCGGCGCGGATCGATTCCGGGTCGAAAGCCGCTGCTGCGAGAGTCGTGGAAACGGCGGTCGGCATGGGGGTACGGAGCTTTCGCGGTAAACGGTCTACGGGGCGTTGCCGCGGCGGGCCGCATCGGCGGCGGCGTCTTCGGCCTCGGCTTGGCCGAGAGTCCGCGGAGGGCCCGGCAAATCGCCGGGGGGCGCGTCGACGTCGATCGAGCCCATCGGCGAATAGATCGCCTGCTGCAAGACGCGCCACGACAGCAGGCAGCACTTCTGACGATTGGGCGTGAGCTTGGCGCCGAACAGCGCGAGCATGTCTTCCGCCTTGAAGTTCTTCACCTCGTCGATCGACTTGCCGATCACATGTTCGACGAGCATCGAAGCCGACGCTTGGCTGATGCAGCAGCCGTCGCCGTTGAAGTAGGCGTCGGCGATGCGCGAGGCGTCCCCTTCCATGTCGAGCTCGATCCGCACGACGTCGCCGCAGAGCGGGTTGTCGTCTTCATGCGCGTGCGTCGTATGCGGGCAACGACCGCGATGAAACGGATCCTCGTAGTGATCGAGGATGTGTTCCTGATAGAGTTCGTCTTCGTTCTGGCGATCAAACGACATAGCGGTGCGGCAAGTTGCGGAAAACGGCAAGGCGCGCGAGCCAAGTCGCTCTCGCGTATCACCATCTTAGGTGGAGCCCGGCGGAGCGACAACCGCCCGACGGGTGACATGTTGCCGCCGTTTCACGGCAATCCGGCGTCAGCAGCCGAGCAACTTCGCCGTGACGAACCAGCGCAAGACACCTGCGCCTGCGGCGGGCGGGCCTTCGAAATCGACGGCAGCCACGGCTCCTTTACTGAAATCGAGCGCCGCGCCGCCGTCGCCGATCAGCGCCGCGGTCATCTCCGCGACGTCCGGCATGTGGCCGACCCAAGCGACTTCCGACTCCGTGCGCGCCGCGGTCCAGCGCAAGGCCCCTTTCAAATCGGAACCGCAGCGCAGCGCGTCGAGCACGTGCAATTCGGGCGTCGGCTCCAAGCGGTCGACGAGGATGTCGGCCGTTTGCCGCGCGCGTACGTACGGACTCGTGACGATCAGCCGCGGCGCGAATCCGCGCTCGCCGAGCGCGTCGACCACTTGGCGAAACCGGCGCTTGCCGTCGTCCGTCAGCGGACGCTCGGCGTCGTCAGGCCACTCGGGCCCCGGATCGCCCGCCCAAGCGTGTCGAATGATGTAGAGACGCATGGAGGAAAGTCAGAAGCAAAAGTCAAAACGCAAAACGTCGGACGAGCGGCGTACCGCTTGAGTGTACCGTTCCGATCTGCCTTTTGCATTCCGACTTCCGACTTTGCCCCTAGTGCTTGCCGTTGGCGGAAATGACGACTTCGCCGGTTTGGTCCTCGATCGTCGCCTGCCATTCGGCCCCGGCGAAGGGAGTCGCCGGGTTCCACAGCGGCACGACCGGATAGCCGAGGCGCTTCGTATGCACGATAGTTCGCGGCGGCGCTTCGACGACGACCTCTTCCACCACGTCTTCGTATTCCGGCTCGACCACGGCGGCCGGCGGCGGAGGGGGCGGCGGCGCCGCGCGGCGCAACGGC
>CAZWDN010000052.1:2262-20676 GCA_964633125.1 uncultured Pirellula sp. | reverse complement strand
CGGTGGAGACGCCGACGTTTATGCCGGTCGGCACGCAAGGAACGGTGAAGGGGATCACGGCCGATCAGCTGCGGGCAACCGGCGCACAAATGGTGCTCGGCAATACCTATCACCTCGCGCTCCGCCCCGGCGAGGAAACCGTACGCGCGCTCGGCGGCTTGCATAAGTTCATGCTTTGGGACGGGCCGATCCTCACCGACAGCGGCGGCTTTCAACTGTTCAGCCTCGCGCAAATGACGAAGGTCACGGAAGCCGAGGCCGTGTTTCGCTCGCACATCGACGGGAGCCTCGTGCATCTTTCGCCGGAGCGCGCCGTGGCGATTCAAGAGGCGCTCGGCAGCGACGTGGCGATGGTGCTCGATCATGTCGTGGCGCTCCCCGCCCCGGACGAAGTGATCGACGACGCGATGGAGCGCACGATTCGCTGGGCCGCGCGTTGCCGGAAGGCCGCCACACGGGACGACCAAGCACAATTCGCGATCGTTCAAGGGGGGCTGGATCCGGCGCGCCGCGTGCGTTGCGCCGAACAACTCGCCGAACTCGACTTCCCGGGCTATGCCGTCGGCGGCTTGAGCGTCGGCGAGACGCCCGCGGAAATGTACGCCGTGCTCGACGTCGTCACGCCGGTCATGCCGCGCGAGAAGCCGCGGTACCTGATGGGGGTCGGCACGCCGCTCGACCTGCTCGAGGCCATTCATCGCGGAGTCGATCTATTCGACTGCGTGATGCCGACCCGCAACGGCCGCAACGCCCTGGCGTTCACCGACCAAGGACAAGTACGGCTGCGTAATAAGGTGCACGAACGGGACGATCGACCGCTGGAAGAGGGCTGCCCGTGTCCGGCGTGTCGTCATAGCCGGGGTTATCTGCGACATTTATTCATGGCGGGAGAAATGCTGGGGCCAATCCTCCTCTCTATTCACAACGTAACCTATTATCAACGCCTCACCACGGCGGCCCGTGCGGCCATCGAAGTCGGCAAGTATCAAGAGTTCTACGACCGAAGTACCGCGGTGTGGCGCAAACAGCTTGCCGCCAAGTCCGACGGCAACGCGGCTGAGGCGGAGACGCTTCCATGAAAGACGTATCTCCAGGTTCGCAGCCTTCGAAGCCGCGTCAGAAGCTCAAAATCCCCTTCGGCGCGATCGGCGTCGGCATCGTCGGCGGAGGCTTGCTCGGCGCGCTCTTAGCGTGGGGAATCATCACCGTCGTTCAGTCGCAGCGTTTGGCGGCTCAACGTGCCGAAGCCGAGGCAGTCGAAGCCGAGGCACGCCGCCTCGACGAATTGGAAAAAGAGCGACGCGAGGGAGAAGCCAACTCCGGATGGCGTCGCTGGGCCACACAGGAGCGAACGCCCTAAAGCCGCTCAAATCCGGGAATTTCCGGATCACACCCCCCTCAAAATAATTGCACACTGCACTTCATTTGGCCAGAATAGCACCGAGGGTTCCTTTCTCTTCCGTCCGTCACTCTTAGCCCCGGCCGTACCATGACGATGACGGTTCGACAATTCGTCGAAAGCCTTTCGTCGAACGGCATTCTCTCGACGGGCGAAGTCACTTCGCTCCGCACAGGCCTGACGCCGGAACAAGAAGCGGCGGATGCCGACGCCTTCGTTCGTAAATTGGTACAGCAAGGAAAGCTGACCAAGTTTCAAGCGATCAATTTGTATCAGGGTCGCGCTAAGGGACTGCTCTTCGGCGAGTACGTCGTGCTCGACAAGCTTGGCGCCGGCGGCATGGGGCAAGTGTTTAAGGCCCAGCATCGGCGGATGAAGCGCATCGTCGCGCTCAAAGTGCTGCCGCCGCACGCCGTCGGTTCGCAAAAGGCGGTGCAGCGGTTCTATCAAGAAGTAGAAGTCGCCGCAAAGCTGACGCATCCGAACATCGTCACGGCGTACGACGCCGGCGAATCGCGCGGGCTCCACTATTTGGTAATGGAGCATGTCGAAGGACAGGACCTATCGGATTACTTGAACAAGCATGGTCCGCTCGGCGTGGAGCAAGCGATCAACGTGATTTTGCAGGCGGCGCGCGGACTCGCCTATGCGCACAGCTTGGGAATCATCCATCGCGACATCAAGCCGGCGAACCTGCTGATCGACGCTAAGGGAACCGTCAAGATTCTCGATATGGGGTTGGCGCGGATCGACAACCCGATGGCCGACGCCGCCGCCGAACAAGACGAACTCACGGCCAGCGGCGAAGTAATGGGGACGGTCGACTACATGTCGCCCGAACAAGCTCAAGACACGCGCACCGCCGACCATCGCTCGGATATCTACGCGCTGGGCTGCACGCTCTACCGACTGCTGACCGGCAAGGTGCCGTACGCCGCCGACACGACGATCAAGAAAATTCTCGCGCATCGCGATCAGCCGATTCCATCGCTCCGCGCGGCGCGGCCCGACGTACCGGAGATGCTCGAACGCGTCTATCGGAAGATGTTGGCGAAAAACATCGCCGACCGGACGCCTTCGATGGCGCAGATCGTGACTTCGCTGGACAATATGTTGAGCGGCGCGAACGATGAAAAATCGTCGATCGTCGTTAACGTTGAGGATCTGGTCCATGACGAGTCGAATCTCAACTCGCTGCAACTCAATGCCGGCACATCCAACATATTGCCCGGAATGAGCGCGCTCGGTCCGGGCTCGGGGAGCGGATCGGGTTCGAACTCCGGCAGCGGCTCGCAAAGCGGCTCCAAGTCGTCGGGCGTTTTGGCCGGTTTGCCGGCGGCGAGCGCCGCAACGGGTGGCACCTCCGGCAGTACGCCCCGCGCATTGCCGCCGAGTATGCTTCCGCCGGGCGCGGCGCCGCCGGGAACTGCGTCGTCGGGAGCAATACCGCCGGTCTACGCCGCGGCCGGCCCCGCGGCTTCTCTCGTTCCGAAAGGAGCGGTGTTTCCGTCGATGCCGATCGGCGGCGGCGCTCCGAAGATTGCCCGCGCCAAGCGTCTTAATCCCGGCGACACCGATCACGGCGGCAAAACGAAAGGGGATGGCTCGCCCCACGCGGATGCGACTCACCCGAATTCGCACCAAGACGTCGACAAGTCGAAACGGCTCCGGATGCTCGGCATCGCCGGGGCCGTCGTCGCGCTCGTCGGCATCGGCGTCGCGGTGTTTCTGATGACGCGTTCGTCCGACGACGCCGACGGAGAAGCTACGGCCGCGATCGTTCCCCAAACCGGAGCGACGGGCACTCCGCTGAAACCGGCCGCCGCCGCATCGACGACGAACGGCACCGCAAAGCTTCCGCCGCCGCCGGCCCCGGCGGCATCGGCCACGGCCGGAGGCGCGCCGTCGCTGCCCGAGTTCCCGGGCGCCGCTACGCCCGCGATGAACTTCTTCAATGCTCCCGACGTGACGGCCTCGCCTCCGGCACCGACTCCGCCGCCGCCCGGCGGAACGCCCCCGGCGCCGCCTCCCGTCATTCCGCCCCCCGTTTCAACGTCGGCGCCGGTGCCTCCCGGTCCGCCGCTCACCGCGGAAGTCGACCTGCTAAAGCTCATGCAGCCGGAATCCGCCGGGCATCACAGCCGCTGGAAACGAGACGGGACGGACGTCGTGTGCGAAGTCTATAGCGGCCCGTGCCCGCGCGTGCTCGTGCCGTTCACTCCGCCGGAAGAATACGACCTCGCCTGCTCGATGATTCCGCATGCCAACAACTTGCATTGGACCGTCGGCATTGTCGTCGCCGGCCGTAACACCCTCATCGGCTTCAATGGTAATGAAACGGGGCTGGAAGGGATCGCCGGCAAACCATGGCACGACAACGCGAACCCTTCGCACTTCGGAAGCCGCCTCTTCAGCAAAGACGAACCAACCGAGGTCGCGATCGCAGTGCGTAAGGGGAGAGTCTTCGCTGCGGTCAACGGTCGGCCGACCGTTGACTTTGTCGGCGGTGCCGATCAATTCACCTCGCTCTCGCCCGATTGGGCGGCTGCGCCTGGGCAGCTATTCGTCGGCGGCCAAACCGGCACAAGGTTCACTAAGCTAACCGTCGGCCCTCCGACGCTGAAGCTTCCCGCTCTTCCCAGCCCCGTCAACGTCGCCGCCGCGTTCGACAAAGACCGCAGTGCCGTGGAAGGGGAGTTTACTTCGGGGCGCGGCGAGATCCTCGTCAACGGACTTCCCAACAAATGGTCGCGGCTAAGCTTCGACGTTCCACGCACGTCCGAGTACGGCGTTCGCTGCGTCGTGGAGCGACGCTCGGGCCAAGACATGCTTGCTCTTGGGCTACCGTTGCCGAACCGACGCGTCGGCGCGGTGGTCGACATGCGGGTGGAGAAGTTCGTGGGGTTGCAACACATTAACGGCCAAGGCGCCGATACCAACGCCACAAGCAGCACCCCCGGCATGTTGCTGCTGCCGGACAGCTTCCACGTTTTGGAAGCGCAAGTCGATCGAGATCCCAAGGGGTATCGTGTTCGATTCGACGTCGACGGCCGAAAACTCGTCGATTACGCCGGCAACGACATGAGCGAATCGACGGAAACCCAGGTTCCCGACATCCGAGCGATTTCACTCTGCTCCTATAGCTCCGGTTGGCGCATTGTACGCATCGATATTTTCCCGGCCGGCGGCGGACGGTTGCCCGTGCCGTCGAGCGCCGACCGGAGTGCGACCGAGGCGGTTTTGAGGAATCGTTGGGCGCAGGCCGATGCGAAAGGGGCACAGCTCGACGCGAAACTCTTGGCGGTCGACGGCCTGAGGCGGGAAGCGGCCGAAGCGCTCGATCGGCCCGTGGTGCGTTATGTTGCTCTGGAGCAAGCCTTGCGCATTGCCGCCGCCGCGGGCGATCTACCGGGCGCGTACGAAGCCGCGGAAGATTTGTGCTCGACATTCGACGTCGAGCGCAGCATCGCGCAAAAACATATTCTCGACACTTTCAAGCTCGCTCGTCCGCAAGCCGCGGCGAAAGACAAGTTCATCGGCGAAGCGCTGCGGTACATGGACCGCGCCGCCAAGAGCGGCGAGTTTTCCTTAGCGCTGTCGCTGGCCGGCGCGCTGGAGAAGTATCTCGGCACTTCCGCCGCCGACACCAAACGCGAAGTGCGCGCCCGCGTGACGGAATACGGCCTCGCGCAAAAACTACGGACACGCGCCGCGGAAGCCGCCGCGCAAGCCGAGGCCGCCGGCGGCGATGCAAACTCCCAGTCGGCCGCCGCCGCAGCCGATGGACTTTATCATTGCCTCGCGCTCGGCGACTGGAAGCACGGCCTGAAGAGTCTTGCCGTCGGCGACAACGCAGGCTTGAAGACCGCCGCCACACTGGAACTCGGCGAACTGAAAACGGGCGAACAAGTGCAGGCCGTCGCCGAGCAGTGGTGGGCCCTCTCGGAAGCGGAGAAGTCGCCGGAGATGAAATGGGCGCTCGCCGAACGGGCCGCCTTCTGGTACCGCCGCGCCGCGCCGCTGCTACCTCCGAAAGCGAAAGCGCCCCTTGAGCGGCGCAAAACGCTGATTACCCAACTTCGCAAGGCTTCCGGCGGCGCCGGCGGCCCGCGTCGGCCGCTCGATGCGGTGAAGATCGGCGAACACTGGTACAAGTTCTACGACGCGCCCCTGACATGGCCGCTGGCGGATCGGGCCTGTGAACAACTCGGGGGTCAACTGGTTTCGATCGACAGTCCGGCTGAGAACGACGCCATGGCAGGCATTCTCTTAAAGTCTGCCGGCGGGCAAGAACGGGCCACGTGCTGGCTCGGCTTCAGTGATTCGGGCGTTGAAGGTCAATTCCGTTTGCAGGACGGCACTCCGCTCCTGCCTCCCCTTTATACGAATTGGCAGCCCGGCGAGCCCGATAACTCCAACGGCTCGGAAGACGCCGGCGCATTCAACGCCTCGTTCTCGAACGGTCGGCTGATCGGCCAATGGGTCGACGCCAATCCGGGACATATGACCCCGTTCATCTGCGAGTGGGATCGCTAGTTTGCAGGCCCCCCGCCTGCGAGGGTCTTAGTTCCCCTTGCTCGTTGCGGCGCATCACTTTATGATACCCGGCTACGTTTTTGCCGGGCCTCGCCCGGATACGCCGATGGCCGGTCAAGCGGTCCTGCGCAACGACTCCGTCGCTACCGGTCCGCAGCGCGGTCGGTAGCGCATACGGAGCGCCCCGCAGCGTCCGCCGTGTCGCCGTTTTTATTTATCGTGATTGAGGTTACGTCGATGCCGTTTGCCGAGGTTGCAGGGTTCGGTTGGCCGCTCTTGGCTCAGGAAGCCGGCGCGGCGGCCAACGATCCGCTGAAGATGGTCTTTAGTTACCTACCTTTGGTGATGATCGGCTTGGTGTTTTTCTTCGTGATCTTGCGTCCGCAGCAACGCGAACGGCAACGCCAAGAAGAAATGTTGAAGGCCGTCAAGAAGAACGACCGCGTCGTCACCAGCGGCGGCATCTTCGGCGTCGTCACCAGCGTGGCGACCGAGTCCGGCGAAGTGACGATTCGCGTCGACGAGAAGAACGATACGAAGATTCGCATGCAATTGTCCGCCATTGCCCGCGTGCTCGGCGACGAATCGCAGCCGGCCGCGAAAACGGAAACCAATTAAGCAACCAACCGTCCGTTGCCGGGGCGGCTTGCTCACCGTGAGCGGTCGCCCCGAACGCTTCGGAAGCCCCTAACGCCCCACCGACGCTCGCGCCCCGCGGCTCATGACGGCCGCCGAGCTTGAAAGAGGAGATTTCCCCCGATGTTCGCCACGTCCGCCGCCAAGCGCATGATGCCCTGCACGGCTTTGTTGAATCTCACGACGTTAGCCCTCGGCGTTTCGCTCGTGCTGAGCGCCGCCGTTCCGCAAGCCGCGTCGGCACAAACGCCGACGGCTACCGCCGCGGCGACGAAGCCCGCGGCAAGCCCGAGCGCCACGGCCGCCGCGAAGCCGACCGCATCGGCCACCGCTCCGGCCGCTACCGCCACGACGCCCGCGAAGCCTGCGGCTAGCGCAACCGCCGCGACGCCTGCTCCCGCGACCGCTTCCCCCACGGGCCCGACGGCGACCGCCGTTCCCGCCCCAACCTCGGCCGCGGACCTACAAGCGTTGCTTGAAGCCGCGAAGCGCGAGACGGCTCCGTCGTCGGCGACTCCGACGGCTCCGGCCGCCCCGGCTCCGCAGCCGAGTTCCACATCGATCTCCGCCACGACCGGCGCCGCGACGACGCCTCCTCCGGCCGGCCTGGCCGGTTACGCCAAAATCTTGTTGATCCTCGGCGTCTTCGTGTTGCCGCTCGTTTTCGGCAACTACCTGAGCAAGTCGCTTCGCCTGCCCGACCAAGGGCTCCGCTTCTACTTCGTGCTGTTTGCCGTCTTCGCCGGCCTGGCGGTCACGCTCGTCGGCTGGCCGCCGAAACTCGGCATCGACCTCCGCGGCGGCGTGATTCTCGTGTACGAAGTGAAGCCGCCGGAGGCGGGAGAAGTTCGCGAAGCGAACACGATGGAAAAGCTGATCGGCACGATCAAGAAGCGGCTCGACCCGAGCAACATTTCCGAAATCGTCGTCCGACCGTTCGGCTCCGACAAAGTGGAAGTGATCGTGCCGAGCCCGCGCCGCGCCGAAGGGGGCTCCGCCAATTCCGATCAAGATGAGTTGGCCCGCATCAAATACTTGATTTCCACCTCCGGTGCGCTGGAATTCCGCATCGCCGCCAACGCGCACAAATACCAGCAGATCATCGACCGCGCTCGTGAACAGCAGCGGCAGGAAGACGTTCAAAAGCGTTCCTGGAGCAACATCGTCGTCGGTCTCGTCGGCGACAAGCAAGGCCCGGTCGGCCGCTGGGTGCCGATCAAGCCGGATTCGATCGGCCAGTTCAGCAACCCGATCTTCACGACCCGCGTGCTCGACCGCGGCTCGAAGGGACAGGAAGTCCAACTCCTCGTCGTCATCGACCAATGGAACGTCACGGGCGCCTACCTCAACGGCGCATCGTCGGCCATCGACGAGATGGCCCGTCCCGCGGTCGACTTCCGCTTCAACTTCACCGGCGGCGCGCTGTTTGAAAAACTCACGCAGTTCAACCTGCCGCAGAACAACCAATACAACTACCTGACGATCATCCTCGACGGCATCGTGCAATCGGCGCCGCGCATTCAATCGACCATCTCCGAGCGGGGCCAGATTACCGGCGAGTTCACGCAGCAAGAAGTGGACGACCTCGCGGAAATTCTCACCGCGGGCGGCCTGCCGGCTTCGCTCGATCCGATTCCGCTTAGCGAACAGGTCGTCAGCGCCACGCTCGGCGAAGACACCATTCGCGCGGGCGTCTCCGCGATGCTCGTCGCCACGCTGGTCGTGGTCGTGTTTATGGTGTTCTACTATCGCTTTGCCGGCTTGGTGGCCAACGTCGCGCTCATTTTGAACGTGCTGCTGACCGTAGGCTTCATGATCATGTTCAACGCCGCCTTCACGCTCAGCGGTTTGGCGGGCCTGGCGCTCACGGTCGGCATGGCGGTCGACGCCAACGTGCTCATCTACGAGCGCATGCGGGAAGAACTCTCGCGCGGCGCCACGCTCCGCATGGCCATCCGCAACGGCTTCGATCGGGCTTCGATCACGATTATCGACGCCAACATCACGACGCTCATCACGGCCGTCGTTCTGTACATGATCGGCACCGACCAGATCAAAGGCTTCGCCGTCACGCTCACCGTCGGCTTGTTGATGAACTTGTTTACGGCCATCACCGTATCGCGGCTCATCTTCGACGTCGCCGAACGCAACCGCTGGATCAGCAACCTGAAGTTCCTTCAGATCATGAGCGGCACCAACTACGACTTCATCGGCAAGCGATTCTTCTGCTACGGGCTGTCGATCGTGTTGCTTAGCGTCGGCCTGGTCGCCGTCGTGACGCGAGGCCAAGACCTGTTGAACATCGATTTCACCGGCGGCGTCTCCGTCGTCACCGTGTTTGACAAGGCGCCTGCCGGCGGCATCGCGGAAGTGCGCAAGAAAGTCGAAAGCGCGCTGCCGGAAGCCACGGTGCAACAAGTCAATTCGGATGAGTTTGCTCAAGGAGCGGGCTACAAGATCGTCACCTCCGACAGCGAACGCGCCCACGTGGAAGATGCCCTCAAGAAGCTGTTCCCGACGGAACTCGCGCGCTACCGCATGACGGTCGACAAGATGGAAACCTTGTCGGGCGCCGCTCCCGCCGGCCCGGGGCTTTCGCCTCCCGCCAACAGCAGTTCGGCCGTCGAACCTCGTGAAACGTTGGACGACGCCGGCACGGCCTTGGCCGCGGCCGAACCGTTCTCCGATGGCATCACGGAAACGCTCGACGAAGAAGACTGTCAGTCGACGCCGGCTGCCACGGGCACGAAACCCGCCGCCGGCGCCACGCCTCCGGCCGCCGCGCCGAGCGCAACGAAGCCGGCCGCCTCGGCGACGCCGAGCGCAAGCCCGAGCGCCACGGCCGCTCCGAAACCGACGGCAACCCCCGCCGCTTCGGCTGCAAAGCCTGCCGCAACTACGTCTGCCGCAACCGTGCCTGCCGCAACCGTGCCTGCCGCAACCGTGCCTGCCGCAACCGTGCCGGGCGTCAACATCCCGGCCTCAGCGCCCGTCGCTCCGGCCGCGGCGAATCCGCTGCTCAACCTCACGAATTCCGATCCGTTCGCGGGCGGCACTTTGATATCGCTCACGTTTTCGCCGCCTCTCAACCACGCGAAGCTGGAAGAGTTGACGAAGGAAGCCGTGAAAGACGCGGCCACCTCCGGAGGGTTCTTCTACGAAATCGACGCGCCGGGCTTCGATCGGGAAAGCTCCGCCGCGCGCGGCGATTGGCAGTTGCGCCTCGCCGCCTCGCAAGATCAGGCCAAGGGAGTGATCAACCGCCTGCAAACCGCGTTGGAAACGGCGCCGTTCTTCCCGTCGACGGAAGTCGTCGGCGCGGCCGTTGCAGGGGGAGCCAAGCAACAAGCCGTTATTGCGATGACCGTCAGCTTGCTGCTCGTCATGGCGTACGTCTGGTTCCGCTTTCAGAACGTCGCGTTCGGCGTCGCCGCCATCGCGGCCTTGCTGCACGACGTTCTGTTCACCGTCGGCTGCTTGGCCCTCAGCAAATGGTTGGCGCCGTCTCTCGGGTTCGCGCTGGTCGAGCCCTTCAAGATCGACCTGACGATCATCGCCGCCATCCTCACCATCATCGGTTACTCGATCAACGATACGATCGTGATCTTCGACCGCATCCGTGAAGTGCGCGGCAAGAGCCCGACGATAAGCGGCGACCTGATCAACATTTGCTTGAATCAAACGCTGAGCCGCACGATCCTCACCTCGATGACCGTGTTCCTAGTCGTCGTCATCCTCTACATCTGGGGCGGGCCGGGCATCCACGGTTTCGCGTTCGCACTGGTCGTCGGCACGATCTCCGGAACGTACAGTACGATCTACGTGGCGTCGCCGCTGCTGCTGTGGCTCTACCGCAAGCCGAACGCCGCGGCCGCCGCCAAGCGCGCCGCTCCGGCCGCCGGCTAAATAACGCTTGCCGGACATCGCACGCGGCGGACCGTCAAAAGTCCGCCGCGTTTTTTTGCGCCTGCACATTCCGCGCCAGCGCCCCCTTCGGCTCCGACGAGCGGAGAAGTTTGCCCCGTCGGCATAACCGGCCGTCGCGGGCGTTCAAGAATTCCCCTCGGATTGCCGACCGCCGCTTCGCGCCGCCAAACGATGTGGCAAACTTATCTGAAGGGCCTCGCGCGAGGCTGTTTCCGCAGGTAAGCCGGTGAGACGCAATTCGGTGGACGGCGACGGAAAACTCCTGAAGGCGGTAGTGCTCGTCGCTTGCGGCGCGGCGGCGGCCGTCTTTTTCGGTCGCGACGAAGCGCCGCCCCCCGCGCCTGCCGCCGCTTTCACGACCGGCACGCTCGTACGCCGTACGCCGTCGCCGATCGCCCTCGACTTGCCGCAGGACGCACTCGCCGCGGCGTCGCTCGGCGGCATCAATTCGCAACCCGCCGTACCGACGGACGCGCGACCGCAAGGCAGGCTTACATCCGAAGTCGCCGTACCCGCTCCAGGCATAGCCGCGCGGCCGGCCGGCTTGCCGTCGCAGCCGAACTTCGTCGCGCGTGCGCTCGGCGACGAAACGATCGATCCCGATCGCACGCCGCTCAACAATCTATTCCATGTTCCGCACTTGCCCGAACGCTTTCCCGGCGTGGAGGCTTGGCCGTCGCCCGCTCCGGCCGGAGCGATGACGGCGCTCCCCGCCGCACCGCCCCCGACGTCGACCGCCGCGCCGAGCAAGCCGACGGACGCGATCGCCAAACTCATCTTCGGCCCGGCGTCGCCCGCTCCTGCAGCAGGCGCCATGACGCCGATCTCGTCCAGGTCGAAGCC
Source organism: uncultured Pirellula sp. (assembly GCA_964633125.1). Taxonomy (GTDB): domain Bacteria; phylum Planctomycetota; class Planctomycetia; order Pirellulales; family PNKZ01; genus PNKZ01. The sequence goes on along the minus strand of CAZWDN010000052.1, from coordinate 9,335 downwards.
CGCCGCCTTGCAACCGGCTCCGGCACAACCGCTGACGACCTCGCACAGCGCAGCAGCCGCGACAAGCCCGCCGGTCGACGCGCCGCCGCGTCGATACACGCCGGTCAAACGTCACACCGTGCGCGACGGCGACACGCTCGTCGGTTTGGCAAAGCGCTACTACGCCGACGAAACGCTTGCCGCGGCTCTGTATGACGCCAATCGCGGGGTCTTGCGAGACCCGGAACTACTGCCGATCGGCGCCGTGCTGACGATTCCCGCCCGCGAACTTGCCGCGCCTTCGGCAAGCGCGCCGGCCGCGGCGTCGGACACGCCCGCGGCGCGCCTCGTTCCCAAGCTGGAAATCAGCGCCTTCGGCGCCCCGCCGACGGCCGCTCCCTAACGGGGTCGACTTTCTTGGTTGGCGCCTAGTGCGAACGCCTAGTGCCTGCCGATTACGGCGTCGTGCGATCTTTCCAAGGATAGCTCGGGGCGGCCAAGCGGAGTTCGACGAACTGAGCGATCAATTCATCGACTCCCAGACTTGCTTCGCCGAGCAACTTCGTACCCACGAGTTTGGTCTTGAACGTATCATCGATGAATAGGGTCTTATCTTCGATTTTTTCCGGCGTCGGGCGAAAACGGGCCAGCATTTGCTGAATCCGACGAGAGTCGGTGAGGCTCGCGCGATCTTCCGCTCCGCAAATCAGCAGCAATGAAATCTTTTCGCGAATCGGCGACTGCGGGCTTTGCACCTCTTGCGACATATTCAACGTCTTGAAGCTCATCGTCGGCGAAAGCATCACGATGGCCTTCACGTCTTGGCCTTGCTTGAGCGTCGGCAGCACGGGCCAGGCCCAATCCATCACCGTCCACTTCACGGCAATTTGAACGCTCATCTCGGCGGCGACGATGCCGAGCCGTTCGATATTGAGCTTGCCCGCATTGTTTTCGCCGATCAGAAACTTTTTCACCGCTTCCATGTCTTGCGTCACCATGTTCGGAAACTGCGCCGGCGGCATCGTCGCGGCGTCGAACTTCTTTTCGACGCCGTTGAGAATGACCGTCGTGCTTTCACCGTGCCCTCGCAAGTCGGGCAGGATCACCGCGCACCCTTCCTTTTGCAATCGGGTGCCGAGGGCCAGCATGTCGCGGCGATTGCCTTTGAACATGTGCAGGCAAATGATCGTCGGGGCGTCTTTCCCCTTCACGCTCGCCAAATACGTTGCGACGAGCCGAACGCCGTCTTTCGTGTCGATAGTCACGTCGACCGGGGCAGGCACCTTAGTCGCGTCGGCCGCTTGGCCGAAGGCGGCGGGAGCGGCGGCCGTACCGGCGAGGCAAACCAGTGCAAACGCAACTAACGAGCGTCGAATCAACAGCGGCATGGGGCATTTCCTCAAACGAGAGGTCGGGAGGGGGCCGGATGTTCGGCCGGGGCGGAAACATGCGTGATCGCCGGTAAAACCGAGCGACTTGCTATCCTAAGAACCCCTATCGGCGGCGTCAACGAACTCCCGACGGCCGTGGCCGATCGAATTTCTTGCGGCCTCAGCTTGCCACCTTCCCGCGGAATGCCGACAATATTTCCAAGAGGCCCGACGCCGCGTGGCCCGTTCGTGCGTTTAATCAAGCGTACGGCGGTCACGGTCGTCAGTTCGCTTTGATCCGGACCATCGAAGCGAATGTCTGCGGAGACCGTTGGAACAGGGTTCTTCCGTGGAGTGAGATTTATGCACGCCCCGAATACGTGGGAAGAGCGCCCGCCGCGAACGCCGAGCGTTTTAGCATCGTCGTTTTCGCTCGAAGTGCCCGTCTGGCTGACGAGCATGTTCGTCCACATGGCGCTCATTCTTTGGCTCGGCACGCAATGGATGCCGGAAGTGGTGAAGCCGAAGAAGCAAGAGTTGCAGGCGTCGATCGAACCCTTCGAAGAAGAAAAGAAGCCGGTCGAACTCAAGAAGCAAGAATTCCTGATCCGGCCGAGCGAACTGCCGAACATCGGCTCCGTCCGCACGGCCGGTATTGAAGTCGACGTTTCGACGGCCTTGGCCGTGACCGAAACGGTCGAACTGCCGCGTTTGCCGCCGCAAACGAACATGCTCACCGACATTCGCGTGCCGCTGGTTCAAGACCTCGCGTCGGCTCCGCAGAAGGGGCCGAAAATCCAGATCAAAGGAGTCGCCGGCGACGGCGCCACCGGCACGCTCGGCGCGCTCGACCGCATTACCCAAGAAATTCTGCTCTCGCTCGAACGCGGACCGACGCTCGTCGTTTGGTTCTTCGATCAGTCCGGCAGCATGCAGATCCAACGCCAAACGGTCCGCAACCGCTTCGACAAGATCTACCAAGAGCTCGGGCTCAGCAAATCGCTCGACCTGAAGCCGGGCGAACCGAAGCCGCTGCTTTCGTCGGTCGTGGCCTTCGGCAAGGACATCACGTTTCGCACCGAGCGCCCCACCGACGACCTGGAAGAACTCAAGGCGGCCGTCGACGGCATCGGCAATGACGACTCGGGCGTCGAAATGACGTTCACCGCCGTCGGCGCCGCGGCCGAGAAGTATCAAAACTTCCGCTTTCATACGCCGCGCCGCCGCGTGATGATGGTCGTGTTCACGGACGAAGTCGGCGAAGATGAAAACCGCCTCGAAGACTGCGTTACGGTTTGCAAGCGAAACCAAATGCCGGTTTACGTCGCGGGCGTTCCGGCGCCGTTCGGACGCCCGAACATCGAAATCAAATACGTAGACCCCGACCCGAATTATGATCAGTCGGTGCAATGGATTCCGGTACGTCAGGGGCCGGAAACGTTCTTGCCCGAGCAAGTGATGCTCAATTTCAGCGGCAAGTCCGATCGCGAAGACGGCATCTATCGGCTCGACTCCGGCTTCGGTCCGTATTGTCTGACGCGGCTCTGCTGGGAGACCGGCGGCATTTTCTTCGCCGTTCACGGCAACCGTGAACGAATCGGCGACTATGTCACGGCGCGCGAAACACCGGTCCTTCAGGCCCGACTTAATCACTTTTTCGACCCGCTCGTGATGAAGCCGTATCGGCCCGACTATTTGCCGGTGCAGGACTATCTCAAGAGCATTTCGAAGAATCGCGCGAAGAGCGCGTTGGTCGAAGCTTCACGACAATCGATTCTCGACCCGATGCAGGGCCCGACGCTCGTCTTTCGCAAAACGGGTGAAGATGACAGCTCCATGAAACAGGCCATCGACGAGGCCCAAAAGAAAGCCGCGTTCCTCGAACCGCGAATCAATTCGCTCTACGCCATCCTCAAAGACGGTGAGAAGGACCGCGAAAAATTGACCGAGCCGCGTTGGCGCGCCGGATTCGACTTGGCCTACGGACGCGTACTGGCCGTGAAGGTGCGAACCGAGGCCTACAACCAAATGCTGGCCCGAGCCAAGGGAGGCATGAAGCTCGCCGACCCGAAGACCAACGTGCTCACGCTCGTGGCAGTCGACGAAGTGACCGTAAACAGCCAGCTCGACAAGATGGCGAAGCTCGCCCGCGAATTGCTGACTCGCGTCGCCCAAGAACATCGGGGAACGCCGTGGGCCATGCTGGCGGAAGCGGAGTTGAAAGACCCGATCGGCTGGAAGTGGAAGGAGAGTTACGACCCTCCGCCGGCTCCCCGCCCGTCGACTCCGCCCGCGGCCGCGAATAACAACGCCAACCGGAATCCGACGCCGCAATTCCGCCGCGAGACGCCGAAACCGCGCCGCACGAACATTAAGCTCTAAGCCGAGCGGTCGCTTACGTTGCCGGGGCTACAGCGCCGCGCTATCGATCGCCATGTCGTCGCGGTGATCGAAGCCGTAGAACAGTCGGCCGACTTGTTCGGCGACCACGGCCGTGAACTGCCTGCGGAAATCTTCTTCGCTCTTTTCCGAAGTCGGCACGCCGGAGTTCGGCGGATACACGATTTCCGGCATCCGCTTCTCATAGACCGTCTCCCCTTGCTTCGCCATGTCTTGCACGACGACGCGAAGTCGGGCGCGGCCTTGGTAGATCGTCTGCCCTTCGTAAAGGCTGAACTCTTCGATCTCGATGCCGACGACGTAGTCCGACTTCATTGCCTTGCCGATTTCCGCGAACTCTTCCCAGTCGTGCTCGTCGGTCCACTGCTCGATCTTTTGCGGACTCACGACGTCGATTTTGCGAATCCGCTTCTTCAGCAGCATCCCGACGTTCGAGGCAAGTTGCTGCGCCGCGCCCGAGCTGGAGTATTGCAACTCCACAAGCGGTCGACAGGCGACGACGGTCTTCTTCCCTTTCAGCTCCTGAAACTCGCCCGGCGTTTCCATTCCCTTCAAGAGATAGGTGCCCGTCAGCAAGAGTTGCGTGCAGCCGCTAAACATCGCACAAAGCGTCAACAACAGAGCGCTTCCGGCCAATCGAGGCGACGACTTCCAAGCGGGAATCGACATGCTTGTTCTCAAAAAGAGGGGACGGGCGACGATGGACGCCGGGGGGCGCACCATGCGCGCCCTCGGCCTACCGCAACGCTTCGGCGAACGGTACTCGCAAGCCGCGAAACGAGGCAAGAGCAGTTCGCAGCAAACCCCGCCGGCACTGCGGGCGCAGGACGAATTCGCCGCAAGAAGGGGGCTAGAGAGCCCGAACGCCCGGCGTTTGGTGCTCGTAGGCGATTTTTTCCGCCTCGGCCATATCCACGCGCAGTCGGCGAATCTCCTTCGCCTTGCCGGTCGCCGCATCGATCTCGACGATCGATCCGCAGAGCCGGATGTCGTCCGTGGCCACGTCGAACTGCGTCGGGTTAAACGACAGCGTCGTCTCCATGACCCGATTCACTTCGCGACCCAAGATGCTGAGGTACGGCCCCGTCATCCCGACGTCGCACTGAAACGCGGTACCCTTGGGGAAGATTTCTTCGTCGGCCGTCGGCACGTGCGTATGCGTGCCGAGCACGGCGGAAACACGTCCGTCGAGATAGCGCCCCATGACTTGCTTGTCGCTGGTCGCCTCGGCGTGGAAATCGACGAAGATCACTTTCACGTCGCTCGGCAACTTCGCCAACACGCGATCGACGGCCGTCCACGGGCAATCGACCGGCCGCATGAACACCCGCCCCAAAAGGCTGATCACGGCGACCTTCGTGCCGTCGCGGGCCGTGACCATCGCCATTTCCCGCCCCGGCGAACGCGCGGGAAAGTTGGCCGGCTTCACGATGTTGGTCTGCTGCTCCAGGGTCGGCAGAATTTCCCGACGCTTGTAGATGTGGTCGCCGAGCGTGATGCAATCGACGCCGGCCGCCAACATCTCGCGGTAGATGTCCGGCGTCATGCCGCTGCCGGCCGCGGAGTTTTCACAATTCGCCACGACTAAGTCCAGCCGTTCGCGCTTGATCAGCCCCGGCAGGGCCCGCTGGATAATCTTGCGGCCGGGCTTGCCGACGACGTCGCCGATGAACAAAAGTCGCACGTGAAAACTTCTCCCGACAATCGACGACGCCGAAGTGAACTACTTCGCGACTTCCTGGAAACGAACCTCGCGAAGCACCGTCACTTTGATTTCGCCCGGATACGTCAACTGCTCTTCGAACGCGTTGGCGATGTCGCGCGCGATCTTGGCGGCTGTGATATCCGTCGTATCGCGGCTGCTGGCGATCACGCGCAATTCGCGCCCCGCCTGAATCGCAAACGCCTGCTCGACGCCCGGGAAGCCGCCGGCGATAGTTTCCAATTCTTCCATCCGCTTGATGTAGCGATCGAGCGATTCACGCCGCGCGCCCGGCCGCGAAGCGCTGGCCGCATCGGCCGCGGCGACGAGCACAGTGTACGGGTTTTCGATCCGCAGATCGTCGTGATGGCCCAGGGCCGCATGCACGACTTCCGGCTTCTCTCCGGCCCGCTTGAGCAAATCGGCGCCGATCTTGGGATGGCCCCCTTCGGCCTCGTGGTCGGCCGCTTTGCCGATGTCGTGCAACAGGCCCGCGCGCCGCGCGAGCTTGCCGTCGAGCCCGAGTTCTTCGGCCATCATGCCGGTGAGGAACGCCACTTCGATCGAGTGCCGCAAGACGTTCTGGCTGTAGCTGGTGCGGAAGTGCAACCGGCCGAGCAAATGGATGATCTTCTCGTTGAGGCCCGGCACGTCGGCCTCTTCGGCCGCCTCTTCGCCAAGGCGCTGCAGATGGGCTTCAAGTTCCTTCTGCACTTCGGCGACCACTTCTTCGATGCGGGCCGGGTGAATGCGGCCGTCGGCGATGAGCTTGGCCAGGGACAGCCGGGCCGTTTCGCGCCGAACCGGATCGAAGCAGCTCACGATCACGACGCCCGGCGTATCGTCGATGATGACGTCGACGCCGGTCGCCTTTTCGAAGGCGCGAATGTTGCGACCTTCACGACCGATGATGCGCCCCTTCATATCGTCGCTCGGGATGTCGACCATGCTCGTGGTCGATTCCGCGGTGTGGGCCGACGAGTAACGCTGGATCGCGGTAATCAGAATCTCGCGAGACTTCTCCTCCGCGACTTCCGCCATCCGCTTCTCATGCTTGTGAATACGGGCGCCGATCTCGTTGGCGAGTTCTTGATCGAGCATTTCCAAGAGGCGATGAGTCGCTTCTTCCTTGCTCAAGCCGGAAAGCTGATGCAAGGTCTGGCGATGCAAGTCGAGCAATTTGCCGAGTTCTTCGTTGCGGCGGTTCGTATCTTCCATGCGCTCGACGAGCTTGCGCTGGTTCGTCTCGACCATTTTCTCCTGCTTGCGGAGTTGGTCGAGTTGCTGATCGATCGCGTCTTGACGCTTGTCGAGCGAACGCTCGCGTTCGTGCAGTTCTTGCCGCAGACGATGAAGGTCTTTCTCTCCTTCGGTCTTTTGTCGCAGCGCCTCTTCCTTGATCGCGATTTCGGCTTCTTTACGGCGATTGTCGATCTCGCGTTCGGCCTGAACGACGATTTCCTTCGCCTTCTTTTCGGCGTCGGTCAACTGGAGCTTGTCCAGAATCTTCAACAGAATAAACGTAAGGGCGGCGGCCAATACGGCCGTGACGATGACTATCGTGAGGGGATTATCCAAAGCACTCGCTCCTTTGGCGTGGACGGCGGTTCAAGGAGCGATCT
>CAZWDN010000052.1:0-2162 GCA_964633125.1 uncultured Pirellula sp. | reverse complement strand
GCCGAAGTGCTCCCGAACCCGCTGGTTCTGGTAACTTGATCCGGATACAGTCAGTGGTTGCTCGCGCCCGACGCCTTCCGGTAGGCACCCCCAGCGAGGGCGCTCCGCGGACGATCGCAGGCATTCAATACGACCAATCGTAACAGAGTTGGTTGCGAACGCAACCGGTTTGCGGATAAGTGCTTATCTGGCCTAGAGAGAGTATGCCGACCACGTTGACTTTCGAGCGCAAGATCGCGACAAACTGGCCGCCCGAACGCTGGCAGGACGAGGTCGTACTGGTGGCCGTGAGCGGCGGGGCGGACAGTGCGGCACTCGTGCGGGCCCTGTGGCGACTGCGCCCCGCGGCGGCCGGCGGGCGGCTCGTCGTTGCGCACTTAAACCATTTGCTGCGGGGTGAAGAGTCTGACGCCGATGAGACATTCGTCCGCAATGTGGCGGCCGAACTAGGACTGGAATGCATCGTCGAACGAGTTGGCGCGAACGCGGCGGCGAAGCAGCGGGGCGACGGCGTAGAAGAAGCGGCGCGAACCTTGCGCTACGAGTTTCTCGCCCGCGCGGCCGGCACGATCGGAGCCCGCTACTTGGCGACGGCCCACACGCTCGACGATCAGGCGGAAACTGTCCTGCAACGCATTTTGCGCGGCACGGGCCTTGCCGGTTTGGCGGGCATTCCGAAAGCTAGGTCCGCGGCCGGCGGAGGCATCGGGCTGGTGCGTCCGATGCTGAACATCCGACGGTCGGAAGTGCTCGAGTACCTCGGGTCGCTTGGGCACGCGTATCGCGAGGACTCCTCAAACACCGATCGTGCGTACACGCGCAACCGCGTTCGGCACGATCTGCTGCCGCAACTCGCGCGAGAATACAACCCGCGCATCGTTGAAACGCTGGCCCACTTGGCGACACAAGCGGAAGAAGCGCAGGCGGCCTTGCGACCGGTGGTCGAGCAACTCTTGAAGATGTCGCTTCGGCGCGGTGACGCAACCACAAGTTTCGAACTTGATTGCACGGCACTGCGTTCGGCACCCCGCCACTTGGTGCGCGAAGTTCTCATCGCGGCGTGGGTGGAAGCCGGCTTGCCGCTACAAGCGATGGGCTTTGCCGAATGGGACGCATTGGCGGAGATGGCTTTGGCACCCGAATCGGCGAAACGCGTGTATCCGGGCGGCGTCGTGGCGGATCGAGGCGCGACGGTTTTGCGCCTCGATCGCCCACAAATAAAATGAGCCCGTGATCGGTAAATCACGGGCTCAGATATTGCGATATGCTGCGAGAGATCTATAGCTCGCTCATCGCGCCTTCGCCTTGGTGGTGAATTTCCACTTGCTTGTAGCCGCCCGTGGCGCGGAAGTAGAGGACGAGCAACAAGTACAGAGCGGCCATTGTCGCCGGGACGTACGCGGTGATTTCCAAGGCCTTGCGTCCGCCGTAGATTCCGGCCGCTTCCACCGGCGGCTTATCAATGACGGCGTTCGGCTGTGCGTCTTTCGTCCACCAGTCGTTCAACTTCGTGATTTCCGCCGCCGACTTCGGCTTCTCTTTCGCTTCGGTCACGATCTTGTAGTCGCGGGCCAGGTCCTTACCGTCGTTCTTCAACACGCCGACCTTCGCGCCGTCGAGACCGGCGATCGCGGGCACAAACGGGACCGGACGATTTTCGCCGGCGGCCTTATAACGCTCGTACGTGGCCGGCGACTTCGACTTCAGATTTTCCGAAGCGTAATAGTCTTGCTTGTAACCGATCAGCGGACCTCCCAAGAGACCGGCGGAAAGCATGCCGATGCCTCCCATGGTTCCCATGACGACCGCTCCGCCGCGGGGAAACCGCTCGCCGACGACGCCGAGCATCGTGGGCCAGAGGAACGTCTTCCCCAGGCCGTAAACGCTCGCCGCCAAAAATGCGCCGCCGACCGCATCGGCTTTGCTCAGCATCATTAGGCCGATAAAGCCCAACAGGCCGCTCACCGCCAACAAGCCGAGCGGATTGATGCGTTCGACGATCGGGCCGGCGAAGAAACGCAAAACGAACATCAGCGCCGAAGTGTAAATGAACAACAAGATCGCCTTCTCTTGCACGATGTTGTCCATAATGTTGGTGATCCAGCTATCGGTGCCGAGTTCGACGTAGCCGACCATCGCATGAATCACTAACAACAACAGCA
>CAZWDN010000051.1:0-20807 GCA_964633125.1 uncultured Pirellula sp. | reverse complement strand
AAGCCGGGCTGGGCCGCGTATTGGCGCAACCTCACGGCCGACGCCGATACGCGGCACGCGATCCTGTTGACGCTTATCGTGGCGCCGTCCGCCGTCGTCGCCAATGTGCTCTTCGGCGTGGCCGCGGCGTGGGCCATCGCGCGATTCCGCTTTCCGGGGCGTACGCTGCTGGTGTCGCTCATCGACCTGCCGTTCGCCGTCTCGCCGGTGGTCGCCGGCTTGATGTTGCTCTTGATCTTCGGCATGCAAGGAGTGCTCGGCCCTTGGTTGCGCGAGCACGATATTCAGATCGTCTTCGCGCTGCCGGGGCTCATTCTGGCGACGATGTTCGTCACCATGCCGTTCGTGGTGCGCGAGTTGTTGCCGGTGATGGAAGCGATCGGCGACGAGGAGGAAGTGGCCGCCGTGAGCCTGGGCGCCGACGCTTGGCAGATGTTCTGGCGCGTCACGCTGCCGAACATCAAGTGGGGCTTGCTCTACGGCGTGATTCTCTGCAACGCGCGAGCGATGGGAGAGTTCGGCGCCGTGTACGTGGTGTCGGGGCGCATCGAACGTCAGACGTACACGATGCCGCTGCGCGTCGAAAAGCTGTTTCAGGACTATGACAATCCCGCCTCGTTTGCGGTCGCCTCGGTGCTTACGTTTTTGGCATTGGTGACGTTGCTGGTGAAGGTGGTTCTCGAACGAAAAACTCAAGGGGAACTGGCCGAAGCGGCCGCCCTGCGTCAACCGGGGGAGCAAGGATGAGCATTCGCATCGACGGCATCACCAAGCAGTTCGGCAACTTCCGCGCACTGGACAATGTGTCGCTCCAAGTGCCGCAAGGCTCGCTCCTGGCGCTGCTCGGACCTTCCGGTTCGGGTAAGACGACGCTGCTCCGCATCATCGCGGGCTTGGAAACCGCCGATTCCGGCAACGTGTTCTACGACGAGCAAGACGTCACTTCGCGCTCGGCCCGCGATCGTAACGTCGGCTTCGTGTTTCAGCATTATGCGTTGTTTCGACACATGAACGTGTTTGAAAACGTCGCCTTCGGATTGCGAGTGCGCAAAGTCCCCAAGGCCGAGGTGAATCGCCGCGTCGAGGAGCTCATCGGCCTCGTGAGGCTTTCCGGCATGGAACGTCGGCTACCGTCGCAACTTTCCGGCGGTCAGCGGCAGCGCGTCGCGCTGGCTCGGGCCTTGGCGATTCGGCCGCAAGTGCTGTTGCTCGACGAGCCGTTTGGTGCGCTCGATGCCAAGGTGCGGCAAGAGCTGCGCCAATGGCTCCGTCGGCTGCACGATGAAATCGGCATGACGACCGTGTTCGTGACGCACGACCAGGAAGAAGCGTTTGAAGTGGCCGACGAGGTTGTGGTGATGAACAAAGGACGCATTGAGCAACTCGGCTCGCCGCGCGAAGTGTTCGACCATCCGACCAATCCGTTCGTGATGGACTTCCTCGGACAAGTAAACGTCTTCAGCGGTCGGGTGCAAAACGGCAAGGCGCATTGGGGAGGCGTCGAGGTCGCGTATCCCGACTACCCGCACGGCGAGTCGCGCGACGCCGCGGTATACGTTCGCCCGCACGAACTCGACATCGAGCGTCTGGGAGTCGACGGAGCGTTGCGCATCGCGGTGAAGCGGGTCAACCCGGCGGGCGCCGTCGCGAAGGTTCACGGCGTATCGGTCGATTTCGGGTCCGACGTCCATGTCGAACTCACGGCGGATCGCTATGCGGAACTCAACCTGCAAGAAGAGGAAATCGTGTACGTCGTCCCGCGGCGCGTCCGTGTCTTCTTGCCCGAATACAGCATCTAGGGGAGGCGGCCGGTTGATGGAAGCTTCGCGTAAGTAATGCCGGAAATGCACCTGCGCAAAGAAAACGGGCCCTACTCGAGTCATGAGACTAAAGCAGGGCCCGATGATTGCAAATCCGAGCGATCGTTGAACGCCAGGCCGTTAGCCGAGCAATTCGACCAAACGCAAGAACGCGGCGCGAATTCTTATTACCGGAGCTTCTTGCCCTTGAGCCGCTTTATAAAGAATCAAAGCCGCATCCAAGCCGTCGGCCTTGCTCGATTTCGATCGGGCGCCCGATTCATGTGCGGCCGTAGCGGCCGTCGCTTGACGACGTGCGCGTTTCACCTTTGACTTTGCCTTAATGATCGAAACCATGTTCGGCGAAACGTCGATCCCCTTCTCTTTCAGGGCGGCGACGATTTGCTTAGGCATCGCCTTCTTGTTGGCTTTCAAGTAGTCGCGAATCGCGGCCGACTTATTGACCTTGGCGTCGCCGTTCTTGCCGGCGCCGGCGGGAATCTTCTTATTGGGCTTCTTAGCCATAGCGAAATCCTTATAGGTGGTCTTTATGATGCACTAACACCTACGCTAGGCCTATTGCCCAAGCTTGTCAAAGCCCTTAACAACTCTTTATACAGCTTGAAGAGCTCTTATAACGTCTCTTTAAGCCGCGACCGTCGGCAATTCGCTATTTCGAGGAATTGTCGGGAGGAGTTGTCGGATTGTCGGCAATTACTTGGCGGCCGGCTTTTTCTTGTCTTGCTTCGGCTTCTTCGACTTCTTGTCGTTCTTCTGGCTGTTGTTTCCCTTACCCATGATGTGCTCTCCCTGCGAAGTGTGCGGTAGCTGATTCGGAACGATCATTGTTATAGCAGATTGCGCTACTTCACGGGGATGTAGGCGTTGACCCCCACGACTACTTTCTTCCCTTGCACGATGCAATCCGTTTCTTTGTTGCCGCGCGTGGAAGCGACGACCAGCGTTTTGCCGCTGGCAGATCGCTCCGGCTTGGCGCTCATGGGGAGGCGGATCACCAGTTCATCCCCTTCAATCACGGCGGAAAATGCCATCACGGTCTCTTTTGTGATAGAGCTATGGATCGGTGCCACGGACGGGGCGCGGCATGTCGGGCGTCGTGGGCCTTCCTTACGAAACCATGTGTCGTTGGCCCGCGAATTCGACGACGTCGCCCGCCGTTAGTTTTCGTCTGCGGCGCGTTTCAATCTCGCCGTTGACTTTGACTTCGCCCCCCTGGATCAGCAACTTCGCCTGGCCGCCGGTACCGGCTTCGGCCACGATCTTGACGAAATGGTCCAGTCGCTGCGAGTCGGGCGACGGACTGTTATCGGCTTCGTTCATGTTGTCGTCGATCAATTTGTTGGGAGGCCTGGTTTCGATGCCGGCCGCGGTTTCGGTATCGTCGGCCACGGGGCGATTGTACCGGACGTGCCGGTTGTACGTGAGGCCCCGGCGGGGTTCGGAAGCGCCCGAACGCCGAACTCCCGCGTTGCGGCGAGCTAACCTTGCCTACGGGCTTCCCCGCGGGCTCCTCTCTCCTTCGACGCTGCGTTCTTCCGATGATCGGCTTTCGCAAATCCATCGACCTTGCGCACCTACGCTCGACGCTATTGGGACTGCTCGTCTGTTGGCAGTTGGTTTTCATTCCGCTGTCGAACTTGGTCGACGCCTTTCCGCATCGGGCGCTGACGCATGACGAATTGTCGGAACTGCGCGAAGTGTATCCGGAGCAACGGCTTGATTCGCCGTTGATCGACGCGGCGGCGCGTGCGACCGACGCGTGGTCGCGTCTCACGGGCCAGTATCAGATGTGGTGGCTGTTTGCGCCGCGATTTCCGTCGCAGTCCGTGTTTCCGACCGTCGAGTTGCGGTGGAGTGGGGAGGCCGATTCGTCGCCGATTCATCCGCCTGTTTCGTTACGTTCGGCGCACGACCCCCTCGATCCCGACGCATACGTGCGCATGCCGAGTAGTCTGGATCGGTTGTTCCACTACGAAGTGCGACTAGCCTCGACGCTGGCCTATTGGAACGAAGCGGACGTAGCGCCCGCCGATCAAGCCGCCTGGCGACGGTTTCTCCGAGATTGCGTGCATCGACAAGCGAAGTCGATCTCCGCTTATCTTCGCTGGCGCGCACGTGCGTGGCAGGCGGAGCACGCCGACGTACCCGCGCCGTCGGAACTGGTCCTGTCGATTCGGATCTATCCGACGGTTCGACAGTCGAATCACGCTACCCAGGCGTGCGACCCGATCGAAGTTCCTTTGGCGCGTTTGCCGTGGAATGGTTCGGGCGCGGCGGCGGAGGTGTTGACCGACGCGGCCGGGATCGAAGCGTACGATCCGTTTGCAAAGCGGTTTATTCCGATCTCGCCGGCCGGAGAGCGCGACGATGAATAGCCTTCCCGTCGTCGGAACGAAGCCGAGGCTGTTCGGTTCGCTCGCCCGGTCTCCGTGGTGGTCGAAGCCGATTCGCGCCGAACGAATGGCGGCGTTTCGCATCGGCATCGGCCTTGCGTTATTGGTCGACATTTTCTGGTTCTATTTGCCGAGCATGCACGATTTTTTCGGCGCCAATAGTTTGGGTGGCCCGGAAATCTTCGCAGGTCGGTTGACCGACCTCTGGCGGTGGTCGCTGCTCGGCGGCGTTGCCGATCTGGCGCTGTTTCGCGCGGCGTTGTTCGTGTGGGCCGCGGCGGCGCTGTTGCTGACGCTCGGCGTCTATCCGCGAGTATGCGCCGCGATCGCGTGGATGCTGGCCGTATCCGTGCAGAACGCCAATTTCTATCTGCACAACTCGGGCGACAACGTCCGGAACATTGCGCTGTTCTACTTGATGTTCGCGCCGTGCGGTGCGGCCTGGTCGCTCGATTGCGTTTGGCGGCGGATGCGCTCAGGCAAGACGCGTCCGGCGTTCATCTATCCGTGGCCGGTTCGCTTGCTGACCGTGCAACTTGCGACCATCTATTTCGTGAACGGCGCCTACAAGTTTGCCGGCGGCGATTGGCGCAACGGCCAAGTGATGCACGACGTTCTCGGGAACATCGCCTGGACACGGTTTCCCACCGACGGATTGCCGATTCCCGAGTTTGCCGTCGTCGCAATGACCTGGACGACGCTCTTTTGGGAGCTTGGATTTCCCTTGTTGATGCTGGTTCCAAGGTTACGTCCGCCGACTTTGCTGATCGGCGTCGGCTTCCATCTCGGCACGATGGTGCTGTTTCAAATCGCGATGTTCCCGATCTATATGCTCTGTCTCTATCTGCCGCTGGTCCCGTGGGAGGCATTCGATTGCCGGCTCGGCGGAGCCGTTCGGCATGCGAGCGAAAACTAACCGAGTTCCCGACACAATCGATCCGAGACCGCTCCTGCGGAGTCCGACCCTCGTTCGAGGAATTGGCAACGCTGAGTCGCGGTCGTGAGCAATCCATCGAATCGCTTCGAAGGATCGGTCCGCCGGCCGTCGCGCTCGATAAACTCTGCGACGAGAACCCGGATCGATCGCCTGCTCTCATCCAGCGGGCCGAACAGGCGAGAAAGAAGACTTACTTCCTTGCCGGCGCTCGTCTGGGTGGGCGTTAATTCAACGCGCAAAGTAGAATGATGCCGCATTCGACGACGAGGGTGTCGTCTAGAAAAGTGCTTGCAACTGGGTCCGAACCAGAACGCCGGAGTCGCCGACTAAGATGTCGCTGCCGGTGCTGTTGACCGGACTGCCGTCGATGAGCGTCGCGTCGACGGTCAGCTTAAGGTTTTGAGACTTCAGCGGGTAGTAGGAGAAGCCTGTTGCGAAGCTCGTCGTCGATCCAAACTTGCCGTTAACCGCCGCGAACTGAGAGTTCCATTCGAATTGCTGAGGCAGCACGAAGAATCCCCCTTCAACGTAGAAGCCGTATTGAAGTCCTACGCTCGGCACCGGCAGATTGGAACTCAGGTCGGTTACTGAACGCCAGAAGTACTCGGCGTTCGCACTCCACCCCCGATACTTGAACGCCGCGTCGACGGCGAACAGCGAAACGTGAAAACTCTCGACCGTCGCTCCCGGCGCCAACGCGCCGGTTTCCGTCAGCCGCGTGCCGTCGGTAAGTCGGAGAAAGTCGGCTTCTTCCAACTGACGCCCCGGCGTTCCTTCATTGGAGTTCACCCAAGACGATCCGATGCGAACCGCAAGTTTGTCGTGCATTTCGAAATCGCACGGTCGCGCAGGACCGTAGCTGCCGACGACGTCCCACCAAGACGTTCCCGCGACGGCGAAATCGTCGCCGGTTTCGGACGGCGTCAGCCCCTCCGTGTTGTATCCCTGCCCCACCATGAATTCGTAGTGCGTGGCATCCGTGGGGTCGCCGACGAACCAGACCCCGGTCGTGCGACTAGGTCGGAAGAATTCATTGGAAAACGGACGATCGGCGAGCCGCGTATCGAATGCTCCCAGCATCCAATTGCGCGTGCCGGGTACCTTCCGCTTGCCGAATTGCACTTCCAACAGATCCGAAAAGTGCCAGGCAAACCAGCCGTCGAGGATGGCGACGACGTGGCGGCTGTCCGTGTCGCCGTCCATCTGCAAGAAGTATTTGAGCTTCGGAGTGAACGCATGGCCTGAAAGAATCAATCGCGCGCGTTCAATATCGAAGGTATGCCGATTCTCGATCGGGCGAACGTTCCCCGCGTTGTCCGTCCATGAGGAATCGTCTCGACTGAACGAAATGAATCGAAACTGACTTCTCAGGTTGGTTTTGAGTTCAAAGGAATCGTTGTCTTTTCGGAGCTTCAGGAAGATTCCGTTGTCGTAACCGGCGTCGAAATTAGGCTTCGACGGAGGCGGCGGAGGCGGAGTCGCAACGAAATCATCCGCAGGTATGTCGGTGAAGCCTCCGCCGGGAACGACATCCGGGACCGCCACGACGGACGCCGCTTCCGGATCAGTGCTTCGTTGGGCGTACTCGACGACCTGAGCATACGACGCCTCGCAACCTATGGCGAGGAAGAGAACCGCGAGACATGCGGATGTCGTTGCTTTGCCGAAAGTGCTCAAGAGGTTGACTCAGTCCGCATTCGGTCCGCGCATGCGAATTGGAAGCAGACCATGTCAACTTTATCGGTAACGCCAATCCTCCGAATTAGGTAAAGCTTGACGCCCAATCCACAAATCCTCAAGTCGCGACACTTCTCATTCGGCCCAAGTCGCTCATGAAATCACTACCGACATTGCTATCACGTATGATCCCGACGCTTCTCAGGATCCGTTAACGAAATCTCGCCGGTTGAAATCGACGATTGCCGGGGAAATCCCCGTAGGAAGCGGCGTGTCGAGAACGGGACCTGCGATTGCGAGGCGTAGCGGGCAATGCTCGCGAGTTTCGACGCCCGACGGATGGGGATTCAAGAATGGCGGGTCGTTGGAAATTCGTCGCCTTGACCTACAGCGAAAACCGGCGGCCGGCCGAACGCTACCAATGAAGGGGCCCTGTTTCGGGCAAGCTTCGGCATTCGGCAAAGTTCGCGGTCACAATGCTACACGGATGCATCGGCTTAGCAACGTCGCGAATTAAACTGCCGGCGGTGCCGACATTCGTCGTACGCATCCTACCTGTCCTGATTTCGGCCACGCTGCAGATTTCCGTACAGGCTCAAGAGTTCTCCGTTGATGTTCGTTCGGCGGACGCCGCCCGGACAGGTGTCGCCGCGGCAACGAATTCCCGAGCCGACGAACCATCGGCCTGGGATCGAATAGCTGACCTGAGAAGCGAAAACGGCGCGATTCAAGTCGTGCCGACCTACTACGGCGACGTGTTCAACAATACACGCGGCGGAATCTCAACGAACGATGCGACGCGCTACTTGGGACTCTTGGACCTGGAGCTACGCGTGGACGGCGAGCGACTGCGCTTGCCGTTGCCCGGCAAGTTCTATTTGCTCGGCCAGAATACCCACGGGCAAGGTTTGACGGAGCACTTCATCGGTGACGCGTTGGTGCATAGCGACATCGACTCGTTCCGAAACATCACGCAGGTCGGTGAATACTGGTGGGAACTCGGCGTACTGGATGACGACCTGAAGGTGCGGCTCGGCAAGCAGGACGTGAACACGGAGTTCGTCTATATGGACTCCGCCGCTGATTTCGTTCAATCCTCATTTGAACTCTCGCCCGCCGAGGTCATTCCCACCTATCCCCACCAATCGATGGCGGCGGTCGCTCTACTGCAACTCCATCCGTCGCTAGAGTTCAAACTCGGCGTTTGGGATGCGCTGGCGCCGGTCGGAAGTTGGGGGATCTCCGGCAATGGTACGACTTTTATCATCGGCGAACTGGAATACGCCTACGCGCTGGGAGACGGCGCTTTGCCCGGCACGGCGGCAGTTAGCATCGCGCGCCTTGCCGAGGGCGAACTGAATGGAAGCGCGTTCGACGCCGTAAATGGCGGCGCGCTGCAACTTGAGCAGATGGTTTACCGCGAAGATGCCGACTCGTCTCGCGACGTCCAAGGTTTGTCGACCTTCCTTGCATACTATCCAAGGTCGCTAGGCTCCAAGTTCCTCCCCAAGGCGTTCGGCGACCATTTCGCGGGCGGCCTCGTGTATCGGGGACTTATTCCACACCGTGATGAAGATGTCCTTGGAGCCGGTCTCTCCTGGGTCGAGTTGTTTCAAGGCGGGTCGAATCAAGAAACTGTTGTAGAGCTGTTCTACAAGGCACAGATGACCCCCAAGCTCAGTTTTCAGCCTGATCTACAATACGTCTCCACACCGTCGGGGATCTACAGAGATGCGCTAGTGGCCGGCGTGAGGTATCAAGTAGCCTTTTAGAAATCGGCGACGTGTGTCGCCAAGGAGCGACTGTCGTTCGCCATGATGCTCAGCGTGGAAGCGGTCGGTTACGGTTTGTCAGGTCCTCCAAACCAATGCGTTGATCGCGCTAACTCGCAAGCCGAGTTTTAGAACGTCGGTACGGCCGGCCGCGTGCCGAGGCTGAAGACGTCGTCGCCCCTAGTCGCCGCCTGAATTGCCGTTGTCAGCAATGTTGGACGTCGGCGATTACCGATCCGCGTCTCACGTTGCGACCATGCTATCCGCTCCGCGGTGCGCCCGATCGCACGTCTTCTTCCGCGGCCCTGCCCAGGGGCGGCTACCCTGCCGGTTGAGTCGAACGTAGAGGCTGTAACGTCCGTTTGGATAGGGCTTGTTTAAGAAAACGACATGATTGGTGTGTTTAACACAAAGCGAGGGTTTGGAGCCGGCCCGATACATTTAGGGACAAGGCGGGGCGGGCGACTCGCCGCGTATGCTGCGTCGGTAAGAATTGAGAAACGGAGTTCGACCCATGCCCTCGATCAGACGGCTTTCAGCACTCGTGCTGGCGCTGACGCTATGCAACGGCGCGGCCGGGGCGGAACCGGCGCGCGATTTGTTAGGAGTTCGCTCCGGACTCGCGGAGCGGGGCATCAAGCTCGCGGGCAAGTCCTCGCACTTCGCCTTCGGCGTCGCCGACGGGATCAATGTCGCCGCGCCGGCGCCATTCGGCCCGGGGGACGTGTTTCGCTACACGGGTCGCGGTGAATATGACGTGACGTTCGATCTTGAGAAGTTCGGCGGCCTGCCGTACGGATCGCTCTTGGTTCGCGCGGAACATTGGTACGGCGAATACGGCAACGTCTCGCTCCGAACCGGAGCGTTCTCACCGCCGGTGTTTGCCGCCGCATTGCCCCCCGCGCGCGAAGATCCGGGCGAATTGTTTCTGACGAATTTCATCTTCACGCAACCGCTATCCGAGCGGTTCGTGGTGTTCGCCGGCAAGAAAGACGTGCTGGGGGCCGCCGATCAAGACGAATTCGCCGGCGGCGACGGAACCGAGCAGTTTTGCAATCAAGCTTTGGTCGCCAATCCGGCATTCTTGCTGGGGCTGCCCTACACCGGCTTCGTGACGGGCGTTGCCATGCCTCAAGATTGGGGCATGATTTCGATGATCGCTTACGACCCGAAAGATCGCACTCGTGATTTCTTCGACTTGGGGGACTTGTACTCCCAAGGCGTGATCGCAGGCTGTGAAATCAAGGTGAAGACCAACTTTTTCGGGCGTCCGGGAGAGTTGCACACAGGGGGCTTCTGGAAGCACGTCGATCTGACGGATCTGCGTTTCAATGAGCCGCCACCGGGCGTCTATCCGGAGCCGACCGTACCGGGCTTTCCGACTTTGCCCGACTCTTGGACGATCTACACCGGCTTCGATCAGTATCTGCGTGTCTATTCCGACAAGCCGCGCAAAGGGTGGGGCCTATTCGGTCGAGCGTCGCTCAGCGACGGCAACCCCACTCCCATCCGATACTTCCTTAGCACCGGCATCGGCGGCGATAGCGCCATTCGCCCCGACAAGAACGACAAATGGGGCATCGGCTGGTATTACGTCGGCGCCAGCGATCAATTCGGCGCGATTCCGCAGTTTTTGTTCGGGCCGCGCGACGGCACCGGTCTCGAGATGTTCTACAACTTCCAAGTGACGCGGTTCCTCAACGTCACTCCGGACATTCAATTCATCCGACCGGAAGCAAGCGCGCTGGCCGACAAAGCGTTCGTTTACGGTCTACGAGCGAATCTCTCGTGGTAACACTCCAGGGGACTTTCCAAAAGTCGCCCGGTTTCCATGTCATTCGCAGGGCGGACCGGCGTCAGGCTAGACTTCACTTCACGAGTTCGACGTCCGGCAGCACCCAAGTCTTGTCGAAGAGCGATGGAAGCGGGCCATAGAAGCGGAACAGGATTTCGAATTCACCCCGGGGATCGGTGGGGGTCCAGTTCGACTCTTTGCCCATTGGGGCTTTAGGGCCGAAGTACAGGTCCACCGATCCGTCCGCATTGGCCTGCAATCCCGGGCTCTGGGAGGAACGGGCTGCGTGTGACATGTTGCGAATGAGCGCATGAGTCTCCCGGTCATACAGCGTCGCCGACCAGTACTGCCGGATGGGTGCGTTAGCCGGGACGTTGAGCCGATAGGTCTTGCTGCCATCGAGCGGCTTGCCTTCCTTGTCCACCATGCCCAGCAGGTAGAACTGGCCTTCCCCCAGCCGCTTGGGCAGGAAGAAGATGAACGAGAGCAGCAGGCCTCGATCCTCGACCGGGTAAAAGTTCGGGTCCGCAAACTGCTGCTGGGCGGCCTTGAAGACGAGCCCCATTCGCTCGGGGAAGCACCACCGGCTCCCTGGCGCGAACGGTCCTTTGGTGAGGTCGGAATACTTCCCGTCGAGGTAGTGATGCGCCAGCTTGGCGGCGGCGTTGAGGGCCCGGACCATGTTCGCATCGGGGGCGAACTTCTTGCCCTTTTCAATGCCGAGCGTCCGCAGGGAGTCGATTATGGCCCGGTCGCGTTCCAGCCACGGTTCGTGCTGGACCACGCGATCCAGCGATTCAAAGAAGCGGATGTCATACGGAATGGTCGCGTCGTAGAGGACGCCGGCGGCATCCACGTAGGTTGTCGGGGGCGGATTGTCCGCCTTCGACAAGGGGTAGATCTTGATCTGCTTGCCGTACTCCACCGCCTTGGCCAGGTCCTCGTCGCTGCCGCTCTTCCGAATCGATCGCAGCAGGGCGTAGCCTTTGTACGTCGACGACGGCAAAACGATGTACCCGGCGGGCGCCTTGGCGGTGTGGCCCGGCGGGAGGAAGAGGTACTTTCCGCCCTTGCCCTTGTCCGCGCCGGCCGGTCCCACGTCCTCGAGCGGCGTCTGCCAGGCATCCATGATCGTGCCAACGATGGCGCCACCTTCGGCCGGCGGAATCTCCATGACGACCGGCCCTACATCCTTCGTATCGAAGTGCGGCGTGAGATAAATCACGTCGGTGTTGGGCGTGAGCGTCTGGTTCTTCCAGTCGAGCAGGCGCGACCAGTAGAGCATCTGGTTGTCTTTGGCCTTGGTCTCGCGGAGCATCGCCTGGTACATGAGATCGCGATTGACCGCCGGCATTCCCCAGATCACCGCCTCGATGGCACGATGCTGCAGGACTTGTCGTTCGAGGTCTTGAAGCGACGTAGCTTTGGATTGGTTCGTGGACGATGGGCTCGATTCCGGCTTTGTATCCTGAGCGATGGCCTGCGGTATCCGTGAGACGACAAAACAGCCGAGTATCAGTGCGATCCCGACGAGCCGAGGAAAACAACGCTTAGGGTGCATATCAGTGTCCAAAGCAGGGGATGATTGCGAGATGAAGACCAAATACCGCGACGGAAACAACACCCGTGCCGCGTACGGTCGCCGTCTACCGCACTCAGGAGCAACGTGTCCGGGGGCCACGGTTAACCGCGCCCCAGGACCGTTCGCGACGACTTGGTGAAGTCAACTAGTTCGGCGGCGACAGCGTTTCGAGCTTCTTCAACACTTCGGCCGCTTTCAGCGTTTGGTAGTTGATACCGCCGGCGTTCAAGCTGCTGCCCGATTGAAACGGATAATCCGGAATCGTCGACAAGAACTTCTTGATGTAGATCTGAGCCGGCACGAACGTCCACAGGTTGTCCCCGTACCATCGCAGATAGCCGACGACGGCTTCATGCGGGGCCTTCTCGTAGGGATCGGCTCGCAGATTGATGACGAGCGGCCAACCGGGAACCTCGCGGACTGCCGTGGCGATATTGCCGTTCTGTACGGCAAAGTGGATTTTCCAGTTTTGTACGCGCAGGGCGTTGAGTTCGCCGCCCGCGCCAAAATAGAAGATCTCTTTACGCGGACCTTCCTTCTCTTCACCTTTGAAATAGGGCAGAAAGTTGTAGCCGTCGGCGTGAACCTTGAATTCCTTGCCGTTGGCCTTATATCCCTGCTTGAGTTTCTCGACGATCTCCGGTTCGCCGGCCGCGGCCAAAAGCGTCGGCATCCAGTCTTCCTGCGAAATGATGCTGTTGTCGACCGACCCCGGCTTGATCACGCCCGGCCAGCGAACGATGAGGGGAACACGGAAGCCGCCTTCCCAGGTCGTACCCTTTTCGCCATGAAAGGGCGTGGTTCCGCCGTCGGGCCACGACGCGGTTTCCGCGCCGTTGTCCGTGCTGTAAACGACGATCGTATTGTCGGCGATTCCCAAATCATCGAGCTTTTTAAGCACGTCGCCGACGAACCCGTCATGCTCCACCATGCCGTCCGGATAAATGCCGATGCCGGTCTTCCCTTCAGACTCCTTCTTGAGGTGCGTCCAAACGTGCATGCGCGTGCTGTTGTACCAGAGGAAGAAGGGCTTGTCGGCTTTCACGTTGCCGTCAACGAAGTTCATGGCATGCTCGTGAACTTCCTCATCGATCGTCTCCATTCGCTTGCGGGTCAGCGGACCGGTGTCTTGAATCGTTTGACCGCCGTTACCGTCAGCCCGGCAGTGCAGCACGCCGCGCGGCCCGAACTTCTTGCGGAACTCCGGATCCTTGGGGTAATAGTAAGTCTCCGGTTCTTCTTCGGCGTTGAGGTGATAGAGGTTGCCAAAGAACTCGTCAAAGCCGTGCAGCGTCGGGAGGTGCTTGTCGCGATCCCCTAAGTGATTCTTGCCGAATTGACCGGTCGCATAGCCTTGCTCCTTCAGCAAGTCGGCGATTGTCGGCGTCCAATCGGGAATACCGTGGTCGCTGCCGGGCATACCGATCGTGAGCAAACCGGTTCGAAACGGGTGCTGGCCGAGAATGAACGAAGCGCGGCCGGCCGTACAACTCTGCTGGGCATATGAGTCCGTAAACATCATGCCTTGATTGGCCAACCGATCGATGTTCGGCGTGCGGTACCCCATGATGCCGTGGTTGTACGCACTGATGTTGTGAACGCCGATGTCGTCGCCCCAAATGACGACGATGTTCGGCTTCTTCTCTTGCGCCGACGCGATATCAGCTGCGGTCGCTAGTCCCAATAGGGCTAGGACTGCCGCCATAAGCGGCCCGGAACGTGGATGCCTCTTCATAGTTGCGAACTCTCCTTTTAATAACATCGTGCTGCTCTTACGTAACAAAACCCGATGCGGCGGCATCGCGAACGTCTCATGCTGATAAACCGTGAGCATGAACTAAGCGGCTCGTGTCGGAAATAAGCCGATTATTCCAAAGCATTTTGCGTTCGCAATTACCAGCGCTTTTGCACCCGTGTGCTGCTGGGAATGGAGTCTCAACGCTTCAAATTCCATTCTTTGAGTTTTCTTGCGGCCGTGCCGAACGGGCCGAGTTGATAAACGGCCGCACCTGCGGGTGAGAACGTGAAATTCTCAAACGGCTCGGCGAGCATCCTGTCGAGGTACTCTTTCGGCGCGACGCCGGTGCTGACGTGGGGATTGAAGTTTTCGCCCGACATTTTCGGCACGAATGTCGAAACGTAATCGATGAGCGCCGCGTCGGTGGCGGGATCGCCATGCGAAGCCGTAAAGGCGCCGATCGGGCCGACATTCACCATGAAGGGCTTCGCGGCGGCAATGATTTCGGCTTGCAGCTTGAGGATGTCCGGCGTCGGCTTCGCGCAGATGCCTGCGACTCCCAGCGGGCCGCCCGGCGCATAGTAGAACTTGAATGCCTCCAGCTTCATCGCGTTCACGTCGGCGGCGGCGAGAACTTTTTCCTGGGCGGCATAAACCTTGTCGAGGTCCGCCGTGCGGACGAAACATTGCAGCATCGTGATGTGCGGAGTGTGCGCCGCGTCCAGGGGGAAGCCTTTCGGGAAGACTTGGAGCAGGCGGGCATTGTTGACGGCGGAATGCTTGAGCATCGTCGCGTCCGGCTGCAGCAGAATGTCGATGGCGGTGATCTCCGGCTGTGCGACCGCGAAGACCACATTCCAGTCATTCTTCATGCTGACGACGGTCCAGCCTTTCGCAGCGGCTTCGTCGAGACCCTTATCGAGTTTGGCGAGATGGTCTGCGCGGTCGTAGGCGTATTCGCGTCCGGCATCATCGTGGTGAACGTAGAGGCAGAACCGCGTGCCGCCGCCGGCGCCGACATACTGCAACATCTGGAGATCGCCGTCGGAGTTGCCGAAGGCCGCGATCGGTCGGCGGCCGATGTGCTGGTTGATGCCGACGGGCTTGCCGCCTTTGTCGTCGTTGAAGTTCAACTCCGGCAGTCGCACGATCATCGGCCGGCCGTCGCGCAACTCAAACTTCGTTTTCACACTGCTGCCGATTACTTGTTCCGGCGGGACGCCGTAGGCCGCTTCGGCCCACGGACGCATGAACTCGATGCCGCCGCCCGACACGATGTAGTTCTTGAATCCGTTCGCGCGCAGATAGGCCAGCACTTCGAGCATCGGCTGGTAGGTCATTTCGGTGAAGCGTTTGCCGGTCGTCGGATGCTTCGCGGTGGCGATCCAGTCCTTTACAATCTGCTCGAACTCCGCCGTGGTCATGCCCGTGTGCGTGGCCATGAGGAGTTCCATGATCGCACGTTCGCCGCCGGAGGCGGCGGTTTTCAGATCGCCCTTGAGTAACGAGGCGAACGGCTCCTGATCCTGCCACTCGGGATGCTGCGGCGCGAGAGCCTTCACCCGATCGAGTGCGAAGAAGAGTTGCACGGGCAGCGGCTTCTCGCACCAGAGCGTGCCGTCGTTGTCAAAAGTCGCGATGCGCTCCGCCACGGGCACGAAGTCCGGCGAGTCTTCTTTCGTTACTTTTTCGACAAACGCGACGATCGACCGTTTGGCCGCACCGTCATTCCAAGACGGCAAGGGATCTGCGGCGAATGCACTCGTGGCCCACATTAGGGCGACGATGGTAATCGAGAGAGCTTTCATGGAGTGAATTCGGTTGAAAAGTCCGAAGAAAAAAATGGCGGAGAGCCGAAAAAAGCGAGGAGTGCCGCTGGTAAGGCGGCACTCCTCTTTTTTGCGAGTTGCTTACTTGCCGGGAGCGGCCATGCTCTCGATCTGCTTCTGGAGCGACTCAAGACTCCAGTCGCCAGCCTTCTGGCTGGGCGGGAACTCCTGCATGGTCTGGAGGAACTGGATGGCGACCGCCTGCATCGGCCCAAGCACGAAGGCCCGGTCGATCATCCAGTCATGGTAGGTGTTTGAGTTTTCGTAGGACTTTTCAAACGGGTCGCGCCGCAGATTGAAGAGCAACGGCATTCGCAGTTTGACCAAGGGCTCACGCCACACCTGCAGTTGTTTGGCGCGGTTCTCCAAGTAGGTGGCTTTCCAGTCGCCGACCCGGATGGACATGATGCCTCCGTCGTCGCCGACGTAGATGAACGAATTGCGTGGCGAGTCCTTCGTCTTGCCGCTGAGGTAGTCGAGCATGTTGAAGCCGTCGACGTGGTTCTTGTAGGTGCGGCCGTTGAGTTCGACGCCCCCCTTGCGAAGTTTTTCCTTGATGTCCGGCGCGCCGGCTGCGGCGGCGAAGGTCGGTAGCCAGTCCTCGTGCGACACGATGCCGTTGAGGGTCGTGCCCGCCGGAAAATGACCAGGCCACTTGATGAAGCAGGGAACGCGGAAAGCGCCTTCCCAATTTGAGTTCTTCTCGCTGTGGAACGGCGTCGTGCCGGCGTCGGGCCAGGTGTTGTAGTGCGGGCCGTTGTCGGTCGAATATTGCACAATCGTGTTCTCGGCGATACCGAGTTCGTCGATCAGCTTGAGCAATTCGCCGACATGCATATCGTGCTCGATCATGCCGTCGTGGTATTCGTCGCCGCTCGGTGCGGAGAGGCCGATATGCTCCGGCTTAACGTGCGTGCGGAAGTGCATCCGGGTGCCGTTCCACCAGCAGAAGAACGGTTGGCCGGCCTCGTGCTGACGCTTGATGAAGTCCTTGGCGGCGGCCAACGATTCGTCGTCAATCGTTTCCATCCGCTTCTTGGTCAGCGGGCCGAGGTTCTCAATGGTCTGGCCGCCGGCACCGTCGGCCTTGCACTTCAGCACGCCTCGCGGGCCGAACTGCTCTAGAAAGGTCTTACCGTTGGGCAGTTTCATATCCCGCGGGTAATCTCGCTGTTCTGGTTCCTCTTCGGCGTTGAGGTGGTAGAGACTGCCGACGAACTCATCAAAGCCGTGCATGGTCGGCAGATGCTCGTCGCGATCACCTTGATGGTTCTTGCCGAATTGGCCCGTGGCGTAGCCTTGGCTCTTGAGCACCGTCGCCATCGTACAGTCGGTCTTCTGCCAACCTTCTTTCGCGCCGGGCATGCCGACTTTGGTCATGCCGGAACGCACCGGCACGCTGCCGCTGATGAAGGCGGCACGGCCCGCGGTGCAACTTTGCTGAGCATAGTAATCGGTGAAGGCCACGCCTTCGTTCGCGATGCGGTCGATGTTCGGCGTCTTGTAGCCCATCATGCCGCGGTTGTTGTGGCTGATGTTCCAGGTGCCGATGTCGTCGCCCCAGATGCAAAGGATGTTCGGCTTTTTCTCTTGTGCCGACGCAACGTCGTCGAGGGCCGCTAGTCCCAATAGGGCTAGGGCTGCCGCTATAAGCACCCCAAATCGTGGATGACTCTTCATAGTTGCAAACTCTCCTTTGAATAAAAAAATTCGCCGCTCTCGCGCAACAGAACCTGAAGCGGCGGCATCGCGAAGCCCATGCCTTGAGCTCGTGAGCATGATCGAAGCGAAGCTTGCCCGCAACAAGCCGCGCATCCGAAAGCGCTTTGCCTTGGTTGCAACTAGTGTGTTCACTTAGGGATGCTTCATGTTCGGCAGTGCTGAACGGCGCGCTGCAACTAGACAATCCGTGCAATCGTCGCTGCGATGAAACAGCGAAGCGTGCTGCAGTTTCGCGAGCTACCATGCCGTTGCGTTAGGATAGCGCGTTAAAACTTGCCGGTTGCGGTGAACGATTCGTTAGGAAGCATCTGAATGGGTTATCTCGCTCCAACAAGCCGATGCGAACCAAGGATCAATCGATACAGATGAGCCAATTCGCACGGACGTCACCAAAGCCATGCATCCAATAATCCGCGGACTTCCCGCCATCGTCCTGCTCGCCGTCGCGGGACTCGCCGGTACGGCCCATGCCCAGCCGTTCGGGATCGAACTGCACAATACGATGATGCCGATTGCCGGCGGCATGGGAGGCGTAAGCATCGCTCAACCGTTGGAGCCGCTCTCCGCGATCAACGGCAACCCGGCGGCACTGACGCGTTTCGACGGTACCCAGTTTCAATTTGGAGGGGGCTGGGCCGAATCCACTTTCAACATGCGTCACACCGGCAACCTCGTCTTAGCAGGCGTCAGCCCTTACGCCGCCAAATCGGGTACTCCCGGTACGGCCGTAACGAATATCGGAATGACCCGGCAACTGAACATCTTCGACGGTAACGTCGTCGCCGGATTCGGACTTACGTCGGATGCGGGCGTCGGCATCGATTTTCGCGACGTACCCGCCAGCAACGGCACTTCTTCGCAGATCGTGGTATTGGACGTTTCCACCAACGTCGGCGTTAAGCTCACCGAGCGGCTATCGGTCGGGAGCACGCTCGGATTGGGGTCGTCTTTCTTCAGCGGCCCATTCGTCGGCATCAGTTCGATGGTGCCCGACTACGCGCTGCGAGGTACGCTGGGCGTCAACTACGACGTGTTCGACGCGACAACGCTCGGTTTCTACTACCAAACAAAACAGAATTTCACCTACGATGACGCGATTCGCTTCGCCCTTCCCGGCAACCTCTTCAGCGTCGCTCAAGATGTCAGCATGTCGCTCCCGGCAAACTTCGGCTTCGGTATCGCCAATCGAGGTTTGTGTGACGGGCGACTTATGCTCGGCATGGACGTTCTGTTGAAAAATTGGGACGATGCCGCGCTGTTCAACGCGGTCTACAAAAACCAACTCGTGTTCCAATTCGGGGCGCAGTACTCGATCAACCGATTGCGGCTGCGCGCGGGCTACACGTACGCCGAGAATCCGCTCAAGCAGATCACTTCTACGGAGGTCGGCGGCGTGGTGCCGCCGGCCGGTCTGCCCGCCGTCGAGTATTTGCAGGCCCAATTTGCCGTCATCAACCGCAATCGCATCTCGTTCGGCATCGGCATGGCGGACGTATTGCCCGGCCTCGACGTCGATTTCTTTGCCGGCGGCATGTTCCGCGAATCAGCCGATATCGGTGCGTTCACATCCGTCAATGTGGAAAGCTATTGGGTCGGCCTCGGTTCGACATATCGCTTCGGCCGAATGACGCCGCGTAAATAGGTCGAAACGCTCCCTATTACGGCCGATCACCCGGAAGCCGGCTTGCGCGAGGCGAACGCCGTTTCGATCGCGGCGACGCTCTCTTCGGTCCGGCCGTTTTTAACCTGACGTCGCCTGTGCCGATCGTGATGCCGGACACGCGCATTGTAGGCGTCAATTGTCGGACTTCATTCTTCCGTCTCGACGCAGTTCTCCTCCCAATCTTGGTAGTCCTACCAAGATTGGGAGGAGAACTGCGTCGGACAAAAGACAAGCGGTCTGTCTCAGGAACCGTCGGCTACATAGAGCGGCTGCATAGAGATTGTAGCAAGTACACCCGACTGGGCTCGAACCAGTAACCTTCGGCTTCGGAGTCGCGGTTTTGGCCCTGAGTTTTTCAGCCGCAAAGCGTTCGGTAGTCTGCATATTACTGATGTCAACGTTCGATTGCAATCAACTCGCTTCGTCGTCGTAAGGCATCATTCGATGGTAGTAATTCGGTGCCGAAATAGTACCGAGTAGTACCATGCTTTTCGCGACGTAGTGGTGGAGCGCGAACGGACAACTCGTCCACCGTACGATCGCAATCCAACAACCGGTTCGTCTCGACGTGCGCGTCGGGCATCGATGTGTAGCGAACCTATCAGAGCGAAAAAGTGATCTTGGTGCAGCTCATTGCCGCCGGCTAGGTTGAAGTTGCCGGAATGACCGGTAATACAAATCCTCCGTTTTGAGGTCTTTCATGAAGATTGTGATTTCGCCGCAGCTGAAGCAACTCGCTGCAAACCGCAACACGTCGCTCCGTTGGTACCACTCCTTAGGCATCGCCGTGAACAAGGCCATGTCGCAGATACGCGGCCCCGTAGCACGCGCGATACGACAGATCGCCCGGGAAGTGTTTAAGGACATGAAGATGGTGTCGACGCTTTACATTTGCCGGCGGTTTGCGAAGTCCTACGCCGAGGACGAGTTGACGCAACTCGACGGCCTGTGTTGGAAGCAAATCCAGTACTTGATCTCGGTGAAGGATAAGCGATTGCGAAATCAGCTGATCCATCGATTGAAGGCAGGAACGCTCGTCACTCGTAAGCTCGTGCTGGAGATCCAGGAACGCCTGGGAAAACGCACGCACGGGGGCCGCAAACCGCGGCAGCTTCAGCTGGCCCACAAGGCGGCATGTCGCGAATCGACCCGGCTCTGCAAAGAGTTGGTCCGGTGTATTCCGGATTGGCTCCGGAACGTGGATATCACGCAGACCAACCATAACGATCCCGAAAGAGATTTGCTGGTTGCGACGACGCGTGAAAGCCTTCAAGCTGCCGCGCAAATGCTGCATGAAGAGTTGCGTCGGCTTCAACCACGGCCGCGTTAGGTTCGTCACACAAGCTCTTATCAAAAGCCGTCCCGAGTGGGGGCGGCTTTTTTTGTTTGTTGCGGCCGAGTCAGACGTTGCAAAGTTTGAGTTAGTCGATAACTACGGCCCGGCTTCAGTGGGCGACTCATGCCTTTGCCGTTGTGTTTGCCTATGCGATGACGCTCGGACGGTATTGTAGGTCGCCCTTCCCGAGTTTCCCGGCGATCAACTTGAGCTGGTCTAGAGCATCCTACGGTTCGACGATCACGTCTCCCATAAGTCCCGCCCCACGACGATTTCATCGTTGCTTTCCAATTCACCGTTGTCGAGCTTGCTTCTCGCCGCTCCATTCCAAGCGCCGACCATGTCGATCATGGCCATTCGCGTGCGTTTGTCCGGCACAGGGTTGTGTGTCCGTGAGGGCATCTCGTCATAAGTCCTATCCTGCAGAAGTCGTCCGTACTTCGACTTTTGCACGCCGCCCCACTGCTTGAAGAAAAACGGGACGTGAGCTTTGCGGCACTGATCCCGCACGTCTATGACCCACGCTTCTTCCATCTTTCTCGC
>CAZWDN010000050.1:0-21170 GCA_964633125.1 uncultured Pirellula sp. | reverse complement strand
CCAAACGGGGCGCGGCGCGCGAAGCGGTGAACTACAAGCTCCGCGACTGGCTCTTCAGCCGGCAGCATTTCTGGGGCGAACCGTTTCCGATTCTGCACGAACTGGACGACGCCGGAAATCCGACGGGCCGGCTCCGCGCGATTGCGCCGGAAGCGCTTCCGGTGAACTTGCCGGCGATGACCGAATTCAAACCGCACGGCCGTCCGGAACCGCCGCTCGAGGAAGCTCCGCAAGACTGGCTCTACGTCACGCTCGACGGCAAGCGGTACAAACGCGAAACCAACACCATGCCGCAATGGGCCGGCTCATGCTGGTACTTCTTGCGGTTTATCGATCCGAAGAACTCCGACACGCTCATTGATCCGGCCTTGGAGAAGGCCTGGATGCCGGTTGATCTTTATATCGGCGGCGCCGAGCATGCCGTGCTCCACTTGCTTTACGCCCGCTTCTGGCACAAGGTGCTCTTCGATCGGGGCGTCGTCACGATGCCGGAGCCGTTTCAGAAGCTCGTGAATCAAGGAATGATTCTCGGCGAACTCGAAATCACCGGCTACCAACGGGCCGACGGCGGTTGGGTCAGCGCGCGCGACGTGAAAGAGGGAGAAAACGAGAAGTCGCTTCACCGGCAGACCGGCGAAGAGTTGCGCGCCGTGCGCGTTGCCGCCAACGAAACGAAGAAGGAAGGCGATTCGCTCGTGCTCGCCGCCGATCCGGCGATTCGCCTCGACTCGCGCGCCTACAAAATGTCGAAATCGCGCGGCAACGTCATCAACCCCGACGACGTCGTGCAGGAATACGGAGCCGATTCGCTCCGGCTCTACGAGATGTTTATGGGCCCGCTCGAAGCTACGAAGCCGTGGAGCACGACGGGAGTCAACGGCGTGCGCGGGTTCTTAGACCGCGTCTGGCGAATGATCGTGAACGACCGGGCCGAAACGCTGGAGATCAACCCGGCCGTGCAAGCCGTGCCGCTCACCGAGGAACAAGACCGCGTCTTGCACCGCACCATTCGCGACGTCACGCAAGACATTCGCCGGCTCTCGTTCAACACGGCCATCGCCAAGATGATGGAATTCACGAACTTCTACACCGGCTGCGAGGTCCGCCCGCGCGAGGCGATGGAGAAGATCGTGTTGTTGCTCTCGCCGCTTGCCCCGCACATCGCCGAGGAACTCTGGGAGGTGCTCGGGCACAAGAAGACGCTGGCCTACGAACCGTGGCCGGCGTTCGACGACGCGAAGATTCGCGAATCGTCGATCGAGATCCCGGTGCAGATTCTCGGCAAAGTCCGCGGACGCATCGTCGTGCCGGCCGACGCCGACGACGCCGCGATCGAAGCCGCCGCGCGGGCCGATGAGAAGATCGCGCCGCTGCTGGAAGGGAAGACGATCGTCAAGACGATCATCGCGCAGAAGCGGCTCGTCAACTTCGTTGTGAAGTAGGGACAAGGTCGAAGCATCCGCGATCGCCGACGACGCACAACCACTTATGAACGATTCTCACAAGGCTGCGCAGAAGATCGAGTCGAGCCAAGCGACGTCCCCCAAGCCGACGCTGCGCATCGATCGCCTCAAATCGTTCAGCGACGGCGTCCTCACCGTCGTGATCACCATCATGGTGTTCGGCATCGATATTCCGACCGACCACCACTTTTCGGAAGAGGGCCTGCTCTCGTTTCTGCAGAAGATCGGCTTTCAGATTCTCCTGTACGTCATCAGCTTCTGGCTCGTCGCCACTTACTGGTCGCAACACTACGTGATCTTTCAGAACGTACGGTTCGGCAATCGACCGCTGTTTTGGCTGAACCTCTTGTTCTTGTTGCCCGTCACTCTGATTCCCGCAGCCACGAAGCTCAAAGGGCTCTACCCGCTCGATCCCGCGTCGATCGTCATCTTCGGATTCTTGCAAATCCTTTGCGGAGTTTGCTTGCTCATCCTTTGGACCTACGTCTCCGCGCATCCCGAACTGCTGTTGAAGCCGATCTCCGCGGCGAAGCGTCGGCGCACCTTGCTGCGGTTTACGATCAGCCCGGTGATCTTGAGCGTCGCGGCGATCCTTATTTCGTTTTGGCGCGTGCGGGTCGGGACGTTCATGTTCCTCGGCATCCCGCTGTTCCTCTTGATCTATCAGGCCGTCGATGCCGACGGCACGCATGAAGAACCGGCCTGACGGGCGCCGCCGCGCGCGAGCAGATTACTGCAGCGCCTTTTGAATGATCGGCGTGAGGATATCGGCATAGCGCATGAAGCCGAGATCGCTCGGGTGCGAGCCGTCGACGGTATCTTCGCCGTCGTCGCGGAGAAGCTGGCTACCTTCAACGTACGTTAATCCGGTGACGCCGGCCTTGAGCAGCCGCTCATAAGCGGCGCGAAACTCGCGACGGCTCCCTTCGTTGCGCTCGCGACGCGAAGGAACCCAATAAGAGTCGGCGTAGCTGCGATCTTCGACCAGGACGATCGGCACCTTCGGCCGTGCCTTACGGAGCGCCAGCACGAACGCTTCGGCTCGCTCTTTGACGAGCACGGCTTCCATATTGGGCAGGGTATCGAGGACGTACGCCGAGGCGTCGATCTCGGCGAGCAGTTGTGCGAGTTCCGGTTCCATCTTGCCGTTGCCGGAGAAGCCGAGGTTGATCACCGGAGCGCCGATGCGCCGGCCGATGATCGACGATTGCGCCATGCCGGTGCGCGACGCGCACGCTCCGTGCATGATGCTCGTGCCGTAGAAGACGACCGGCTTCTTCTTCAGCGCGGCATCCGCCGAGCGAGCAATGCGCGCCGAGGCCGGCAAGCCGATCTGCACGCTCGTCACGCCGTTGTACAGCGGCAAATAAACGCGGTATTCCCGCAGGCCCGCGGGAAGCGTGCTGACGAGCGTCTGCTTCGTTTCCAGCGCCGCCGGCTTGCCGACGGCGATCCAGCGCCAACTGCCGTTGTCGGTTTGGCCGTATAGGTCGACGCCGCTCACGCCGGTGGCGGCCATGTGCGCGAGTCCGAGCGTCGCCGACTTTAATTTCCACCTTACGGCGATCGACGGCGTGTCGGCGGCGAAGCGTACGCACATGCCGGCCGAATTACGGCTCAGGCCCCATACGGCGTCGCGCACGACTCCTTCGGCCTTGGCCGGCAGTCGATCGTAGAATTCCTTCACCTCGGACCAGCCGCGTCCTTCGACATCGAGCTCGCGGGCGTCGTACCAATGCAACGCGTCTCCGTCGATCGTCGTGTACGGGACTTTCGCTTCTTCGGCCGACAAAGATTGCGAAGCGAACAAAGCCAGAATTGCGGCCAGAAGTAGACGCTGCGACATGGGCGGGGTCCTACGACGAGGGTGGTAGAGAAGGCGGGAAACAGACGCTTAACACGCTACGAAGGGCGTCGGGACGGGAAGGATTTTCATCGATGAACGGGGCTCCGCCAAGCCGAAAAATGGGCCACGGCCGCGAGCTGCGGGCCGGCCAAGAGTTGCCTGGAGATTTCCTTGTCGTTTCGCTACGTTGCGGAGTGATCTTTGGAAATTTGTCGTCGCGAACGCGTGGGCATCGCTGCGCTCGCCTCACCCGACGTAAGTTTCTGCTCGCCTTCAGCACTTACGTCGACGATCGAAAACGGCCTGCGCACATAACTTCGGTTATCTACGCACAACCCCAAAACCCACAAGGGGTGCGCACATAACTCGAGTTATGTGCGCAGGGGGGAAAAACGAATCGACGTAAGTCGCGCAGGCGAATCGGCACTTACGTCGATTCGAGCGGCGTTGTTTGCGCATGGACCGTCGTTGGGCACGTCGACGCAGCCGCCTTACGCTTCGTATCCCGGCTCTTCCGTGGTGAGCAGGCGCACGGAGCCGCGCAAGTCCATGAGGAAGCAACGCACGCGGATGGACCAGAGTTCGCGGTCGCCCCCTTCATCGAGTCGGCGGGCGCAATGCTCGTCAATCGCTGCGGCCAACGACAGCGCGTGCTTGCGATGCTCATCCTCTTCCGCCGCTTGGCCGGCGGGAGTGTCGTCGTATTGAAAGTCGGGGCCGAGAAAGTGCGCGTAGGCGCCGCAGTTGCGGTGCTCGATGATGTAGACGTCGCGAATGCCGTGCAACTGCACGGCAATATCGAGGTGCTGGAAAAATACGTCGCGCCAGGCCGCGTGCTTCGGCTGCATCACGCCGAGCGCCGCCCCGGCGAAGACGAGCTGGTCGTAGCGATTCGACATATTATCGCCCTCCATGAAGTCGACGATGTCGTCGATCAGCCGCAAGTCCATGCAACTGAGCAGCAGCGCGTTGTAACGGGCAGGCGGGTAGGGTCGGCGCTCGGGAGTTCGACGATGTATTTCCAAGATGCCAAGCACTCCTGAAGATGCTTTAGATTCAGCGGCCTATCACCGCCATTCAAATGCGTTCGAGATTATAGGAACTCAGCGGCTTTGCTGAAATTCGTCACGAAGCTTTTCAACCGCTTCCGTGTTGCGAGTCTTCTTCGTCGTCACGCTACCGTAGTTGCGCTTGAGGCTGCCTTGCTTTGATGTGACTTCCGTTTCGGCAGACACGATAAACTCGCCGCCGAACTTCCTAATGGCCGCCGCGTGTTCGGTACAGAGCCGA
Organism: uncultured Pirellula sp.; assembly: GCA_964633125.1. Classification (GTDB taxonomy): domain Bacteria; phylum Planctomycetota; class Planctomycetia; order Pirellulales; family PNKZ01; genus PNKZ01. Next base: position 16,571 of record CAZWDN010000050.1, on the reverse strand, counting down.
GATTCCGGCACCGCCTCCACGCGATCGGGCTCGATAGGCAGTTTGCAGATTTCGCAATACCGTGCTTTCGCTTCCATGGCGTACCTCATTGGGTTCTAGGGAACGTCATTACCAATTCAAGCCGCCCAGTTTCCAGGCGTACGTCGTCGGTTTGATTTCCGATCAGAGTTTCCTCCAAGCAGCCCAAATTCAGGCAAAACTGCGGCAAGTTCCGATCAGCGCAAGAAAAAAGGTCGCCGAATCTGAAGATTCGGCGACCTCTGTTTCAAGTGGCGGGGACAGGATTTGAACCTGCGACCTCGAGGTTATGAGCCTCGCGAGCTACCGGGCTGCTCCACCCCGCGTCATGTGAGAACCGGAGTATGACGCATCGGCCTGCCGTCGTCGAGCCCTTGAGCAAAGTTTTTGCGACGGCCGGCGGAGCGGTCGGCCGGGCACGACATCCGGTACGATCGTCATAAAATGAGACGTGGCCACGAGTTTCCTTGCCGCATCGGCAAGGAACGGGTAGATTTGAAACTAGGAACAGCAGAGGAGAAAGCGGCGAGAAATTTCGGCGACTGCATGTTGGCGACCTGCGTATGATGCGGGTGCGGCAGTCGTGGCGGCGTTGCGCCTCTGCGAGCCGAGGGAAGTGTGTCGCATGGCGGGACCAGATCCGCGCCGCGTGCCAGGCCCGCCGGGTAAATTGCCGGCCGTGCCCCCTCTTGCGCCTCCTCAGGGTGCCTTTCCTCAGGGAGGCGTTCCGCCCGGCACTGGTCAGCCGATTCCCGGACAGCAATATCCGGCACAGTACCCACAGATGCCGGGGCAACCCATGCCCGGCTCGATGCCGCAGTATCCGCAAGCGCCACAGGCAGGCGGGCAGTATCCGGCGATGCCCTATCCTCAGGGTGCGGCTCCGCAAGGATACCCTCAAGCCCCGTTCGGAAACGTAGCGTACCCTGCGGCTCCACAGTACCCTGCCGCTCCCCAATACCCTGCCGCGCCGCAGTTCCCTGGCGCTCCGATGCCGGGCGCGCCGCAGTTTCCGATGCCGGCGCAATATCAAGGAGGTTTCGCGCCGCCGCCTGCCGCCGCACCTCCCACTTATCCCGGCGCGTATCCCGCTGCTCCGTATCCGGCCGCTCCGCAATATCCGCAAATGCCCGGCGCGCCGCAGCCCGGCGGCATGGCATACCCGGCAGCACCGCAAGCGCCGGGAATGCCGCAGTACCCAAACACGTTTCCCACTGCGTATCCGCAGATGCCGGGGGCACCGCCATATCCCCCGCAGTATTCCGCAGTGCCGCAACCGCCTGCGGCTCCTCCGCCGCAGCCCCAGCAGCGCACGCAGCCGCCGGCTCCTTCCGCCCCGGCAAAGCCTTCGGCCGGTGCGCCTGCGTCCAAATCGGCCAAGAGTCCCGATCGCCAACGTCCGGCCGGCGCGCCGAAGGGAGCCGTGTTTCCCGGGGCGACTTCGGCCAATGACAAGGCCCCCGTGGATTTGCGGTCGATGCCGGGCCGAGCGCCGCAACCGGGAACATCATCGATTCCCGAAGAGGAAGTCGTCACCGTCGGGGAACTTGCGCGCAAGCATGCGATTCCCCTGCTGGTGAGCTTCATCGTGCATTTGGGGATCGTCATCTTCTTGGGCTTGATTTCGTTTCCGGAAATCAAGCGCGATCGGATGATCATTCAGGCCTCGGTGGAGCAACCGACCGAGCCGAGCTTCGCGGAGATTCGCGCGCTTTCGGCGAGCATGGACGCCGTGGAGTTGGACAGCTTCCGCCCGTTGGCGCGGTTGCCGCAATTGCCCACGGCGGTCAACGTGCCGATCGTGCCGATGGGCATCGGCGTCACGGCGACCGACCTGGTGAGTCCGTCGGACTTGCTGCCGTCGGCGCTGGCCGGCCGCGGCATGAAAGGCAAATTGTTGGGCGAAAAGGGAGGCACGATCGAAACGGAGGAGGCCGTCGAGTCGGGCCTGGCTTGGCTCGCCGCGCACCAGCTTCCCAACGGCTTTTGGAGCCTCACCGGGCAGGCACAAGGAGGTAAGGGCAAGTACACGAAGGGGGCGGATTTCGAGAACCAAGAAGCTGCGACCGCCATGGCGCTCTTGGCGTTTTTCGGCGCCGGCCATACGCCGAAGAACAACAGCCCGCACGCGAAGGTGATCGACAAAGCCGTGAAGGCGCTCATCCGCGGTCAGGATGCGAAGGGGAACCTGTTCCACGGTTCGCAGAAGGACGACCTGCTCTATACGCAGGCGCTCTGCACGATGGCGCTGTGCGAGTATCTGGCGCTCGATCCGACCAATTCCGAACTCAAGGCGCCGTGCGAAAAAGCGGTGAAGTTTTGTTTGGAAACACAAAGCGATTCGGGCGGCTGGAAGTACACACCGCGGCTCGACAGCGACACGTCGGTCACCGGCTGGATGCTCATGGCATTGCAGAGTGCGAAGAACGCTCGCGTGGACGTCCCCAAAGACGCGTTCTACAAGATCACCGCCTATCTCGACGCGGTCGCGAAAGGTCCGGATATGATCAGCGCACGCACGTCGGTGATCAAACTCGACACCCCCGGCGTGAAGCCGACGCCCGGCGGACCGCCGGAGGGAAGCCGGTACGGATACATGATCGGCGACAATTTCGACCACGTTATGACGGCCGAAGGCCTGCTTTGCCGCATGTATCTCGGCTGGGGCCCGAACGACGAGCGCCTACGCAACGGTTGCGACTATTTGATCGCCGAAAAGCCGCCGAATTGGGACGAGCGCGACGTGTACTACTGGTACTACGGCACGCAGTTAATGTTTCACATGGAAGGCGCTTATTGGGACACCTGGAACCGCACGCTCCGCGACATGCTGGTTACGAAACAAGAGAAAGCCGGCGCGGAAAAAGGGAGCTGGAACCCGATGGGAACCGGCAAAGATGAAGAGGTCGGCGCCGACACCTGGTCGCTCGTCAAACGAGGCGGGCGACTTTATGTAACCTGCTTCTCAATCTATATGCTCGAAGTGTACTACCGACACTTACCGCTTTACTCCGAGCTCAAGAAACAGATGGAAGCCCGGCACGCCGAAGTGCCCAAGCCGGAATAACGTCCGCGCCTTGAAGCGTGATTGCGTCGCAGCGATCACGTTCACCCGCGCGGAGGCGCCGGCCGATTATCCGTTGCGGCGGTTTGCGACAGAAGCCGAGAAGTCCAGGCAAAGCGGGCAAACAACGGGTGCTGAAAGATCGTCAGGTAGTCGAATGGGATTCGTTTGAGCAGTGCTTCGGCTTCTTGCTCTTCGTTCTGCGTCACGACGGTCGGCACGCCGGGAGTGCGGTTCTTACCTCCCGTCAGCTCCACCTCCGAGTACCGCGTCGGAAGTTCCAGACTTTCAAAGGCGTTCTTAAGACACCGCGGATCGTTCAATTCGCGCGGCGAATCCAACACGACGCAACGATCGTGCATCTCGAAGCGATCGAGAAACCACATGGCGCGATTCTGAATTTCAATCCACTGCAGAAAGTATTTCTGGAATAACGTCAGCGCTTCGCCGCGAAACGGCTGATAGATCGGCTCGTTTCCCGTCAGCGACCATCGGAAATATTTATTACCGTCGGCCCCGCGATACCGACGGAACGGGAAGTAAACACGGTCGAGCGCCCGCTCGCGGTTTGCTTCGCTGAGCGCCGTCTTCACCGGATCGCGCAGCAAGTAAAACACGCGTATGTCGTCGAAGTACTCCGGCGCAACGTCGTAATACGACTTCAGAAAGGCGTGGCTTGTTTCGATGTAGGCGTCGACGCGAAGACCGGAGATATAGCGTCGCTTCTTTTCCACGAGCCGGCGAACTTCCGTCGCATCCCCGCGCGTATGCGCATCGACGGCCTTGCCGAACATATTGGGATTGCGAGGCGGAAAATACGGCTCGTGCCGACAAAAGGCGTTCCGCACGTTGGCCCGGCAAAGGCTATGCAGATAGTGCGTGCCGGAACGCCCCGTTGCCAATGCGAAAACATGCTTCATAGATAAACAACGGCAGGCGCGTGACCGGATTACCGCTAAAGTGTCGGCAATCGAGAATGTACTTCAATATGTATTAAAGCACACGAATGTCGTATGTGCGAAGGTCAAAATGGCTCGTGGCCTGGAATCGATCGGCATCCGCCGGCGGTTCCATAGATCGTACAGGTCGCTTGCAACGGGGACAGCGACTATGCGATCCCCCCGATAGAACCCCGCCTGCGACACGTTGTCGCAATGATAACGCAACATTCTTTCTGTAGAAGCGCGGCTTGTTGAAGCAGCGGGTTCAGTCGGCTTCCTGTGCGAAATCAATTGTACCGGTTTCCCAGTCTTCACTGATTTCGATGAGTACGGCGGAGGCGAGTCGCAGGACTGCGGCCTCGTTTGGGAAAAGTAGTGCGACACGGGTTCGGCGGCGGATCGCTTCGTTGAGTCGTTCCAAGACGTTGGTCGTGCGGAGCCGCTTACGGTTTGCGACTAGCAGCGTGAAGACGGCGACGCGGCCGCCGTGGCGGACTTTTCCCATCGTTCACGATGAACATGTCGATCTGGTCGCGATGCACGAACCCTCGATGATGAAACTCGGTCCAGAACGGTAACTTCTCATCGCGCCACAGCGATTCTTCGTGGCGAAACGCGATTAGCCTGTAAGCGTCGTAATTAAGTTTCGCAAGCGACTTCGGCAACGGAGATTGAGCGAGGTATGCCCGCTTAGCAGCCACCCGGGCTTCATGTTTGACCATTTCAAAGCTAAACGGCCGTTGATCGATTGTCGTCCCGCCGCCGGCCGACGCTTGCGGAAACCGACCGGCAACGCACTTCCATGCACTAGCCAAGCCCAACAGCTTGAAGAAGTTGCGACGTGAAAGCAGAGACATTCGAGACATCCTAAAAGCCGGCGGCGTTCGTAAAGCCCGTCAGGCGATCCATCGCCGTGCCTGATGCACTGAATCACAATCGTATTGGGCGAGTGATGCACTGAGTCGAAGCAAATCGCATGCCTCGTTCGTTGCTTGCGTGATGCCGGCAGCCGCCGCCGAAGTTACACTCAAGCTCCAAGAACCTTTTGCTCACCATCGACTAACGGTTACGCACAGAATCATGAGCCGAGAATCGGAATTCGCGATGCATTCCCCTGACACAAGTCCGCGCATGGTTTATGCGTTGACGCAACGGCGAACTCCGATTGGTCGATGCGCGACCGTCGACATGACTCGACGCTGGTTATGCCTCATCGTTGTGAACTGCTTGGCGTGGCTTGCGACGCCGTTGCTCGCCGCCGACTCGCATGTCGTCGAATCGCCGCCTCGGTCGCCGGCGGAACAATTGAAAGCTTTTCATTTACCGCCCGGCTTTACGATTCAGCTTGTTGCGGCCGAGCCCGACGTAAGAAAGCCGATCAACTTGGCGTTCGACGACGCCGGTCGTCTCTATGCGACGGGTTCGGTCGAGTATCCGTTTCCCGCCGCGAATCCCGCCACGGCGCGCGACGTCGTCGCGCGATTCGAGATCGGCCCCGACGGCGGCGGTGTTTCTCGGCGCGTCGTCGTGAATCACCTGAACATTCCGATCGGCGTCGCGTCGCACGGCGACGAGCTTTTGGTGTACGACATTCCGCAATTGCTGCGCTGTCGCGACGGCGACGGGGATGGACTTTTCGAAACTCGCGAGCCGCTCGTGCGCGGTTTCGGCTTTCGCGACACCCACGGCATGGTGAACGGACTGGCGCCGTGGATCGACGGCTGGATCTACTCGTGCCATGGGTTCTCAAACGAGTCAAAAGCGGAAGGGGCCGACGGCTCGCAACTCGCGATGCAGTCGGGCAACACATTTCGCTGGCGCCCCGACGGGTCGCACGTCGAACAATTCACGCACGGCCAGGTCAATCCGTTTGGACTCGCTTTCGACGAATGGGGGCACTTGTTCTCCGCGGATTGTCATACGTTGCCCGCGTATCAATTGTTGCGCGGCGCATGGTACCCCAGCTTCGGCAAGCCGCACGACGGCCTCGGTTACGGGCCGGCGATTATGGGCCACGCGCACGGATCGACGGGAATTGCAGGCATCGTCTACTACGAGGCGGATCACTTTCCACCCGAGTATCGCCGCACCCTCTTCATCGGCAACCCGATCACCGGCCGTATCAACCACGATCGACTCGAGCGAAACGGCGCCTCGTATCGCGCCGTCGAACAACCGGACTTCCTAACTTGCGATGATCCCTGGTTTAGACCGGTCGACGTCAAACTGGGCCCCGACGGCGCGCTGTACGTCGCCGATTTCTACAACTGCATCATCGGACACTATGAAGTGCCGCTCGATCATCCGCAACGCGATCGTGAGCGCGGGCGGATTTGGCGAATTACGTATCACGGCAATGAAGCGAAGCCGGGGCGCGTCGTGATGCCGAATCTGCGAAGTGCGTCCGTTTCGCAACTAATGAAATACCTCGGCGACGCCAACATCACTATACGTACGCAGGCCGTAAACCGCTTGGCCGCGCGCAAGTCGTCTACTACGGAAGCCGGGGCGCTGCGAGCCGTTGCATTCGATGTCGAAGCGCCGCCGCTACAACGCGTCGGAGCGCTCTGGGTCGTCGAACGAACCCAGCCGAGCCTCCTCCCTGCGGCGGAACTTCGTCGTTTGCTTGACGATTGCAGCCCGCTCGTCCGCACCCATGCCGCGACCGATTTCGGAGAGAGATCGAAAACTTACTTCACTCCGGACGACGGGACAGCCTTGTTGAAGGCATTAAATGACGACGAGGCATTCGTGGCTCTAGCCGCCGCCGAAGCGCTGGCAAAGCATCCTGCGGTCGGTGCGATCTCAGAATTGCTCAAGGCTTGGCGGCAAGTCCCCGCCGACGACGTGCAAAGGGCTCATGCCTTAAAGATCGCAGTCCGTGAACACCTTGCCTTACCGGGCGCGTTGGCATCGATCGACGCAACGACGGTTTCGGCCGACCGAGGCCGCGTCGCCGATATTTGTCTGGGAATTCCCATGCCGGAGGCCGCAACATTTCTGCTACGCAACTTTCTGCCGAACGCCGCGCCCCGGCAACGAGCGGAAGGTCGGTACGTCGAACACACGGCGCGTCACATCGACCAAGACCAACTGCGGAACCTGTACGCCCTCGGCGAGGGACTATCCGACACGGAACAGCGACTGGCGTTCTATCGGGGCCTCACCAACGGCCTGAATGCCCGGGGAGTAGTGCCGCCTGCCGACGCGCAAAAGGCGCTGGCGTCCATCGTGCGAGTGTTTCTTGACGACCAAGAGGAAGCACGACGCAAACGGGGGCTCGAATTGGCAAAAGAACTTCGCCGGCCGGAACTGTTTGACGACATAGTCCCGTTTACGACCAAGAGCAATGCGCCGCTGAGAATTGCCGCATTGGAAGCCTTGGCAGCTTGCGATGCGGCCCGCGCAACGCCGGTGATCACCCGGCTGCTCAACGACCCGACGGAACCGATGAATCTCCACTCGCGGGCCGTGCAGTTGCTGGGCGGGCTCAATACCACGCCTGCGCGGGAAACGCTACTGGCTCGCGGAGTTACCGCTTCCGATCGCCTAGCCGCGGAGATTGCGGCCGCGTTGGCCGTCTCCAAGGAAGGAGCCGAGATGCTCCTCACCGCAGTGGCGGCGGGCAAAATTTCGGCGCGCGTCCTCCAGGAGCCGCCGGTGCAACTCTGGCTCGGCCGCTCGCAGCCGAAGGACTTTGCAACGCGTACCACCGCCCTTACCAAGGACTTGCCGCCGGCGGATGATCGGCTCAAAAAGCTCATCGCCGCTCGAGCAGTCGCTTTCGGCAAAGCCGCGCCGGACGCAACGCTTGGCGAAGCTCACTTCCACAAGTCGTGCGCCGCCTGTCATCGCATCGGCGACCGAGGCAATAAAATCGGACCACAACTCGACGGAGTCGGTCGCCGCGGCCTCGAACGTCTATTGGAAGACGTACTCGACCCCAATCGCACGGTCGATCAAGCGTTCCGAGCAACCCAGTTCACCCTGACGGACGGCCGAATTCTTACCGGTCTCATCATCCGCCGCGAAGGAGACGTGGTTATCGTGGCGGATAACCTCGGAAAAGAAGTTCGATTAAACGGACGCGACATCGAAGAACAGAACGTCCTGCCGCTGTCGCCGATGCCGGCCAACGTCGGTGAAACTTTGAGCGAGCGCGATTGTCTCGATCTCATCGCCTATTTAATGAAACAGGAACAACCGCCGGCGACGAAACAAGTCCGTTAGTCCGGGACAAACTCGCAGGCCGTTTCGACCAATGCAACGCCGCCTCGCAGGTCCGTCTAAAGGGGTTATGACGGTGCCGCGGCGGTCGAAAGTCGCGCGAGTTGACTAGCGCGCCTCTAATGGTACATCACCTTAGGGGATTTTCGCGTGGCAACATCGAGAATCAGAGCATTCACACTGATCGAAGTGTTGATCGTCGTCGTCGTGCTCGCAATTATTGCCGGAGCCGTGATCCCGCAATTTCAAAACAGCACAAAAAATGCGAAGTCGAATACGACCAAGTTCAATCTACGCATGTTGCGCGAACAATTGCAGGTCTATGCGAACGAGCACGAAGGCCGCAAGCCGACGACGCTCGAAGCGTTGACGGTGCAAACCAACTCGATCGGCGCATCGGGTTCGACCTCCGCGTTTCCCTACGGGCCGTATGTAATCGAATTACCGGTCAACTCGCTCACCGACAGCAAAGTGGTGCGCGCCGTCGCCGTCAATCCGCCGGCGACCGCCACGGGAGCCGAAGATGCGGGATGGCTGTACCACGCCGCGAGCGGCGGCGTTTGGATCGATGACGCGGATCTCCTTCACGAATAGATTACCGTCCGCTCATTTTCGACGGGCTCATGGCTTCACGCGATAGCCGAGCTCGCGCAAGAACGCGGCAACGCGTTCCGCATGGCTCCCCTGGATTTCGACGACGTCGTCGCGAAGGGTCCCCCCCGCGCCGCACCCATTCTTAAGTTGCACGAGCAGCGCCGCTAGGTCGCTCTCCGTCGGCGCAAGCCCGCGAATCACCGTGACGCGCCGACCTCCCGGGCGCTTCTCTTCGGCGACGCGCGCCGTCTGCTTACCGGGCGCAAGCCAGACCGGACGAGGCTCCGACGCCGGCGGACAACGACAATCGACCTCGAGTTCTCCGCAACGCTCGCAACGCGGCGGCCGATCCCAAGGAGTGCCTTCAAAGAGTCGCAATTGAACCTTCCTTCCACGCAGCTTGAATAGCGAAGCGACCGCTCACGAGGAGTGTATCGAGCATTTTTTCGGAATCATAAGACTCCTCCGGGTCGGTTGCGTCCCCGTAGTGAAGCGAGACCTATCCCAAGGCAGGAGATCGTGCGACTACTTTCGGCAACACCGTGCAAAATGTTAATGCAGTAGTGCTTCAGGCCGGTGGTGTACTAGATTTACACCGCAATTCCCGAAGGCGCGGTAAGTCGCGCCGCCGCTCCATGCTACGCGCCCATACGTCGATCGCGGCCAACGCGGCATCGTAAACGTCGGCGCTTAACGGTTCGGTTGCGGAGCGACGCCGTAGGGCGACGCCGCCGGAGCGGCCTGCGGTTGCGTCAGGAAGCTCGGAGGCGCGATCATTCCGGGCGCAGAAATCCCTTGCGGCCCGGTGCTCGCCGGCGCGGTCGCCGGGGCCACGGCGAGGTTGCTACGTCGCAGATCTTCGGCGCGCGTCAGCAGCGTGTCCGTCGGCACGACGTATTGCGGCTGCATCTGGTAATCGAATTGACGCTCGTCGCGAATTTCAAACGGCCAAAGATTCTCGGCAACGAAATCCAGGCCCGGCCATTGGTACCAGGGCGCGTTCACGGGCTGCGTCACCGTTTGGGTTTCGTAGCCGTCTTTCACTAGGCGAATCGTGCGATCGCCATAGTAGATGAAGTCGGTCGAAACCGGCGTGCGTCCCACCTCGTAGTTGTCGACGTAAACCTGCGCCCCGGGAACGTTCGTCCTTACGGTCATCCTGCGTTGCACGCAACCGGCGGAGGTCGCCGCGACGACGACCGACGCCGCGACGAACAGCGTCGCGACAATACGATTGCGACCAAGCGCGGACGGCGTAAATCGACGGTGGGTCATGCGGCTACCTATGCCGAGAATGTAATGAAGACTTGTGCGATGCGGGCGCGTGCGGCAGGACGTCAAACCTTGCCGATTCGGCGGGAAATGCGGCGGAAGTATAGGGAGACGGGGCGGTCGCTTCCAGGGCGATTGGTGCCCGTTTGAGCTTAAATTCTCGATCGATCACGACCTTCCCCGCGACGCATATGGGAAACGCTTGAGCCGCCGACTATACTCGTGACACCCGCCGATTAAGGGGCGGCAAGTGGGTGCTCTCCGTATGCGAGCACCGCCGGCGCAACGAATACCATTCGACAACATGCAAAATTCCGCCGGCTACTGGCAAGAGTTCGTCGAATTCGCCGAACTGACCGACGTCGGACTCCGACGAGCCAACAACCAAGACTCCAAGGCCTGCATGCTGGCAGGCACCGAACTCGATTTCTTCCGCCGCGGCCATCTGTTCATGGTGGCCGACGGCATGGGGCGTCATGCCGCCGGCGAATTGGCGAGTAAAATCTCCTGCGACACGGTGCCGCTCGAGTACTTTAAGCGTCCCGACGGTTCACCTCCGGCCGCGCTGCAACTGGCGCTCGAAGAAGGCAACCGCCGCATCTTCGAACGGGGAACGCAGAATATCGATTTCAAAGGAATGGGCACCACCACCAGCGTGCTCGTTCTTCTACCACAGGGCGCGCTTTGCGGGCATGTCGGCGATAGTCGCGTCTATCGACTCCGCGGCAACCGGCTCGAGCAGTTGACCTTCGATCATAGCGTCGTCTGGGAAATGCGGGCAGTCGCCAAGCAAACCGGCGCCGAAATCCCGGGCTTCATTCCCAAGAACTACATCACGCGTTCGCTGGGGCACGATCCCAACGTTCGCATCGATCTCGAAGGTCCGTTTCCACTAGCCGCGGGCGACACGTTTTTGCTTTGCAGCGACGGTCTTAGCGGGCAAGTCGAAGACGATGAGATGGGCTGTCTGCTCAGTTGCCTAACTCCGGCCGAAGCGGCGCAGACGTTCATCGACCTCGCCAATCTACGAGGCGGGCCCGACAACATTACCGTGATCGTCGCCAAGGTCGGCGATCTGCGTACGGTGCAAAACGCCAAGCCTCCCAAACTTCCGGGACGTTCGGCCGCCGACGTCGTACATCCGATTATTTGGGCTTGCATGGGAACGGCGGCCGTCGTCGGGGCGGTGCTGGCCGTCACCGGAAAGGTGCTGCCGGGGCTTGCCGCCAGCGCCGTCGCGATCTTGCTCGGTCTCTACGCCGTCGCCAAACTCACGACGGGCAACTCACTGAGCAAGTGGCGCAGCAAGCCGCTGGGGACCGGGCCTCACACGGCGACCATTTGCCAAGTCGACGACGCCTTCGTCGCCAAGCTCGCGGCCCTAACCGCGCAATTGCGTGAATCGGCCAACAATCAAAAGTTCACCGTCGATTGGTCGCAATTTGAGAAGCGTTGCGAGGACGCGGCCAAGGCCAAATCCGTCGGCGACTTCGCGGGGGCGAGTCGCGGATATTGCTTTGCGATCAATTCGGTAATGGCCGAACTTCGCAAACGCCGCGTCGTCGCCCAGCCGGCCGACGTCTTAGACCAAGACTAGAACTCAACGCCGTCGCCCGGCGGTGCGGTAGCAGAGCCGGTAAATCGCGACCATTGGCTTGGTTTCACGACCGAAAGCCCTCAAAAGCTCCGTCACGAGCCGTCTTGCCCCGCCGGCAACATGCTTGGTACACTCCCGACCCGCAAATCGACGCCCAACTCGGCGAACGGCTCGGATGCCGGTCGAAGCGCGGGACCAGCGCGACAAGGAGGTCGCCGTTGCTCTCCCAATGGACCATTCGCAATAAACTGCTCGTCGTGATGGCGCTGATGTTCGTGGTCGTCTTCGGGCTTGCCTGGAGCGCGATCCACGGGCTTTACGCGTACCGGTGCATGGTGCGCAGTCTCTACAAGCGCGTGCCCGAACTGACGCTGGCCAACGACTTCGGCCGGGTCGCAGGCGAATTGCGAGTCTTGTGGTACGCGCGCCGCGTGCGAGCAATCGACGCCGACCCCCTTTCCGACGCCTGGATGAGCGACGGCAAACAAGCCGGCGAACTACTAGACGACCTGCGCATCAAGCTCGCCGAAGCGCGGCAGGTATTCGAGCGCTATGAAACGCGCCTATCCGATACCGCTACGTACGACTACGGACTGCCGATTTCCGACAGTCGCCAAGAGCAAGAAACCACGCTGGCGATCGTCGCCACGATGGCGGAAATCGAACGTCTCGCCGAGGCCCGACGCTGGCATGTCAGCCGCGATCAGGCCGATCGATTGACCAACGAACTTAATCGGCTGCAGACGCTGGCCTCGCGGCTGCCGACGTTTCTTCATCAGAACATTGAAGAAGCGATGGAAGAGGCGCGCGGCCAATACCGTACGCTGATTTTCGTCGGCTGGATCACCAGCGTCACGACCATTGCCGGGGTCGGCGGACTCTTGGCCCTCTTCTATCGTTGGGTCTTTCGCCCGCTCAGCAAGCTCATCAAAGGCTCGCGCCGCATGGCCGCCGGCGACTTCGCGTACCAAATTCGCCTCAAAACCGACGATGAAATGTCGGAACTGGCCGACAACATGAACTCGATGACGCGCGCCTTCCTCGAAATCAACACCGAACTCGACAAGGAAGTCGCCGAGCGCACGCAGCAAGTCATCCGCGGCGAACAACTCGCGAGCGTCGGCTTTCTCGCGGCCGGCGTCGCGCATGAGATCAATAATCCGCTCGCCTCAATCGCCGTCTGCGCCGAAAGCCTACAAGATCGGGTTCGCCCGCTGCTCGTGGCCGATGATCCTCAGCATCAAGTCATCGGTACCTATCTCGGCATGATCGAAAAGGAGGCGTTTCGCTGCAAAGAGATCACCGAGAAGCTCCTCGACTTCTCCCGTACCGGCGACGGCCAACGAAGCACCACCGATTTGCGCGAGTTGGCGCAAGACGTGGTCGATATCGTGCGGCACGTCGACAAGTACCACGGGAAGAAACTCGAAATCGCTCCCGGCTCACCGATCTATGCCGTTTGCAACGGCCGCGAAATCAAGCAAGTCGTGCTCAATCTCATTACGAACGCCTTGGATAGCCTGGAAGACGGCGGCCGCGTCGGCATCGACTTCGCATCGCGTCCCGGCAGCGCCGAGGTCATCGTCAGCGACAACGGTTGCGGCATGACCGAAGAAGTACGCACCCATCTCTTCGAACCGTTCTTCACGCGACGCCGCGGCGGCCAGGGTACCGGCCTGGGGCTTTCCATCAGCTACCGCATCGTCGCCGACCATCAAGGCATGCTTTCAGCACACAGCGAAGGGCCCGGCAAGGGATCGCAATTCCGTTTGCGACTGCCGGTCTCGGCCGCCAAAAAGGAGACTTCCCATCAGTCCCAAGCCGCTTAAGAAGCTCAAGCTCCTCTTCGCCGACGACGAAGCTCATTTGCAACAGCTCATGAGTCTGGAGTTGCCGCGCTTCGGCCACGAAGTGACCGTCTGCCCCGACGGCCTCACGGCGGTCGCCGCGCTCGAGCGCAACACCTACGATTGCATCATCGTCGACCTCGACATGCCGGGAATGTCGGGAATTCAGGTGATCGCGCGCGCGAAAGAACTGGATCCGAGCGTCGAAGCGGTCGTCCTCACCGGAAAGTCGACGATGGATTCGGCGATCGCGGCGGTGAAGCTCGGTGCGTTCGACTATATGTCGAAGCCGTTCAAGATGGCCGATCTCGACGGCATGTTGCAACGCGTCTGCGAGCGCCGCGAATGGCTCAATAAATACCGCGCCTTGAAGCTACGCCTCGAACGCGTCGAAGGTAAAACGCAACTCATCGGCGATTCACTCCCCATGCAGCGCGTGCGCGCCATGGTGAAGCGCGTGGCGCCGACGGAGTCGACCGTGCTGATCCTCGGCGAAACCGGCAGCGGCAAGGAACTCGCGGCCCGTAGCATTCACGAGCAAAGCCTGCGCGCCGAAAAGCCGTTCGTGGCGGTCAATTGCGGCGCGTTGCCCGAGAACTTGATCGAGAGCGAACTCTTCGGACACCGTAAAGGCGCCTTCACCGGCGCGGAAGAGCATCGCCAAGGATTGTTCGAAGTAGCCGACGGCGGCACGTTGTTCCTCGATGAAATCGGCGAACTACCGAAGTCGATGCAAGCCAAGTTGCTCCGCGTTTTGGAATGCGGCGAAGTGCGCCGAGTCGGCGACAACAGCCCGTTCGTCGTCGATGTTCGTATTTTGTGCGCGACGCATCGCGATCTCGAGGCCATGGTCGCTTCCAGCGACTTCCGGCAGGACCTGCTGTTCCGCATCAACACGTTCGAAGTGCTGCTTCCCTCACTGCGCGAGCGCAATGAAGACATTCCGGCGCTGGTAAAGCATTTGCTCGCCCGCTTCCGGCCGACGGCCAAAGCCAACGACGCTCTCGTCGATCAAGAAGCGATGCGCATGATGCAGTTGCATGCCTGGCCGGGCAACGTGCGAGAACTGGCGAACGTCATCGAGCACGCGGCCATTCTTTGCGAAAACGGACCGATCGGCGTCCAGCACTTGCCGAGCCGGTTCAGCAAGTCGGCGGGTGCGACGGGGCACGGCTCCGCCGGCATGATGCCCACGGCGCCGACCGCCGTGAAAGGCCCGCACTTTAAGCTCGCCAGCGCGGCGACGTTGCGTGAAATCGAAATGGTCGCCATTCATGAAGCTTTGGAACGCCACAGCGGCAATAAGCCGAAGGCGGCCGAAGAACTCGGCATCAGCCTGAAAACGCTCTACAACAAGCTCAACCAGGCCGGCGGCCTGGAACAAGCGGGATAGATTCTGTAGGGAACGCCCTTCGCGGCGTTCCGCGCATTATCGAGACGCACGGAACGCCACAGAGGGCGTTCCCTACAGTCGTTGATTAGGACATCTTGCGAACGACGCCGACGCACACGCCCAGCACGCGGGCGTTCTTCACATAGATCGGCTTCATCGTCGAATTGGCCGGTTCCAAGCGGATGCGGTCGGCTTCCGGATACCAGCGTTTGAGCGTCGCTTCGTTTTCGTCCGTCAGGGCGACGACAATCTGTCCCTTGGTCGCCGTATCTTGCTTGCGAATAACGACGTAGTCGCCGTCCGAGATTTGATCTTCGATCATCGAGTCGCCTGAAACTTCCAGCACGAACAAGTCGTCCGAGTCGAACAACTCGCCGAAGTCGATCCGCTCATCTTGGGAGATCGCTTCGTGGAGCATGCCCGCCGCGATACGGCCGGCGAGCGGCAGGCCCGGCCGTTGCGAGTCGAACGTCTCCGTCGCCAGCGTAATGGCTCGCGACATATTCGCCTCGCGAACGATCAGCCCTTTCTTCTCCAACGCCTTCAGATGGCACATCACGCCGTTGGGCGAGCTGATCTTGAATTGGGTGCCGATTTCGCGAACCGTCGGCCCGTAGCCTCGGGCACGAATCTTCTCGCGAATGAATTCGTACACTTCCTTCTGGCGGCTCGTTAAACTATCCAAATTGGCCATCGAAACGTCCTTGCGAGGTAGTAAATCCGGCCGCACGCTAGGTGGAAACCTAGCTCTGCGACGGGCATTCCGCGACAAACGGCGTCGCGACGACCGCCCTACGGCAGCTCTCGGGAGCAAGCTCCCTTTGCAGGTTTTCGGCCGTCTGCTACCCGAAACTATAATATACGCCCGTACAGAATCAATAGCATTTGTACAGATACGGTGGTTTTGGGTGAAACGCATCCCACATTCTGTATCCCGCCACCCGATGGTATTGCCGCAAGCGTCCCATTTCCGAAAGTAACGATGCGTTTCTCCTACCCACGTTTTCGCCTGCGAACGTTATTTGGGCTGTTCGCATTGGCGTCCGTGGCGCTGGCGATTTATGCAGCGGCGTGGCGCGCCCGCGAGCGGCAATATGCCGTTGCCTTGGAACTCGCGCAGCTCGGTATCCGCGCTCGCTCGCACGATGTGGCACGTTGGGGCCTGCGTCCTGAAATCGACTATGTGGAAATCGACGAACACCTCGGCATGAAAAGCAACGGCCTGAATTGGGCCGTGGTTCCGCGTCCCTCGGAGCAACGGCTCACCGCCGGCGACATTGCACGGCTCGCGGCGTTCCCAGCGCTACGCAAACTGCATTTACAGGGGGACGTCGTCGATTCGGCGGCCATCGCCGAAATCGCCAAACTCGCGTCGCTCGAAGAGCTCATTATCGCGCACTATCCGCTCAACGACGAGCAACTAATCCAGTTCGCGCAACTTAAGCATTTGCGCGAACTGACACTCGAAGCTACGGAAGTGACCGACGGAGCCATCGATCGGCTCCGCGAGCAACTGCCGGAGTTGCAGGTGTACGACGACTGAATGAAATTGCGGAGTCGTATCCCCGCCGCTCGCTTGGAAAGTGCTCGCTACGACTTGAAATACTCCGGCTCATTG
>CAZWDN010000049.1:0-21362 GCA_964633125.1 uncultured Pirellula sp. | reverse complement strand
GCAACTTCAACCAGGGCGCAAGTTTACTTCAAATAGGTTTTGAAACCGGCTCTAGGATGCCGGAGCCGATCTTGGTGAGTCCGAGTAAGCCGCGCACTCCGGACGTAATAGCAAGAGTGTTGCCGCCGGCTACGTCGATGACGGGCACCGTTCGACCGCGCAGGTAAAGGGCTGCGCCCGACACGCCGGCAATCGAATAGACGCCCGGGGAGTCCGGCGCCACGGTAATATCGTTGACGTAAATCGTCGTGAGGGCATCGAGCGTAATCGTACCGGTAACGCCGGCGAGCACGGCGTCGATGTCGTCGCCCGTATTCTGCCATTTACCGAGCAGGCCGGTGGCGCTTCCGTAGCGCCACAAGTCGGAGCCGCTGCTAAGTGGCGGGTTCGCAAAGTCCCAAGTTCCGGTGTTGCCGATACCGGCGGACCCGCCATTGGCGTCCCAGTAATAAACTTCGGCGGAGACCTGCGACGCGGGAAGCGCTAAGAGAATCACGACCAAAACGATCGACACAAGCCTGGCTGCGAGGCGGCGACTACGCGTGAGCAGACGATCGCCGTCGCGGCTCTTTCGCTTCGTACCTCCCATCGTCCCCGAAACTCCGAGCGAAGTAGCCGTTCGTAGGTAGTTCCAAAATGCAGCGCTAGGATACTACCTGCTCGGGGAGGATGCACCCAGTAAAATGGGATGTGCAGATTTGGTTAGCTCAAGATTTTGAAAACGACGATGCGAGTCCCCCATAGGTGAAAGAAAAGAAACGATGTAAGCGAGAAGTGAATGTTTTCTTTGCTTAAACCGACGTTAGCGCGATGTTGTAAAACCACTTTTGGATAAATGTCGAAGTAATGCGTCTGCACACGATGATGCAAATGGGGGGGCATTAATATCCAAATCGAACTCTCTCACTTCGACTTGCGGATGCAACGCGGATTTCAGCGCCGTGAAAAGCGCTGCATCGGCCTGCGGATCATGAAACGGTCCGCCGGGTGCGCCGATCACGCTCAAACCGCGCAGCGGCAGCAGCACCGTAATCGGTCCGGTGTAGGCGTTCAGTTTCTCCGCAAGGATGCGGCCCAACTGGGCGCACTCTTCGGCGCTGGTTCGCATGAGCGTCACTTGCGGATTGTGCGCGTAGAACTTTCGTCCGGCGAACTTGGGCGGAACCGTGTCGGGCGCGCCGAAGTTCACCATATCGAGGCAACCCGGCACGACCACGGTCGGCACGCCCGCGCGGCCCGCGGCTTCCAAGCGATGCGGCCCCGCGGTTAGCACGCCGCCGACGAGTTCGTCGGCCCATTCCGTCGTGGTGATGTCGAGCACGCCGGCGACGAAGCCGCCGGCGATCGTCGCTTCCATCATGCACCCGCCGGCGCCGGTCGCGTGGAAAGTCAGCACTTCATAACCGGCTTGTTCGACGAGTTCCTTGGCGCTGCCGACGCACTGCGTCGTGTTGCCGAACATACTCGCGACGACGAGCGGCCGAGCCGCGCCGGTTTCATCAATCTCGCGCGTCGACTCGACCATGCCGCATATCGCGCCCGCGGCGCGGCGGATCACCATCCGAGAAATACGATTCAGACCGGCGATGTCGACGATGCTCGGCATCAGCACGAGATCGCTTTCACCGATATACGGCGCCGTATTGCCGGCGGCGAGCGTCGAAACGATCAGCTTGGGAAACCCCAGCGGCAGCGCGCGCATCGCCGCCGAGGCGATCGCCGTACCGCCGCCGCCCCCGAGCGAAACCGCTCCCGCGATGCGGCCTGCTTGCTGCAATCGCGCCAGGATGCGCGGCGCGGCGGTCGACATGGCCGCGACGCATTCGCCGCGGTCGCCGCGCGCCGCGAGGGCGGCCAGATCGATGCCGCCGGCCGTCGCGACTTCTTCGCGCGAAACATCGGCGGCGATTCGCGGCGGTCCGCCGGTGCCGACGTCGATCAGCAGCACGTCGTGTCCGCGACGCCGAATACACTCGGCGAGAAACGCGTGCTCCGCTCCCTTGGTGTCGAACGTTCCCAGTACGGCGATCGCGGCCATAGCGCTCCGATCTTATTTCCTAGCGGCGATCTGCGGCGGTTCTTGTGTTTCGCCGCCGAGCCAAACGTCGGTGCAGACGGAAAGCTTGCCGGGCAGTTCGCCGCTGAGGCTGACCCGCAGCGCTTCCGCGTCGTGCAGTTGTCCGGCGTTCCAATCGGTCGCGCTCGCCGCATCTTCCGGCTTCGGGCGCGGCTCGCCGTCCGGCGGCATGTCGCGGCTTTCGGGGCGAGTGTCGGACAAGTGAAACGGTTTCTCCATTATGCAACGCCAAGTGTAAGCCAATCCGGACATTGCTTCCAGCAAGGAATGAGCCGCGCCGGCTTAACTCGCCGTGATAATGAGTTCGCCTTACGACCTTTGCGAGCGCATACCGCCGCGCGATTCTTGCCGACTCGCCGCGGCGGAACGCGCGAACGCTCCCGTGGTTCGCTCCTAATGCTTGTGTTCGGCATGACCTTTTTCGTCGTGCTCATGCTCGATCGCGCCGCGGAACTGCTTACCGCCGATCGTGACGACCAACTGCGCATCGGCTCCTTCGGCATCGAGAGCGGCGGCAAGCTTCTTGTCGGCGGAGAAAAAACGTGACGACGTGCCCGAGGCTTCGCCGGCTTCCGGTTTGGCGGCGATTTTGAATTGCTCCGCTTTACCGTCGTGCTTCCAGTTGACGACGAGTTCGGCGGCGTCGATCGGCACGGCTTTGGTCACCGAGCCGTCGAGCACGTAGAACGTCACCTCGCCGGCCTTCTCGTCGTGCACCAATTCGACATGGTACTGCTCGTCGCCGAGTTCGATGAGGTGTCCGTGGTGCGGGCCTTCAGTAGGGTGAGCGTGTTCCGCGTGCGAAGTGTTTCCGCCGGCGCCGGATTTCGGCGGCGTCGCCGGTCCGCAGCCGACGATTACGAGCGGCGCGGTGCATACGGCGAGCAGAAAGAATCGGTGCGAAATGCCGAGGCGGTGCGGGGAGGAAGTCGTAGGCACGTAATACTCCGAGTTGAAAAATAAAGGAGAAGAGGAATCGGGAAGCGTCAAGATTCAAGGTTCGACGGCGACCAAACGTCGTTAGCTGTTTTGTGTTTGCGGCGCACGCACGGCTTCGTCGAGTTCGTCGGTTTCGCCGAGTGCGACCTCGTGCTCGGCATCGCGGCGGCCGAACAGCCAGAACAGCGCCGGGTGGACGAAGAAGTCGAGCAACGTCGAACTGATGAGGCCGCCGAGGATGACCGTAGCGACGGGGTATAGGATTTCTTTGCCGGGTTCGCCGGCCGCGAGCACCAGCGGAATGAGCGCGATGCCGGCGGTCAGTGCCGTCATGAGCATCGGAGCCAAACGTTCGCGGCCGGCGCGTTCGATCATTTCCGGCGTGAACTTTTCCCCTTCATACCGCACCAAATGCAGATAGTGGGCGATGAGCAGAATGCCGTTGCGCGAGGCGATGCCTGAGAGTGAGATGAACCCGACCATGCCGGCCACGGTGAGCGACTGGCCTGTAACGACGAGCGCAGCCACGGCGCCGATCGCGGCCATCGGCAACGCCGACAATACTTGCAGCGCCATGTTCACGGAGTGAAACAGCGTGTAGAGCGCCAGGAACATCGCCGCGAGCGAGATCAGACTCAAGAGGCCGATCATGCGCGTGGCGTGGCGTTGGCTTTCAAATTGTCCGCCGAACTCGAGGAAGTATCCGTGCGGCAGCGAAGCTTGAATCGGCGCGAGCCGCTGTTGGATGTCGGTCGCGACGGAGTTCAAGTCGCGCCCGGCCGTATTGCATTGCAGGATGATCCGTCGGCGAACGTTCTCGCGATTGATCGTGTTGGGGCCGCTGCTTTCGTACACTTGCGCGACGGCGGAAAGCGGCACGCGACCGCCGCTCGGCAGGTTGAGCGCGAGGCGCTGAAACTTCGCCGGGTCTTGCCGGAATTCGTCGTCGAGCCGCACGACGAGATCGAACTTGCGCTCGCCGAGGACGATTTCGGAAACCGTACGGCCGTTCATGGCCGTTTCGATGAACTCGTTGACGTAGTCCGACGTCATGCCGTTCGAGGCCAGCAGTTCGCGGTCGAGCTTGATCTGTAGTTGCGGGATTTCGACCTGCTGCTCGACCATCAGATCTTCGACCCCCGCGACGTCGGCGATCGCCGCCCGCATCTCCTCCGCCTTATTACGCAGCACGGCCAGGTCGTCGCCGTAGAGTTTGATGCCGACCTGCGCCTTGACGCCGGAAAGCATGTGGCTGATGAGATGCGCGAGCGGCTGCTCGACGCCGATCACGACGCCCGGCACTTGCGAAAGCTCTTCGCGCATCTCTTCAAGAGTTTCTTCGCGCGATTGCCCCGACTGCGGATTAAGACTGACGATGATTTCCGAAACGTTGACCCCTTCGGCGTGCTCGTCGAGCTCGGCGCGCCCGGTACGGCGCCCGAAGGCCAGGACCTTGCCGTCTTGTTGCATCTTTTTGAGCCGTTCGTCGACCATGCCGGCGATGTGGTTCGACGTTGCGAGCGACGTGCCTGGTGGGAGCAGCACGTTGACCTGCACGCTCCCTTCATTGAACGGCGGCAGGAAGTCGCGGCCGAGTTGCGTGACGGTGACGACGCTCAGCGCCACGGCCGCGGCGACGACCGCCAGAATCGGCCATGGATGTCGCACGCTCAAGCGAATGGAGAATCCGGCGATGTGCTTGAGAATGCGCACGATGAGGCCGTCTTTCTCGTGCTCCATGATCTTTGCGTGCGGCAATAGCCAGTAGCTCAAGACGGGCGTGACGGTGAGCGACACGACCAGCGACGCCAGGATGGAAACGATGTACGCCACGCCGAGCGGCGTGAAGAGCCGCCCTTCCATGCCGCCCAAGGCAAACAACGGCACGAACACCAGCACGACGAGAATGGTGCTGAAGACAATCGAGTTGCGCACCTCGCTGCTGGCCTCGTACACCACGCGCAAGGCCGACTTCGGCTGCGCCGCGTGACGATTTTCGCGGAGCCTGCGAAAGATGTTCTCGACGTCGACGATGGCGTCGTCAACCAACTCCCCGACCGCCACGGCCAGGCCGCCGAGGGTCATGGTGTTGATCGACATGTCGAACCATTTGAAGACGAGGCCGGTGACGACGATCGAAAGCGGGATGGCCGTCAGCGTGATGAACGTCGTGCGGAAGTTGAGCAGAAAGAGAAAAAGCACGATGACGACCAGGATGCCGCCGTCGCGCAGGGCCTCGATGACGTTATGAATGCTCAGATCGATGAACGCCTTTTGTTGATACACGTCGGTATTGATCCGCAGGTCGGGCGGCAGCGACGGCTTAAGCTCGTCGAGCGCCCGGATCACGTCGGTCGTCAGCTTGCGCGTGTCGGCGCCCGGTTGCTTGGAGATGGTCAGAATGACGGCCGGCAGACCGTCGACGGCGGCGTCCCCGCGTTTCACTTGCGCCGCCTCGGCGACTCGGGCCACGTCCGACAACAAAACCGGCCGTTCTCCGGAGCCTTTCACGACGACGCTGCCCAACTCCTCCAAATTCCGAATACGACCTAACGAGCGAACGAGCAACTCGTTCCCGCCCTGATCGAGATAGCCGCCCGTGGCGTTGGCGTTGCTGGCCTCCACGGCCTTCTCGACCTCCCCCAGCGTGACGTCGTACTTCAAGAGCTTGTCGGGATTCACGAGTACCTGAAACTGTTTGCGCCCGCCGCCCGTCGTCACCACTTGCGCCACGCCGGGGATCGTCAGCAGCCGCTGTCGGATGAGCCAGTCGGCGGTCGTGCGTACTTCGATCGGGTCGGTCTTACCTCCTTCGCTCCATACGCCTACTTGCATCACCTGACCCATGATCGACGAGATCGGCGCCAGTTGCGGACGAATGCCTCGCGGCATGCGATCGGCGGCGAGCGCGATCTTCTCGGCGACGATCTGACGATCGACGTAGATGTCGGTTCCCCAGGCAAACTCGACGTAAATGATCGACAGCCCGACGCCCGACGAACTACGCACGGCTTGCACGCCCGTCGCCCCGTTAAGCACTGATTCGAGCGGAAACGTGATCAGCGTTTCCACTTCTTCGGGCGCTAGGCCCGGCGCTTCGGTCATGATGGTGACGCGCGGCCGATTCAGGTCGGGAAAGACGTCGATTGGGAGCTGCGTGAGTTCGTACCCGCCGTAACACGTGACGACGAGCGCCAGCGCGATCGTGACGACGCGATAACGGAGCGCGAAGCGAATGACGGCGTTGAGCATGACGAACGATCCTGGCGGCTGTTTCGGAGGCGATCGGCGGTTCGGCGCAAATCAGTGGTTGTGGCCGGCGTGCGGGTCGATCGCTCCGCCCGATTTATTCTTCAGGGCCAATTGCATCTGTTGCGCACCGACGACGACCACGGCGTCGCCGGGAAATATCGACCCGTCGTTGGCGACGACCACCGAAAGTCGATCACGGTATTCGACGTGAACCGGACGCCGATCGAAGCGATCGCCGTTCGGTAGAAACACGTACGTCTCCACGCCGTCTTGCGCGACGGCGTCGACGGGCAGCACGATCCGCTCCTTCCACTGCTCGACCGGCACCGTCAGTTGCACGCGTTGGCCCGGCTTGTAGCGCCAGCTGATGAAGCGATGTCCGTCGTCGCTCGTCGCGTCGCGCAGCAGCACGTTCGGCAGCTTCGCGTAGAAATGAAATGTTCGCGATTCCGGATCGATATCGCCGGAAACGTATAGAATCTTGAGGCCTCCGATGACTTCCGGCTTGGCATCGTCCGACTCGATCACGGCCCGGATCGTGGCGCCGTTTTCAATGGCGCGATTGATTGCCGCCACGTCTTTGTCGAACGCGTTTCCTTCGATGAAGAGCACGGCGTGGTCGGTGAGCACGGCCAACGCTTCCCCCGCATTCACGCTCTGCCCGCGCGCGGTCTTCAAGCTCTTGATCTCGTAGTTGGTCGTCGCAACCGGCTTGTCGGCGCCGTTCATGCCGCTATCCTCGGGCACCGTCACCGTCAGGTCGCGCAAGAGGGTTCGCTTGGTGAGAATCTCTTGCACTTGCACGTCGCTCAAGCCGTGTAGGAGCAAGGCTTGCTTTTGTGCTCGCAGCACGGCCTGTTTGTTCTGCTGCTCGTACTGACGTTCCAAGACTTGGCGCCCCGGGATGCCGCCGTCGACCGCGATCTTCTCCAGCCGCTTGATTTCGCGCTCGATCACGTCGAGTTCTTCGGCGACGCGCAGGAAGTCGCCTTGCGCCTGCACTAATTCTTCGTGCGTCAGGCGCAGCTCGAATAGTTTCTGCCCCGGCCGCACCGCTTCCCCTTCAATCGGATAGATTTGCGAAGCGATACCCGTGAGCGGCGCGGTGATCTCCACGGTCGAACGCCCCGGCCGCTCGCGCAGCATGCCGGGAATGGCGATCGTGCGATCGAACGTCGAGAGTTCGACCTTGCCGACCTTCAAGCGGATGTTGGCCTGGGCCTGCTTGCTCAGCTCAAGCGAATCGGTCTTCGCATGCCCGGCGTGGTCGTGTCCTTCGTGACCTTCGTCGGCGTGCGCGCCGTGTTCGTCGCCGTGATTCTCGCCCCCCCGCCCTGCTTCGCGCGGTCCGCCGAGCGCGCCGAGCACTCGTTCGCGCAGCGTCGGCACCGCCCCCACGACGACGACGCCGGCGACAATGAACCACGGAAGCACGATGAAAACGGCGCGGCTAGAAGTTCGCATACTCATGAACCATTCCTCGGAAAACGAACGAGCGTTTACGCTAAAGGGCGAAGTTTGCCGGGCCATGCACGGCGCAAGGGCACGGCTCCGCTACGAAGAAACTCTCGAACACGAATGCGACGGAAAGCATCGCTTCCACCACAATCGTTGCGGTCACCCATGGCGACCCGGGACAAGAGAAACGCCGCGATTCCGCTCGCAGGTCGAGCAGTGCGACGTGGTCCCGAGCGGCTCTAGATCAAGAGCAATTGATGCAGCAGATGCAGACGTATCGGCGGCGGCGCGGCGGCGGTCCATGCTTCCCGCCGACGGACGACCAACTCGCTTTCCGTCGCGACGATCTCCGCGGCCGCGAACGCGCCGAGCGCAACCACCGCGCCGTCAAGTTCGATGCTCACGCGACTCGCCGCGACAAACGAGCACTTCTCGCCGCACGATTCCCGGCGCGAGTCGGGCTTGCTGTGATCGCCGTCGTGATGATCCCCGTCTTGGTGATCGAAGTCGTGATGCTCCGCATCGTCGACCCGCGCGACGTCGTCGCCGTGCTGCCGACAGTCGCCGTCATGATGCTCGTGATCCGCCTCTTCGCTCTGCGCCGCTTCATCATGTGCATCGCGTGCGGCGGCGTGACAGCAAGCGCTCGCCGTCTCATGCGCATGATGCAGGCAACAACCCAGCAACATGTGCAGGGCGAGAGCGGCGGCGACGAGATAAGTAACGAACGTGCGCACGAAGTGTTCCGGTCCCAAGGTTTCAGGCAACATCACCATTATCGCCCGGCAGGTCAAGATTGCTTATGGATTCGCAACGAGTTCTCCGCCGCCGTTCTTCTCGGAATACGACGGAGCGGGCGACGCACCGAACCGCACCTTGCCCGGCGTGTATCGGCGAGCGCAACTCCAAGCCTGTCCGATTGTTGCGGATATCCGCCGATCAGCCCGCGTAGTCAACCGCGCCCCCTCGAACTCCGCGCTCCTGGGAACGCCGGCGGTTCCGTGTAAGATAGCCGTTCCGCAAATAACAGGCCGGTTAGTTTCGTCGCCGGCGCACGTTCTACCGACTCCGCCGCCACGCATCCCCTTCAAGGCATCGCCATGCAAGACCACTCGTTCGCTGCGCCATCTCGCGCTACGCAATCCTCGGCCTTCGATCGTCGCCGGTTTCTCGGCGGAACCGCGGCTGCGGCCGGCGCGGCACTGGTCGGAGCAGCCGACCTCGCCGCGGCTCGGGCCGACGACAAATCCGCTTCGGCCCACGGACGCATCAAGCAGTCGATCGTCTTTTGGTGCTTCAACGTCGCCGGCGAAATGTGGGACATCGACCGCACCTGCCAAGTCGCCAAGCAACTCGGCCTCAACTCCATCGAACTGCTCGGCACCGAACATTGGCCCGCGCTCAAGAAGAACGGGCTCACCTGCGCCATCGCCCCCAACGGCATGCCCGGCGCGCCGTTCATGAAGGGCTTCAACAATCCGAAGTATCACGAAGAGGTGATCGCGCGCACGACGAAGATGATCGACGACTGCGCCGAAGCCGGCTTCCCGGCCGTCATTGCGTTCACCGGTTTTAAGTTCCGCGACGCCGAAGACCCGACGAGCGAAGTGATCTCGCTGGAAGAAGGACGCGACAACTGCGTCGCCGGCTTCAAGAAAATCATCGGCCACGCCGAGAAGCGCGGCGTCAATATTTGCATCGAGCATTTGAACAGCCGCGACGGCTCGCACCCGATGAAGGGGCATCCCGGCTACCAAGGAGACGACGTCGACTACGTGGCCGACATCTGCCGCCGCGTCGGCTCGCCGCGCATGAAGTTGCTCTTCGATATCTACCACGTGCAGATCATGAACGGCGACGTCATTCGCCGGCTGGAGCAGCACAAAGACGTGATCGGCCATATCCACACGGCCGGCAACCCGGGCCGGGGCGAGCTCGACGACAACCAAGAGATCAACTACCCGCCGATCATGCGGAAGCTCGTCGAAATCGGCTACCAGGGCTACGTCGGACAAGAGTTCATCCCGACCCGCGCCCCGCTGGCCGGCCTGGAACAGGCCGTGCGCCTCTGCGACGTGTAACGCAGTCCCGCGCCGGCTCTTTCGGAGACGAGGCAACTGTAGGGAACGCCCTCTGCGGCGTTCCGTAACGTGCGCTACTCCGTGACTTGGGAACACGCGCCAAGACGTATAGGCGCAAAGAAGTTCGGCTGAGTGGGCAACGGTCGGGAAATGAAACGTCGGCATACGCAAGACCTTGCCGGCCCGCACTAGCCCCGACGCGTGAGCGAGGGGACGTTTTGATTTTCTGAAACTTGACCACTCTAAGCTTCTTCGCGTTCCTGCTTGGTCCAGCGACGTAAGTCGCGCGTCCGTCGTCGCGCCGCAGCACGACTTACGTCGACTTCCCAAACACGCCTGCGCACATAACTCGAGTTATGTGCGCACCCCTTGTGGGTTTTGGGGTTGTGCGTAGATAACTCGACTTATGTGCGCAGTCCGCGCCGCGCCGTCGCCGTAAGTCGAGCGAACGCGCGCCGCGCCTCAAATGACTTACGTCGATTCTGCGCAACCGTCTTAGCCTCCGGCGAACCGCCTGTGGTGAGCGGAGCCGAACCGCAACGGGCGCGTTCGAAGCTCGGCGATGGGGAACTCTTGAGCGACGCATAACAGATCTGCTCCTCGTATTTCTCCCCTCGCCCCTTGCGGGAGAGGGGCCGGGGGTGAGGGGTTGACCGGTTTGAAAACCGGCGCGCATGGCCCCGCGACTCGACAGAGGCTAAGACGGCGCAACAAGAACGTCACGCCCCAATTCTCCCCAACCCGCCGGCCCAAAATCCAGAGCAGATTTGGCCGGCCAAAAAGACGGCTTGACCAAAGCTGTAGACACACGCCGTGTGCCGTCGGCCGTCGCGGGTGGCCCAGGTTGCTTCGCAACCTGGGTTCACGAGAGGCCACTGTTCTATCACCCCAGCCACTCGATCGGCACTCCGACCGAGCGACGATTCCGATACCAACCGGCCGAACTCCACGGCCAATCTTCGGCGCGTCGAACGAGTCCGGCGCGCACCGGATTTGCATGCATAAATTCGAGCTTCTCGGCAAGCTTGTGTTCCGTCTCAATGTGAAACGGGTAGTACTTCGGCTGCCAAAATCGATCGCCAGGCCCAAATCCTTCAAAACAGTTGGGGGCATGCTCGGCGTACCACCGCCTGATCGTGAAACTGCTCATCCGCTTCCAGCCGTGCATGAACTTCGAAAGTTCGTCAGGCTCCGGCAACCAAACGAGGGCGTGTACGTGGTCGGGCATCACCACGAAGCCGACGCATTTCGATGTGTAGCTCGTCAGTTGCTGGTTGAGCGTCCCGAGAACGATTCGCTTCGGTTGGTCGCAATCCAAGAGACGCCGACGTCGCGCGACGCAGAACGTGACGAAGATCACGTATCGCCGGTCCGTAATGGGGCGTCGCCGATCGCTCATAGTCGGGCATTGTGTGAAACATCCGCAACGATCGCCATCGATCGGCCGCGACTTGCCGCAACCTCTCGTAAACCCAGGTTGCGGAGCAACCTGGGCCACCCGCGGCGGGGGCGGCAACCGTCGCCCCGCAATGGCGACCGCTAAGAACTGAGACCGCTTCCAACGCAGGCTGATTGAAATCAATCATGCGGTCGATCTTTATACATGCGCCTGGGAATCGCAGCGTCCCCGGTGGCGCGAAAAAACTAGACGCACCGTCAGCGTCGCGTTAGCATGCGGAGCGGCCGGCGACGGCCGTTCGCAGCGCATCGTTCCCGCCCCGCATCCGCCAGGTCCTTTATGTTTCACTATTCGCGCCCCGCCTTCGCGGCGAGTCTCTTCGCGGCGGCTTGTTGTTGGTTCGGCGGTGCGTCGCCGGCGTGGTGCCAAGCGCCTGTTGCAGGTGCCGCGCCGGCCGTGCTGCGGGCCGATCCCGCCGACCTGGGGCTGCGCATTCCGCGCGGCGAGACGAAGCCCGGCGCGGGCCGCAACGTGCAGATTAAAACCGACGACGATGAGCTGGTCGTCGCCAAAGTACATTGCGAAATCTCCGACCATTACATCGTGATCCAGCCCGACGGCCGCATCGGCGTCGTGCCCGCGAGCGAGGCGACCGTGACCGATCGCCCGTTCGTCGGCGTTTCGGCGAAGGACCTTGCCGCGAAGCTCACGCAAAAGTTTCCCGGCTTCAAAGTGCAGGCGACGAAGCACTTCATCTACGTCTACAACACGAGCCCGCTGTTCTATCAGGGGACGAGCCGGATTCTGGAATCGCTCTATCCCGGCCTCTTCAACTACTGCAAGACGCGCAAGCTGCCCGTCGAAGACCCGCCGTATCCGCTCGTGGTCGTGATGTTTCGCACGCGGAAGCAGTGGGAAGATTACATGCACGGCCAGTTCGCGGGCTCGCAAGTCGCCGCGTTTTACGACGGCGCGTCGAATCGCGTGCTGATGTACGAGCAATCGGAAATCGGCGAAGACGCGCCGGAGTACGCGCTGAAGCAAATCATTTCGACGGTCGCCCACGAAGGGGTGCATCAAGTCCTGCACAACATCGGCGTGCAGCAGCGGCTCTCGCGGTGGCCGATGTGGATCAGCGAAGGAGTGCCCGAGTATTTCGCGCCGACTTCGGTGGATAAGAGCCTGCGCTGGAAGGGAGCGGGCCAAGTAAACGATCTGCAGATGAAGTCGATCGCCGACATGATCAAGCAAGGTCCTTCGGCGCGGCAGAACAGCACGGCAAACACCACGGTCGAGGCGATCGTCGCCGCCGACCGGCTCGACGCCGACGGCTACGCCTGGGCCTGGGCATTGACGCACTTCCTGGGAGAAAAGAAGCGCGACTTGTTCACGAAGTATTTGGCCGAAGTCAGCCTGACCGGCCCCTTGGAGACGCCGAAAACCGAAGAACGGCTGCGTTTGTTCATCAAGCATTTCGGCGCGGATTTCTCGAAGCTCGATACGGAACTCTTCGCGCACCTCAACAAGCTGCCGTACGTCGACCCGATCGAGAACATGACGCATTACGTCATTTTGATGAGCTATCCGTTCGGCAGTTCGACGATGCGTTCGTACGGCGTGACGATGTCGCCGAAGGAAGTGCAACGTTCGCGCGAGGAACTGTTGGCGAAGGTTCCGCCGCAGCAGCGCAACGCGGCGACGTTCGACGTGCGCAACTTCCCGACGCGCACCGGCGCGCTGAACTTCGCCCGCCAGTGGCTGGGGCAATAGGCGGCCGGGGCAATAGGCGACTACTGTTGCAGCAGTTCGCGCAGCCGGCGCTCCAGTGCGAACGCCGCTTCGGCCGTGTAGGCCTTGGCGGCGGCGGCGCGGCGAAAGTCGGCCGGCGCCGCAATCGCCTTTCCGTCCGGGAGCTTGGTCGCCGTGAACGTGTCGGCCTGCGGCGCGCCGAAGGTAATCGTGCCGCCGTCGACGTGCATCTCCCAATCCATCACGTGGTTCGCCGGCAGCAGCCGGAACGCGTCGCCGTGGAAGCGGTGTTCTTCGGGCGCGGCGTCGAGCACCCAATAGGCCGTGTCGACGTCGCCGTCCGCCGGATCGACGAGCGCCATATACCGCGCCACGACCGGCACGCGTGCGCCATCGCGAAGGAACATCATCGTAAAGTCGAACATCGCCATCGTCGACGACGCGCCGGGCGACATGACCGTGCTCAGTTCCTTCGCGCGCTCGGAGAGGAGCTTGCGCTCGAACAGCCCGAGGCTTACGCCGACCTTGCCCGCCGACTCGCGCGTCAGGACCAAGTCGCCGCCGTCGCCCGGCTTGCCGATACCGATCCGATGTCCGCGGCGGCGAAACCGGCCCGGCCGGCTGGGGTCGGGCTCGCTGTCGACGAGCACCAGCGTCGTGAATTCCTCGAGCGCCTCGCGAATGGATTTGCCGACCTTCGTGACGTCGCCGGAGGTGAGCTTCGGCCGGCTGCGAAACACCAAATGCGTGCCCGCGGGCAATGCGGCGGGATCGATCTTCGTGCCGGGCTCGATCGGCGCAATCGCCGCAGGCTCGGGCGCCGCGCCGTTTAGAGTCGCGCCGTCGGGAGTCGCCGGCTTCGCGATAGGCTCCGCGGCTTGCGGTTCGCAGCCTGCCGCGGCGACGATCGTCGCCGCGAGAACCGCGCCGCAGAGAGGAATCGTCGGCCGCATCAGACTTCCCTTCAATGAGTGGGGGCTCGCTCACGAACGTCGTTGGTCGCGTCGTGCTCGTTGTGTATTCACGATACCAAATACTTGCGGCCGGCTCCGCATCTGAGCAAAGAGCATCCAACGACGCTGATGCTTTATCGCGCTTACGCCGGTGGAGGGGGCGCGAGAGCCGCCGGCGGAGCGAATAATCTCGAGGAATCCCAATCGGGCTCGTCGATTTCGCCGGCGCCCCTTCGACTATGGGACGACAGGCGTTTCTCAAGCAACCCTTAGTTTCGCGGAGGTACACGATGAACATGTCTCGAACATTCTTCTTAAGCGGGCTGCTGCTCGCGGTGGTTTCCGGTTTGGCTCACGGCGACGACAAGCACCAACACCACGCGCCGACCGCGCCGACGAACGCCGGTCTGGAAAAGATGAAGTCGCTCGTCGGTACCTGGGTCGTGGCCGACCAAGAGGGGAAGCCGACGGACGAGGTCGTCTCGGTCATCAAGCTCACCGCCGGCGGCAGCGCGGTGCACGAAACCCTGTTCCCCGGCCAACCGCACGAAATGATTTCGGTCTACACCGCCGACGGGGCCAACCTCGCGATGACGCACTATTGCGTGATCGGCAACCAGCCGCGCATGAAAGGGACGCTGAACGCAGCGGCCGATCAGATCAAGTTTGAATTCGCCGGCGGCTCGAATCTCGACCCGAAGAAAGACAAGCACATGCACGGCGCGACGCTGACGATCGTCGATGCGGATCACATCAACATCGAAGGAGAAGGCTGGGAAAACGGCGCTCCGGCCAAGGAAATGTGCGCGGGCATGAAGCTGGTGCGGAAGAAGTAGCCGTACAACTTCGCGAGGCGACGCTCTTCGTCGGCGACTCGCGAAGGAATCGTCGTTGAGATGGAGCCGCGGCCGTCCTAGCGCCGCGTCGCCCCGGCGCCGGCGGCAGTGACGACGTCGCCTGAAAGTGACGCGGGATTCGCAGGCGCCGGGCTGACAAGTTTTGATTCGACGAACTGCTGAATCACGACGTCAGGTGCGATTCGTTCGATCTCTTCCGCCGGAAATTCGAGTCCGGGAATGTAATACACCTCACAAAATTGCTCGCTGACGAATGGAGCAAGCCGCTTAAAGAACGAGTCGTGCAGTACCACGACTTTTCCGCCGGGGGCGTTCGGGCAGGTCGTGCGCGTGATGATGCGCCCGTCGCTCGTGGTTCCGACCACCTCGGTCTGCGCTTGTCGCGGCGCGCGCGGCACGAGCGTGAGCCACGATTCGCGAAACGCAACGGGAGAATTGAGCAGCTTGGCAAGATTCCCTTGATCGACGACTTCTTCGATGCAGACCTCGAAATCGGCGAGCGTGACGAGCGGCATCGGCCGATTCGCGGCGGACAAGCGATCCACGAGTTGTTCGTAAGCGAGCAGTGCGCCGAAATCGTTCCAATAGCCGTCGGTCTTCAAGTACGTCGGGTACTCCGCGCGGCGCACGGTCAGCGCGGGTCGCGGGTCAATCAATACGAAGTCGGGCACGTCGCGCATCGCCGCGACAAGCTCATCGAGCCGCGAAGGGCGATCGGCGCGTTTGATGTTCCGCGGCATGTATTCCGGGTAGATCGACTGCGCGGTCGGCGCCGCAATCGCCACAAACTCGATACCGCGGCTCGCGGCCCACTCTCGTCGCCGCGCAAAACAGGTTTTCCAGGCGGCGAGTTCCTCCGGCCGGAACGCCGCAGTGCGACGGAAATCATCGATAACTCCGCCGGTCAGGAAGAGCCAGCCGTCGCGGCCGACCGTGACCAACGCCTGATTATCGCCCGCTACGTTGCGCGACTCCACGGTGAGTCCGTACACCTTGGCGAGCTGATAGACTTGAATGAGCGGCCGGCGGAGTCCGATGTGATCGTCGAACCACGCCTCAAAACCTTTGGGAAACGCGGTGAGGCCTTGCTTGCGCGGCAGCGCGAGTCCCCAACGGTTGCGAGTTTCCATTTTGGGAAACGCGGCGGCCTGGCGCCGTTCGACGGTCGTTATCGCTTGTTCCGCGTCCGTCACAAACGAACCAATCGCCGGAGCCGCGAGCGCCAAGCAGAATCCGACGGCGAGTACGCGATCGGCGAGCCGTCTCAATCGAACCATTGCAACTTCCGTGTTCATCGGGGTTGGTCCATTCTGGTCGTCCGCGAGCAGGCCGTCCGGCGACGCGATTAAAAGCGGAAATAGACGAACGGGTTATATGTCGATGCCATGAGCTTGGCCGCCGACGCACAGAATAAGACGCCCATTGCCGCGACTTGTCCCCCTTCGAATAGCGCGCGGCCCAGCAATCGATGGGAATCGCGACGCATCCTCGCCGCCGAGCCTTCAACAGCCGGGCGCATCGCCTCGAAAAGAGGTAGCGACGCAACGATGCCGACGGCCAAAGTGATAAGCAGACCGGAGTCGAAATACATCGCGAAATCCGACTCCGTCGACGGCGCGGCGCTCGCGCCGAGCATGGCCGTCCAAAACGACCAGGCCTGCCCAACCGTTTCGGCGCGAAACAGCGCCCAACCGAAGATGACGACGGCCAGCGCGTAAAGATGGCGTAGCGGCGGCGGCAGACGTTCGACTAATCGCAGCAAGCCAATTCGCTCAACGATGAGAAACACGCCGTGGTAGACGCCCCAAGCGACGAACGTCCACTCCGCGCCGTGCCACAATCCGCACAGCAGGAAAACGATCATCAGGTTGCGATAGGTCTTCGCCCGTCCACAGCGATTTCCCCCGAGCGGGACGTAAAGATAGTCGCGGAACCAGGTTGACAGCGAGATATGCCAACGACGCCAGAACTCCGTGACCGATCGACTCGCATACGGGTAGTTGAAGTTCTCTAGGAACTGGAAACCGAACATCCGCCCCAGTCCGACGGCCATATCGGAATAGCCGGAGAAGTCGAAATAGATTTGCAGCGTATAGCAGCAGGCGCCCAGCCAGGCGACACCGCACGAGAGCGACTCATCCGGAATGAGAAAGATCGCATCGGCGACCGTCGCCGCGGAATTTGCCAGCAGTACCTTCTTGCCGAGTCCGACGATGAAACGTCGAACCCCCGAGGCAAATTCGTCGATCGTTTCTCGTCGACGGTCGATTTGTTCGGCGACGTCCCGATAGCGGACGATCGGCCCGGCAATGAGCTGCGGAAAAAACGCCACGTACAACGCGGTATTGATCGGGTTGCGTTGCGCCGGCGCCTCGCCGCGATAGACGTCGACGACGTAGGACATCGCCTGGAACGTATAGAACGAAATGCCGATCGGCAGCGCCACCTCGCGCCAGGCATGCGCCGGCAAGCCCCACGCGGCGAACAAAGTGTTGGTCGAATCGATGAAGAAGTTCGCGTATTTGAAATACGCGAGTAGTCCGATGTTGACGACGATCGTCAGCCCGATAATCCATTTGCCGGCGGCGCCTCCTCGAGTTTTTTCGGCGCCCAGACCCAATAGGTGATTCGCGCCGATGGAAACCAAGAAGAGCCAGAACATCTCGGGCTCGCCCCAGGCATAGAATGCCAAGCTGACCGTCAACAGCCAGCTGTTGCGCAGCGAACGCGGCGCGGCGTAGTATGTCGCCAAAACGACCGGCAGAAACAAGAACAAGAAAATGCGGGAACTGAAGACCATGAAAGCCCCTTGCAAGTTCGCCGAAACAGGGTCGCAGAAGATAGTCGGAATGCCGCGCGCCCGTCAATCGACCTGCATGCCGGCGTCACGTTGCCGGCAGCGCGTCGGCCTTGCTCGGGATTTTGGATTGCCGATACAATTCGGCGGTTCCGGCGGCGATCGGGCCGTCTTCGACTTCGCACACAGGATTTCCACGCCATGAAGGCGACGACCGCATGCGACGATTTGCGACGCGACGGCTTCACATCGTTTCGCAATTTGTTTTCGCCGGCCTTGGTAAAACGAGCGGCGAGCGAAATCGAATCGCTTTGCCGGAATCATGTCGACGATCGCGACGCGGCGCCGTCGCCCGACGCCCCTAAGCTCATGCGCTTCGAACACTTCACGTTTGTCGTCGACGTCTACGGTCGTTCTCCGGCGCTCGAGTCGATGGTCGAAAAGGTGCTGACCGACCCGACGACGGCGGCGGTGCTCGAACGCGCCGTGGGCCGGCACTTCAAGATCCGCGGCTACAATCTCCGACGCATGGACGGCTCGCACGATCCGTTGACCGACGGTCCCCAAGCCGTGCCGCACGTTTGGCATCGCGATTGGCGCGGCGAGTTCGGCGTCAGCATTCTGCTGAGCGACGTTCCCGAACCGAACAACGCGGGCACTTGTTTCGTTCCCGGCTCGCATCTTTGGCCGTATTGTCCGCGCGACAACACGGTGCTGAGCACTTGGAACGTGTTGCGAACCAATCGGCTGCGGCCGCTCTCGAAAATCATGCGAGTCCTGAGCGTCTTCAATAACCTGCTGGCGCGACGCAAGATGCGGAACGCGGTCGAGTCGACGGGCGCGGCCGGCGACGTCTTCTTTTTCTTCAACGATACCTGGCACGGGCGAAGCCCCAACTTGCATGGTCGCCGGACGACGGTGCTGTTTCTCGGACTCTTTCCGACGGAGTTCCCGTTTCCGGACGACGTCAAGCTGCCGCCGGAGGACGTGCTGGCGACATTGCCGCCGCGATTCCGTCGCGCCGTGGAGCACGATCAGCCGATCAATGAGCGTCGCGACTCGCTGGCCCACTGGGTATTGGCGCACCAAACTCCGGCCGCGTGGTTCAGCTTGTTTCAGTTGGCAAAATGGGAACGGCGCGTATTCGACGTCTTAGCGCTGCCGCTGACGCTCGCCCGGTGGGGAGCCAAGAAAATCCTCAAGGCCCGGCGCCCCCGCGCGAACGTTACGCCCTCCGTCAAGACGATGTACGACGCAAAGCCGAAGCAGCGCGCCGCATAAACTCGCCGATTTCCTGCGGCAGCAGCACGAGGCTCAATGACCGGCCATCGGCGATGCACGTCATACTGAAACAGTCGTGGCGTACCGATGACGCTTGCAGGTCGTGCCGGAGGACCTTTTCGGGTAACAGTCGCGTCTCGAATGGGGCGACGGCATCAAAAAAGGGTTGCGAGCGCTCGGCTCGCAACCCTTTTTCATTTAAGCACTTACAAGAGCGGAGGACATGGGATTCGAACCCACAACCCATTGCTGGGCATCTGATTTCGAGTCGCTGAATGAGCTTCGGTTGTTACCCAGTTGTGCTTCAGTTCGGCGCTTTTTCCCGCGAGATCGAGATGCGTCATCCGCCGCGAATCAGATGTTCCGGCGCGGATTAGGTAACAGTTTTGGTAACACCGAGACCAATCGCGAGTTGGTCGGATTTGCCGTGGACGCTCGATAGTGCGGAAGAGATTCGAGAGCGGCAGGGCAAGTTCAGAATGGGAGCCGCATTCGCAACCGCGCGGCTGCGGTGCAAAAACGAAGGCATCTCCCGAAGAAACAACACCTTGCGCAGATTCTCGCCATGTCGCTGTTTCGTTCGCTGATCGCCGGTTCCACGCAAAGGGAATTGGCTCGGCAAGTCCGCTAAGGGAAACAAGTTTCCGTTTGTTTCCCTTCAATACTTCGGCTCCCATCGCTACGAAAGGGGCAGTTCCTGAGAGCGAGCGAATCGCAAACGCTCCATTTCTCGCTCACCAATACGCATTCATTCTTTTTTAACGACTAAAGCCATGCGACTTCGAATTCCGTTAGCCGTCGCCGTGGGGCGCAAGCTACGTATCTGCATCGTGGCCCGCTTCAGCACCGACGAACAAAAGAAGCGTCGCCGTAGCAACGCGGCGCAGCTCAAATTCGTCAAGAAGCAGATCACGCTCGAACTCGAGCGGGCCGGCATCACCAACTACGAATTCATCATCATCGAAGACGAGGCCGTTTCCGGCGAACTCAAGGATCGACCGGGAATCATCCGCTTACGCGACCTCATTGCCGGTCGTCAAATTGACATTATCGTGTGCGAGGATAGCAGCCGGCTCTATCGCAATTACGCATTCTGCTTTGAAATCGTTGCCGGCGCGTACGATCAGGGCATCAGGACCATCTGCATCGGCGACGACGTTGACACGGAAGATAAGGAATATTGGGTCCAGCGGCTGCAAGAAGCTCAAGCTCATCACAGCAAAGACAACGCATTCACGCGCCGTCGCTTGGAACGCTCCATCGAAGACCTATGGGAGATGGGCGCCGCAGTCGGTCCTTTGCGTCCGGGACATCTGAGGAAAGAAAGCAAGGCGGCCACGGAGTTGAGCGAAGCCGAGGGGCCGTTCTTCGATGAACTTAAGCCGGAGCATCTGAAGCATCTCGCGTGCGCCTACAAGATGATTCGTTCCCGGCGCGCTCCGGAGGTCGTCGCACGCTACCTGACCAAGCGACGCGTTCCGCTTTCCAACAGCAAAATTAGGAAATGGAAAGTTCGCGACGTCTTCGCGATGATTCGTAACCCCATTAATCGCGGCGTGGAGCATTTTCGGGTCACGAAATCCAAGCGGGTCATGCTTACGGGGGAGTCGAAACAGGAAAAGAGCGCGCCGCCGGATATCTGGGAACGCCCGATGCCGCACCTGCGTGTCGTGTCCGACGGCTTATGGTACGCGGCCAATGAGGCGATTGACGACCGTCAAAAGTGTCCGAATCCGCCGCGGGGCGAGGACCATCCGCACTTCGGCGTACCTCGATCGTCCAAGACGCCGATGTCGGGACTCTTATTCTGCGGAATCTGCCGAAGCAAGATGTACTGCATTGGCACTAGCTATCGCTGTCAATCCATTCATCAGGGGTGTCACGAGACCGTCACAAACCCTTGTTGGAATCACGCGACCGGCTCCCGGAAACTGACGCACGAAAACATCTATAGCCGCGTATTTCAAGAGTTGCTGGACACCGAAAGTAAGGTTGACGTGCTCGTCGAGGGGGTGGCGCACATGCTGGCCGATCGGGGGAACGTCGAAGGTGAAGCAAGGAGTTTGCAAAGGGAAATCGAAAAGCTGCAACAAAAGTGTCAGCGACTTCAGGCGGCCATCGAAGGGCGTGCTCGCGTTCCCGACATGCTCGTCGACCAGATACTTACGCACGAAGACGACATCAAAAAGAAGCAACTGCAACTTGAAGCCGTGCGTGCCGAACTCCAGCAAGCCGTCGAAGTTCCTGATCGCAATCAATTGCTCGAGACGCTTCAAGCGACCATGGCCGTCGTTCCCGAA
This sequence comes from uncultured Pirellula sp., assembly GCA_964633125.1. GTDB lineage: Bacteria > Planctomycetota > Planctomycetia > Pirellulales > PNKZ01 > PNKZ01. The sequence goes on along the minus strand of CAZWDN010000049.1, from coordinate 219 downwards.
GCCGATCGTCGGGCTCGGGAACTTCTTAAGGATCTATTGGACGGTCGGATCGAGGTTTTTCCCTATCGCCTGCTCAACAGTGATCGCATCGTCTTGCGAGCTCATTTTGCGCTCAACCTCGTCAACCTTTGTCCGGAGGAACTGCGCGAGGGCCTGCGCATGAATCTGGACTGGTCGCGTCGAGCCGAAGTGCTGCGAGTCCCCTGCACCGTCGATCTC
>CAZWDN010000048.1:0-21739 GCA_964633125.1 uncultured Pirellula sp. | reverse complement strand
CAGGCGCGGCATGCCAGCCTCTCGACCGCTGACGGGAGTCAAGCGAAGCCCGAAACCGACCGAGAACGCCGCCGGCGGAAATCGTCCCTGCTTTCCGCCGTTGACCGATCTCGACGACTCGTCGAGCGAGCCGCTTACTAGAATCGCAACCCTAGCGCGCGGCCGATGATGGCCCCGCCGATATTGGCGCCGACGTTCCCGCGGTAGCCGTTGCCGTACGCTTGGCCGTAGCCATTGATATAGGGGCTGCTGTAGTACTGGTTGCCGTTGTAATAACCGTTGCCGTACTGCCCGTTGTTGTACTGCGTGTTGCCGCGGTAGCCGGTTTGATACGGAGTCTGATAGCTCCGACCCCCTTGAGAATAGGCGGCGCCGGAACCGGAGCTCACCATCGCGGGGTTGTGGGCGTTCCAATTGTTGCCGTCGTGAACCATCCACTGCTGTTGCGGCGTGTAGTACCACCATTGGTTGTTGTGGTACTTGTAGCGCCAGTCGTTTTCACCGGCCGCTTGCGCCGGAGCCGTGATACCGACTTGGGCTTGCGCCGGAGCGGCCGCATAGAAGATCGCCGCGGTCATTACTGCCAACATCATCGTACGCATACGTCATTCCTTGAGAACAGAAACGAAAATCTCGGGAAGCAGAATCTGCCGGGGCCGAAGCGGACCAAAAGAGCGAGCGTTTCGATCTGTTCCAATGAACTCGAAGTGCCGCTCTTCTCCCCGAGGCTTTCTTAATCGCGCAATTTTTTCGCGGAGACTTCCGCCTTTTCCATCGCCTTGCGGCCGGCCGCCATGGCGCGCTCGACCGTCGTGTGAACGGCGATCTTTAGTTTCGTGACCGCTTTATCCGCGGTCAGCTTCACTTCCCCGACCGCTTGATCGGACTTGCCGGCGGCACGAAGCTCGTCGTTGCCCGTCAGCACTCCGGAGGCTTCTTTGATCCGACCCTTGGCGATGTCCGTCTTGCCGCTCATGGCTTTGTTCCTTGTGTAATTGGTTGTTACGTCGGGGAAGTAGTTGTGTTCAAGCGCGAGCGAAAGTTGCTCAATGTGTCAGGCCTTGGAGCGATCGACGAGCAATCGGAAGCCGAAGAGAAGCAGGATCGCGCCGAACACGGCGATCATCATGCTCGCGGCGTTGAAGCCGGTCACAGGGCCGAAGCCGACGGCGGTTCCGATAAGCCCGCCGATCACGGCGCCGGCTACGCCGATGAGAATCGTGACGATGATTCCGCCCGGATCACGTCCCGGCAGCACAAACTTCGCCGTTGCTCCGGCGATCAATCCGAACACGATCCAAGCCAAGATTCCCATTGCCGACTCCTCAAAAGATTTAACTTCCGATCACGATCGATTCCTTGCTCTTCCTCGAGAGAACCAACCTGGCAAAACTCCTTTTGCCGAGGTTTTTCCGGACCGCGGTTCCCGTTCGGCGCACGAAAAAAGCCGACGTGGCGGAACACCCGAAAGTGTTCGACCACGTCGGCTTACTCACAAACCAGCCCCCCGACCGCTGTCGAGGTGCCTTTTCTCTAGTCGTCCGACGACATCAAGCTTACGCCGCGATTGGCGACGTTTCGCTCAACATGGGTCACTATAGAGCTTCTCGGCGACATCGCAATGACCAATCCCCTATTTCTTTTTTGGTAGACTGAAGTCGGCATTCCGCCCAGGGACTACTTTTGCCCTATATTGCACGCGCCTGCGTCGAACGGTCGTTCCTATTGTATTGCGCTCCCACTCGCTCAAGGTCTGCTTATGAAGTCTGCGGGAGAAATCGAAGCCGCCGTCTGCGAAGGGGTCTCGCGGTTTGAGCTGGAATACATGGGGCGCGGCCCGAAAGACATTCATGCGCACCTAATCGGCGATTTAGTCGTCGTGCGCTTGCAAGGGGTGCTCACGGCCGCCGAACAACAGCTGGTAAAGACGCTGCAGCCCGAGAAAGGTCGCGACTTGCTCAAGCAGGTGCGCACCCAACTCATGGAAACCGCGCGGCCGTTTTTAGAAGCGCTACTGAAAGAAATCACCGGCGTCGCGGTGCTCAGCTTGCATCATGATATCAGCACCATGACCGGGGAAGAGATCGTCGTCTTTACACTCGTCGAAGCCCCCACCTTTCGCGAAACGCGCAAGAAATAGTTTGTCGCGGCACGCGGTTAATACCGTCATTCGACCTTATTGCGTCGGCGATATGGTAGGATGACGCCTCATTACCGCGTTCTTCTCATCGAATCGCATCTTCTTTCTCTCGGTCCAGGCAGGTCTCTGGACGTCATTACGCCGATGCGAGCGTACCGTAGCGGGTGAGCGACGACTTCGAACCGGTATTTCTGGGCGGCGCGTGCTCCGGCGGATTAACTTCGCGGGCCTCGCGCTGCGCCGTCGTTCGCTGCTCCTATGAAACGAGTGGTCCGTGAAAGCTTCTTTGCTGGCGTCGCGCGTTAGAGATGTTGTTTTTCGCCGACAACGACCGAAGTACGACGACAACCTGCATCAGGGAGCCCGGGAACAGCCGCTGCGGGGGGATCTGTATAGCCTCGACCAGTTGAAGCATCACGCCGAAGGGCTGGCCGCGGCCCATGAACTGGCCGGCGGGCCGGCACCCGACCGCTTGATTCCGCGGTTGATCGAGAACGAACGTGTTCTGATTCAGGCGCACGAGTTGGTCACCCAGGCGTTAGCGAAGAATCGCCGCAATGCGCCGGCCGCTGAATGGCTTATCGATAACTTCTATCTGATCGAAGAGCAGATCCGAACGGTGCGCCGCCATTTGCCGCGCTCGTATAGTCGACAGTTGCCCCGGCTCGCCAACGGTCCGCATGCGAAGTACCCGCGCGTCTACGGCATTGCGCTGGATCTGATTTCGCACGTCGACGGGCAAGTCGACGCCGCGTGCCTCAACGACTTTATTGCGTCGTACCAAGTCGTTCGGCCGCTCATGCTCGGCGAACTTTGGGCCGTGCCCATCATGCTGCGGCTCGCGCTGATAGAGAACTTGCGACGGGTGGCGGCGCGCGTGGCCGCCGGCCGCCGCGACCGGGACCTCGCGGAAGATTGGGCCGCGCGCATGTTGCAAGTCGTCGAGACCAATCCAAGCGACCTGATTCTCGTGCTCGCCGATATGGCTCGCACCGATCCGCCGAACTCCGGCGCATTCTTGGCCGAGCTGACGAGGCACTTCCAAGGACAGAGTTCGCATTTCGCGCTGGCCGCCAATTGGCTCGAGCATCGCATCATCGAACAAGGGCAGACCATCGAGCAACTCGTGCGCGCCGAAGGTCAGGCGCAGGCGGCCGACCAAGTGTCGATCGGCAACAGCATCACAAGCTTACGGCTTCTTGCGGCGACCGACTGGCGCGACTTCGCGGAAAAGCATAGCGTCGTCGAGCAGGCGCTGCGCGACGATCCGAGTTGCGTTTATGCGCAAATGGATTTTGCGACCCGTGATCGCTACCGCCATGAAGTGGAGGGGATCGCGCGACGGAGCCGGCAATCGGAGTACGAAGTGGCGCGCGGGGCGATTCAGCTTGCGGAGACGGCGGCCCTGCATCGCTCGGAAGAGCGCACGAACCACGTGGGCTACTACTTGATTGATGCGGGCAGGCCGGCGCTGGAGCAAGTCGTCGAAATGCGGCCGACGTGGCGGATGCTCGCTGCGAAGTTCGGTCGACAGTTTCCATTTCCGTTGTACGTGCTCGCGGTGGCGGTGGTCACCGCACTCGCGACTTGGGCCTGGATCGCAGCGTCCGCAACGAGGGGCATTTCCTCGCTTTGGATCGGATTGTTGGTCTTGCCGGCGGTGATGTGTGCGGCACATCTGGCGATCGGCGTCGTCAACTGGTTGGCGATGTTGCAGATCGCTCCGAAGTTAATACCGCGCATGGACTACGAACTGGGCATTCCCGACGAAGAGCGGACCCTCGTCGTCGTGCCGACCATGCTTTCGCGGCCGTCGGCGATTGACGAGCTGTTGGAAGATTTGGAAGTTCGATACTCGGCCAATGCCGATGCGCGACTGCACTTCGGTCTGCTGACCGATTTTGAGGATGCCGCCGAGGAGTCGATGCCCGGCGATGCGGAGCTCGTGCGGCTCGCAGTCGAAGGCATCGAGCGCCTTAATGAAAAGTATGCGGAGCGACGAAGCGACATCTTCTTCTTGTTTCATCGGCCGCGCCGTTGGAACGCACAAGAAGGAGTGTGGATGGGCTACGAGCGTAAGCGCGGCAAGCTCGCCGAGCTGAATTTGTTGCTGCGCGGAAGCACCGATCGCTTTTCGCACATCGTCGGAGATACGGACCAGCTCGCAGAAGTGCGCTATGTAATCACGCTCGATACCGACACGCAACTTCCGCGCGACTCGGCGCGCGAGATGGTTGCCGCGATGGCGCACGTGCTGAATCGACCGGTGCTCGACTCGACGTTTCGCCGCGTGATCGAAGGTTACGGAATCATGCAGCCGCGCGTCGACGTGAGCCTCCCCAGCGCGCGCAAGAGTTGGTTCGTGCGATTGTTCGCCGGCGACGTCGGCGTCGATCCGTATACGCGCGTTGTTTCAGACGCCTATCAAGATCTCTTCGGCGAGGGATCGTTCGTCGGCAAGGGGATCTACGATGTCGATACGTTTGAGCGAACCTGCGGCAGCTTCCCCGAGAATTCGATCCTCAGCCACGACTTGCTGGAGAGCGTGCATGCCCGATCGGCGCTCTTGAGTGATGTGGAATTGTATGAAGACTTCCCTTCGCGTTATATGGCCGACGTGAGCCGGCGACATCGCTGGATTCGCGGCGACTGGCAGATCGCAGGTTGGCTGCTGCCGCGCGCACTCGGAGCGGCGGGAGAGTCGCTGCCGAATACGATCGGCGCACTCGGGCGCTGGAAGATCTTCGACAACCTGCGCCGGAGCTTGGTCCCCGTCGGCATGTTGACCTTGCTGCTGGGAACATGGGCATCCAATTCGGCGGGTTTTGCGTTCGTTTCCTCGGCATTGGTGCTGTTTACGGTCGGCATTGTGTCGTTTTCCGCGGCCCTGCGCGACCTCTGCCGGAAGCCGCGCGATATTCCGTTGCGAGCGCATCTGATTGCTTCCATCTCCGCTTCCGGCGGGCAAGCGGCTCAGGTGTTGTTCTCGATCGTCTTCCTGCCGTTCGACGCGTATATGAGCGTCGACGCAATCGCACGCACGGCCGTGCGCATGCTTTGGACCAGGCGCAATCTGCTGGAGTGGAAAACTTCGAGCGATGCGCAACGCGGGTCGCGCGCGAGTTTGCCCGCCTTCTATCGCTCGATGGCTTTCGCGCCGGTCGTCTCGCTGCTCGCGCTGGGATTGTTGACGGCGCTTGCCTTCGGGACTTTGCCGATCGCGCTGCCGTTCCTGCTTCTTTGGACGGCGTCGCCTGCGGTCGCGTGGTGGTTGAGCCGGACGCTGCCGCCGCCCAAGGTGCGATTGTCGGTCGCGCAGCGGGAATTCCTGAGTAAGCTTGCGCGGCGAACTTGGCGCTACTTTGAAGTGTTCGTCACCGAGGAAGAGAATTGGCTCCCCCCCGACAACTTTCAAGAGCATCCCTCCCCGCTGATCGCGTCGCGTACGAGCCCGACAAATATCGGCATGGGACTGCTGGCGAACCTCGCCGCCTACGACTTCGGCTATTGCTCATCGGGCCGGCTCCTCGAACGGACCCGGCAAACACTGGAGACGCTCGGCCGGATGGAGCGCTACCAGGGACATTTTTACAACTGGTACGATACGCGTACGCTGCGACCGCTGCCGCCGGACTATGTCTCTACGGTCGACAGCGGCAACCTCGCCGGCAATTTGTTCGTACTCCGGGCAGGCCTGCTGGAGCAGATCGACGCACCGCTGCTGTCGGCCAAGTATCTCTCCGGCCTGCGCGAAACATGGCTGGTCTTGCTCGACGTAGCGCGCGGCAATCGTCACGGGGAGTCCGACCGTCACACGTCGACTGCCACCGCGGCGGCACTACGAGGGTTGGAGCGGCTTGCCGGCGAATTTGAGGCGCGGCCGCATACACTGGCGACCGCCGCGGCGCGCCTCGAGCGTCTTTTGCTGCTAGTTCCCGAAGCGACGACAACGCTAGGGGCTGACATGGAACTTGCCTGGTGGGGTGATGCGCTTCGTCAGGCCGTTGCGGACCATCGCCGTGAGTTGCAGCACCTCGTCCCTTGGATCTCGCGCATCCAGCACTCGGTGGAACCTTGGCGAAAGCTCGGGCCCGATATTGTTGCCGGTTTCGAATCGATCGTTCGACAACTGGGCGCCGTAACCACGCTTCGCGATGCGGCCGGGCTGCGTGAGAAACTCTTGCCGGACATCGATGCTTTGTCGCAATGCGCGGCTTCGTCGACGGGTAATGATGCTTCGACGTGCGCGAATCTCGCCGATTGGCTGCGAGCGTTGCGCGACGAAGTCGAAACGTCGACTCGGCATGCGGCCGAGCGCCGTGAGTCGTTCGAGGAAGCGGCCCGACGGTGCGGCAACTTCGCGGATATGGACTTTTCGTTCCTGTTCGACGAGGCCCACAATCTCTTTGCCATCGGCTACAACGTCAGCGACCATCTTCGCGACAACAGCTATTACGACCTATTGGCGTCGGAAGCCCGGCTGGCGAGCTTCATCGTCATTGCTCAAGGTAGGCAGCCGCAGGAGCATTGGTTCGCGCTCAGCCGAATGTTGACGACCACCGGGGGCGGCTCCGCTCTGTTGAGCTGGAGCGGTTCGATGTTCGAGTATCTGATGCCGCTTTTGGTGATGCCGACGTACGAAAACACGCTTCTCGACCAAACGTATCGGGCCGTCGTAGGACGCCAGATCGATTACGGAAAGCAACGCGGCGTGCCGTGGGGCATTTCCGAATCGGGATATAACACCGTCGACGTCCACATGAATTACCAGTATCGCGCCTTCGGCGTGCCGGGCTTGGGCCTCAAACGCGGGCTCGCGGAAGATCTGGTGATCGCACCCTACGCCGGCGTCTTGGCTTTGATGGTCGCGCCGGACGACTCGTGTCGCAACTTGCAACGTTTGGCGACCGACGGTCATGAGGGGGCGTATGGTTTCTACGAAGCGGTTGACTACACGCCGTCGCGCATTCCGCGCGGCACGTCGCGCGCGCCGATTCGCCAGTTTATGGCGCATCATCAGGGAATGAGCTTGCTCGCGCTCGATTACGTCCTCGGCGATCGTCCGATGCAGCGACGGTTTAAGGCCGATCCAATGCTGCTGGCGACCGATCTTCTCCTGCAAGAACGCGTGCCGAAGGCTGCGGCCGTCGTGTTTCCGCATGCCGCCGAAGCGGGTGCGCCGCGCACCGAGGTCGTGGCCGATCCCAGCAATATGCGCCTCTACATCGATCCGGCCGGCTCGATGCCCGAGGTCAATCTGCTTTCGAACGGTCGTTATCACGTCGTCGTCACGGCGGCCGGCGGCGGCTTCAGCCGCTGGCAAGATTTGGCCGTCACCCGGTGGCGAGAAGATTCGACGCGCGATTGTTGGGGAACCTTCTGCTATTTGCGCGACGTCGAAAGCGGCGTCTTCTGGTCGACGGCGTGGCAGCCGACGCAGAAACCTTCGAAACCTTACGAGGCGATTTTTACGCAAGCTCGCGCGGAGTTCCGTTGTCGCGACGAAGGGATCGATACGCATACGGAAATCGCCGTATCGCCGGAAGACGATGTCGAGTTGCGACGGATTACGATCACGAACCGCTCGGAAGCGGTCCGCTCGATCGAAGTCACAAGCTACGCCGAGATCGTGCTGGCGCAGCGGGCCCACGATTTGGCGCATCCGGCGTTCAGCAACCTCTTCGTGCAAACGGAAATCGTTCGCGAACGGCAAGCGATTCTTTGCACGCGCCGGGCGCGATCGACGGAAGAACGCCCGCCGTGGATGGTGCATCTCATGACGGTGCAAGGAACCGTCGTCGGCGAGCCTTCGTTTGAGACCGATCGCATGCGATTCTTGGGTCGCACCGGAAGCGTAGCCGCGCCCGCGGCGATGACGCCGGGTACCGTGCTTACCGACAGCCAGGGGGCGGTGCTTGATCCGTCGCTTTCCATTCGCCAAGTCGTCCGGATCGAGCCGAATCAATCAGCTCGTATCGACTTCATTACGGGCGCTGCGGAAACGCGCGACGCCGCAACGGCGATCATGGACAAGTACCACGACCCGCGGCTCTCCGATCGCGTATTCGAACTAGCTTGGACGCACAGCTTGATTTTGCTACGGCAGTTAAACGTCTCGGAAGCCGACGCACAAACCTATTCTCGCACGGCGAATTCCTTGATTTACGCCACGTCGCAGCGCCGCGCCAAGCAGACGACGCTGGCCGCCAATCGCCGCGGGCAATCAGGGCTTTGGGGCTACGGAATCTCCGGCGACTTGCCCATCGTCCTCGTGCGCATTCGTGATCAAGCGAACATGGAGTTGGTACGCCAAGCCGTGCAGGCGCATGCATATTGGCGGCTCAAGGGCTTGGCGGTCGATCTCGTCGTCTGGAACGAAGACGACTCGGTGTATCGTCAAACTCTGCAAGATACGATCCACGACCTTATCGCTTCCGGTCCGGAAGCAGTCATGCTCGACAAGCCCGGCGGCGTCTTCATTCGCCGCGGCGAGCAAATGTCGGAAGAAGATCGCACTCTGTTGCTCACAGTGGCCCGCCTCGTCTTGCTCGATGACGCAGGCACCTTCACGGAGCAAGTAGAACGCCGCGGGAGAGCGGAGCCGATGATCGCGGCACTGAAACCGGTGCGCCGTTTGCCGCAGCGGCTCAGCTCGACGGAATCGCCGCGACAAGACCTTAAGTTCTTCAACGGCCTGGGGGGCTTCACCCACGACGGCCGCGAATATGTCACCGTATTGGCGGCCGGCCGGACGACGCCTGCTCCGTGGGTCAACGTGCTTGCCAATGCCCAGTTCGGCACGGTGGTGACGGAAAGCGGCGGTGCCTATACCTGGTCGGAGAACAGCCACGAGTTCCGTTTGACGCCGTGGTACGACGATCCGGTAACGGATGCTTCGGGCGAGGCGATCTATATTCGCGACGAGCAAAGCGGCCGTTTTTGGTCTCCGACGCCCCTTCCCGCGCGCGGCGCCGAACCTTACGTCTCTCGGCACGGATTCGGCTACTCGGTCTTTGAGCATACCGAAGACGAAATTACGTCGGAGTTTTGCGTATTCGTGGCGACGGACGCACCAGTCAAGTTTGCGCGGTTGAAGATTACGAATCGTTCGACCCGCCCGCGCCAGCTTTCCGCGACCGGCTACTGGGAATGGGTTCTCGGCGAACTACGCGACAAGACGCACATGCACGTCGTTACGGAGCTCGACTCGGCGACCGGCGCCGTCTTTGCGCGCAACGCCTACAGCACCGAATTCTCCGAGCGCGTCGCGTTCGTCGATTGCAGCGAGACGCTCCGTAGCGTTACGGGCGATCGCACGGAGTTTCTCGGCCGCAACGGTACTCTTGCCGCACCGGCGGCGATGCGCCGTGTTCGTTTGTCGGGTCGCGTCGGCGCGGGGCTTGATCCCTGCGCGGCGATGCAGGTGCAGTTTGAATTGGAGGAAGGTCAGGAGAAGGAAATCGTCTTTGTATTGGGCGCCGCAACGAGCGACGCCGATGCGCGGCAATTAGTGCAGCGATTTCGCGGCGTCGCCACGGCCCAACGCACATTGGAAGGCGTCTGGCACTATTGGAGCCGAACGTTGGGCACCGTATACATCGAGACGCCCGACGCTTCAGTGAACTTTCTGGCGAACGGTTGGCTCGTCTACCAAGTGCTGGCCTGCCGACTGTGGGCACGCACCGGATTCTATCAGTCGGGCGGGGCTTTCGGATTCCGCGATCAACTCCAAGATGCGATGGCCCTGTTGCATGCCGAGCCGGGGCTGCTGCGCGAGCAATTGCTCCGCGCCGCGGCGCACCAATTTCGCGAAGGGGATGTTCAACATTGGTGGCATCCGCCGGGAGGCCGCGGCGTGCGCACGCATTTCTCCGACGACTATCTCTGGTTGCCGTACGCCGCGTGTCGATATGTTGCCGCGACGGGGGATACGGGCGTGCTTGCCGAAACGGTACCGTTCCTCAAGGCTCGTCTGCTACGACCGGAAGAGGAGGCCTTTTACGACCTACCGCAGGTCTCCGACGATGTCGGCACGCTGTACGACCACTGCGTGCGTGCGCTCGATAATGGTCTACGCTTCGGCTCGCACGGACTGCCGCTGATGGGCTGCGGCGATTGGAACGACGGCATGAATCTCGTCGGCGCGGAAGGCAAGGGGGAAAGCGTTTGGTTGGCCTTCTTCCTCTTCGGCGTGCTCACGCAGTTTTCCGGCATCGCGCGTACTCGAGGCGATGCTGCGCTCGCCGACAAGTACGAACTTGAGGCGGGCCGGTTGCGCGGCAACATCGAAGCGAATGCATGGGACGGCGAGTGGTATCGCCGAGCCTACTTCGACGACGGCACACCGCTCGGTTCGTCGAGCAACGTGGAATGTCAGATCGATTCCATCTCGCAGAGCTGGTCGATCTTGTCGGGCGCGGGAACGCTGGAGCGCTCGCAAACGGCCATGCAGAATGTTGACGAGCGGTTAGTACGCCGCGAGTCTCGACAGATTCAGCTGCTCGATCCGCCGTTTGATAATTCTTCACTCAATCCCGGCTATATCAAAGGATACGTGCCGGGCGTGCGCGAAAACGGCGGACAATACACGCACGCCGCGATTTGGACCGTGATGGCCTTCGCGGAGATGGGAGATTCGGAACGAGCATGGGAGCTCTTCCGATTCATCAATCCGGTAAGTCATGGTGCGACGGCTGGCGACATCGCAATCTATCGTGTGGAGCCGTACGTCGTCGCGGCCGATGTTTATTCAGTGGCGCCCCACGTGGGGCGCGGCGGCTGGACTTGGTACACCGGCTCGGCCGGCTGGATGTATCGGCTGATCACAGAATCGCTGCTGGGTTTGCGGCTTAACGTCGATCGACTTTCCTTCGAGCCGCGCCTCCCCAAGGCCTGGCAGTCGTACAAGATCCATTATCGCTTTCGCGAAACCGTCTACCACATCACGGTGCACAACGGGGGCGAAGGTGCCGTGGTGACACGAGTAGTGGTCGACGGCGTAGAACAAACTGACCGTACGATTCCGCTGGTCGACGATCGCCGCGATCACTCGGCAGAAGTCCATTTAATCTGAACGTCCGATTCCGAAACATCTTGCCAAAGCTCACGAACGGAGAAACGATGGACCGCACTCGAAAAGCTACGCGTGAGGGAAACGAAGCCACGCTCCACCACCGGACAGAGAGCGACGCCCTACGGATTGCGGAAATCGTCGCGGAGAAGCTCGTCGCACTGGAAGCGTTGATTGAGCAATTGAAGCAGGCGCCCGCCCGCGCCGCGGAACTGGCGCGCCGCATCAAGACGTTTGGGGAATGTCGGCGGAGCGACGAGGAAACAACCACCGAGTTCTACGACAAACTCCGACATTGGTTGGAACTGACGATCCCGCAGACAAAATTGCCCTTACACCCGCCACGTCAAACAAACATTCGTGAATCTTCGCTGAAGCACTTAGATTAGGTCGTAGATACGGCACAGAAACTCGCGCACGAAACGGCCGTCGCCTCAGTAGGCGAGGCAGCGATTACTGGGAAATCTCCACGATCTGTAACTGTCATTTCGGGTGTCGATGTTGCGCGGTAAATGGCACACGATCTCCGTTTCCGTCATTGACGGAATTCCGAGCGATTTGACGGAGCTTCATCGCACTGAGATGCGAATACGCGAGAACGCTTGAGAACGGAATTCAGGGTCGTAGAATGTGAATATTCCAAAGGATGCTGAGCATTTCAGTCGCTGCTTCGGAACGCATGGGGTGCAAGAGGTCGCAGGTTCAAATCCTGTCGCCCCGACTATTCAAGCCTTTCCCCTTTTGAATTGGGGAAAGGCTTTTTTTGTGCCTGAGGTTCTCGGTCGAATTGGCGTTGGGCTGCATGCGCTTCGTCGAGGGCTGCGATCGTGATGTCGCCGCTGCACGGACCAAGTCGCACATGATCGGGCCCTGAATAGGTTGCGACCCGCCACCATTAACCGAGATTCGTCATCGATTCGGCATCAACCCGGTCGGCATCCACCTCGGACGCTTCGGGTTTGCGATGACGCAAATCGCGCCGAGCGGATGGAACGAGAGAGATTCGGCGACTCCAGGTCGATTGTGCCGAAATGCCACACCGGCTGGGCGGCGGCTAGGTCGGCTGGAAATACGCTAAGACGCGAGATATCCTTGTCCTGTCTCCTGTTGTGGACTTTTCCGAGTTGAACTCGCGTCACTCCTCGGTCGATCTCGTCGGCTAAACTTCCGCAATGTCCACCCTTGAGATTGTCGACGACTTGGCGTCGCAGCAACGGTATGAAACTGAGTGGTGGTATTACCACGGTTATTTAACCGCGGGCGAGCGGCAGTACGCTTTTCATGTCGCGTTCTTTCGCCGCAGCACCGACGACGTGCGTATCGGTTCGGTTTTTCCGCTTCGTTGGCTCGCCGATCAGACGCGTTTCTCGCATTTCGGTCTGACCGACATCACCGAACGACGTTTTTGGTACGGACATCAAAGATCGATGTTCAATCACGGCGGAGCGAGGCAAGATCGGTATCATGTCTGGATCCGCGACTGGTCGATGGAAGCGAACGACGAGGGGCATCGGGTTTCCGTCGCCATCGACGATCTCGTCGTTGATTTGCGATTGTCGCCGACCAAACCGGCGGTCGTGCATCGAGCCGTTTGCGGACTTTGCGACGGTCCGAAACTTCCGGCCCGATACTGGTCGTATTCACGGATGGCGACGCAGGGTCGACTCACCGTCGACGGCCGTACCCTGGAGGTGTCGGGAACGGCGTGGATGGATCGGGCCTACGGGCGACTCTCGATGACCCGATCGGACGTCGACTTCGAGGGCTGGGACTGGTTTGGAATGCAACTCGACGACGGCCGCGATTTGATGCTGCATCGCTTACGCAGCGTCGGGGGAGCGGACGCGGGGGCGGCATATGCGACACTGATCAGCGAGGACGGCGATGTCGAATACTTGCAAGAATCGGAAGTGTCGATTACTCCGCAATCGTATTGGACAAGCCATCGAACGGGCGTTCGCTACCCGGCCGTCTGGAACATCCGCGCACCCGAACGGCAAATCAACCTAACTGTGACTCCCGTTCTGCGAAATCAGGAACTCGACACGCGCGGCACGACGTGTCTGACTTACTGGGAGGGCCCGAGCGACGTCGTCGGCGTGTTCGGCGACGGCGCGGTCGCGGGCCGCTGCTTCGTGGAGTTAGTCGGTTACGATCGGCGTCTGCGCCTGCCCGGCTGTTTTGATTTCGGCTCCGCAAACCTGAGTTGGCTCGGGTTGCTGAATAACGAGTTTCGATTCTGGGGGTCGCGCGGGGGTAGGCTCACGGTCGACGAAGGGCCGGAGGGAGCGAGATGACTTTCTGGTCGACCTTGCGAGAAGTCGTCCGCGAGTTTCCCTATTTAACGCAGAGCTCGGTCATGTTCTTGCTCGCCGTGTCGCTGGGATTATGGTTCCGGCGGCAGGCCGCATTGTTCACCTTGTGCGCCGCGTTGGCTTTGACCAACATGCCGCTTATCTCGCTGCACGAGCCGGCGTTTTGGCGACCGAAATTGATTCTCAATTGGCGGGGCTTCAGTCCCGAAGGCGCCCTGTGGCTCGTCGCTACCGCGGTCACAACTTGGGTCATGGCGGCTTGGTGGTGGGCCGACCGATTGACTTGGGATCTGCGCTGGAAGCCGCTCGCGCGCCGGTTGGTAGTCGTCTTGGTAATTGCCGCGGCGACGGGAACGGCGTGTCTGAGAATATGGCCTGAGCCCGCGGACATCATGCTCGCGACCTTGGTTGCGGTGGGTGCGTCCGGCGCAACCTTGAGCCTGCTCGCGCCGCAAGGCTTGAGGTTCGCCGTGTTCGGAGCCTTGGGATACTTCGTCTACCACACGTTGGACACCGCCGTGTTTACCGGCCTATGGCCTGCGACGCGTTCCTATTGGAATCCCGCGGCGCAGTTGTCGTGGCAATTGGGCAGCGTGCCGGGCTATGAGGTTGTCTTTGCAATCGTGTTCGGCGCCGTTTGGCCGGTGACGATCGCTTATTTGGCGGACCTGCAAATTGCCGCTCACTCCAGCCCGATGGAAAGGCGGGCGGCATGAATCGCTACGCCGACTTCGTCTGCGATCATCGGGGCCTGCTCGGATTGATCATCCTTTGCTGTTCCACGGCGGCGGCGTTCGGCCTGCGGCACTTGGAATACGACGAGGAGCCGCGCGCCGTGTTTCGCCGCGGCGGCGAAGATTTTGCGCGTTTAGAGCGGCTGTTCGCCGATTTTGGGCCCGACGACGCCGACATCTTGGTCACCGTCGAGTGCGACGACTTGTTCACCCCGGAATCGATCGCGGCCTTACGAAATCTCGACCGACGACTGCGCGCGTCGCCGGGCGTCGCCTCGGTATTCGGCATTCTGCGCGTGCGACATCCGAAAATTGCGGCGGCGACGTTGATTCCTCCCGACGCTTCGGCGGAGCGGTTGCGCGAGGCCGCGGAGTTGGCCCGCGAACACCCGATGGTCGCCGGGCAGTTGCTTTCGGCCGACCGGCGCGTCACGTTTCTGCTCGTGCGATTAGAGGGCGACAGTTCGGCGTTGTCGTTCATCGAACCGGCGGTCGCCGGCCTCCGCAGCGCGGTGGACGAGACGACCTCGGGCACGCCGCTGCGAGTCGGCTTGGCGGGCCATCCCGTGGCGCGCACCGAGATGATCGGCGTCAGTAAGTCGGAAATGAAGCGCTATGCGATCTGGAGCGCGTGCATCACGGCCGTCGCCGGGCTGATCATTTTTCGACGTCCGGCGGCGGTGTTCGTCGCCATGGCCGGACCGCTGACCGGCATGTATTGGACCGTCGGCGCGTTGGGGCTCATGCACGAGCCGTTAACCGGCCTTATCGCCGTGTTGCCGAGCCTCGTGTTTGTGATCGGCTTCGGCGATTCGATTCATCTGGCGATCGAGTTCGCGGAATGGCGCGCCCGCGGCCTGGAACGCCGCGAAGCGTTGCGGCAGATGTTGAAAACGGTCGGCCATGCTTGTTTCCTGATGGTGTTCACGACCGTGGTCGGCTTCGGCGCCTTGGTCGTCGCCGAACTCGAAGCGGTGCGTCGCTTCGGCCTGCTCAGCGCGCTGGGAACGGCCGTCGGATTCGTTGCCGTGCAAACCGTGTTGCCGTGGCTGCTCGGCTCGCGATTGGGCGATCTCGCATCCGGCCGCGGCGGATCAACGGGCTCCGCTACGTCGGATGAGCCGGATCGCGTGACGCGATGGTTGACGTCGGCGGCTGGCGTGTTGCTGCGTCGACCGCGAACGACCGCGGTTTTGTCCGTCGCGGGCACCGTCGCGTTGGCCGTAACGGCGACGCGACTTCG
Source organism: uncultured Pirellula sp. (assembly GCA_964633125.1). Taxonomy (GTDB): domain Bacteria; phylum Planctomycetota; class Planctomycetia; order Pirellulales; family PNKZ01; genus PNKZ01. The sequence continues at coordinate 6,237 of CAZWDN010000048.1, read as the reverse complement.
CTCCGACATCCGCTGGATGGAAATGTTGCCGACCGATAATTCCACGGCCGCCGCGACACGGCTCTGCGACGACGTGCTCGGCGGCTCGCTCCTGGCCTACGTCGTCGTCGAGTGGCCCGCGGAACAATCGTATCGCTCCGCCGAAGTCGTCGAAGTCGTGGCGGAAACGCAGCGGTTGCTCGATCGGACGCCGCCGCTGCGAGGTTCGTTCTCGTATCTGAACGCCGCCGCCGGGCTTTCCGGCGGCCATGTCACGCAACGCGGCTTGCAGCAATTGCGGCGCGCGCCGACTGATTCATTAGAGCGGTTGCTGCGCGCCGACGTGCGCCGAGCGGCGGTCAGCGTGCATGTGCCCGACGTCGGCGCGGCGAGGCTCTTGCCGGTGTTCACCAATCTCGAACAAGAACTGCACGCGTTGGAACGCCGTCATCCCGGTTTTCAACTGCAACTGACGGGCACGGCCGTCGTCGCGGCGCGCAACGTCTACCAAATCATTTACGACTCGGCCAACGGCTTGATGCTTTCGGCCGCCGTGATTTTTGCCACGATGATGATCGCGTTCCGATCCGTTCGGCACGGCCTGATCTGCATCGTGCCGACGACGTTTCCCTTGGCGGCCGCGGCGGCGGGACTCGTGCTGCTGGACGAACCGTTGCGACTCTCCGCGGCAATGACGTTTTGCGTCGTGCTCGGCTTGGCCGACGACAACACGATCCACTTTGTTTCGCGCTATCGCCACGAAATCGCGTTGGGCCGTCCCCCGCTCGACGCGGCGACGGCCGCGATGGCGGTGTGCGGTAAGGCGATGCTCGTCATGAGCGTGATTTTGATCACCGGTCTGCTGCCGATGACCGTCGGACGGATTCCGCCGATTCGGACGTTCGGCCTGCTGTCGATCTTCGCCATCGCCACGGCCATGATTGCGGATCTGGTGATGCTGCCCTCGCTGCTGGTTTGTTTCGCTCCGCGCGGCGTACCGGGCTCGCCGGAGCGGCAGGCAGTCGCGCGCCGTAAGTGACGCCGCGCGCCGACCGCGCCGCTCACATCTTTTCGCCGGGCAAGCGACCGGCTTGCATGACCCACTCGACGAATTGCGCCTCGTCGAGCTCCTCGTCTTCGCAAATGTGGAAATAGCGTACTTCCTTTTGCTTGGATGCCACGGGCGGAATCGGTCGCAAGGACGTGCCGCGGAAGAACGCCACCTTGACGTACTTCGTCATGCAATGGAAACCGAGAAACCAGCCCTCCCCCTCCAGTCCGTAGAAGGGCGTGTTCCATTTCACCGCCTTATACACGTGCGGAATGGTGCGCTCGACGAGTTCATCGAGGCGCCGCCCGACGTCCTGCTTCCAGCCCGGCATCGCCGCGATGAAGGCTTGCACGGGAGCATCGCCGTAGCCTTTCGCGATTTGCGGATTGCCCCCCGAGAGGAGTTTCGGTTTCGCGGTCTTGCCCGCTTGCGACTTCGGGGGCGTCTTCCCCCGCACGGCGGCAGACTTCTTTGCGACCTTTACCGGCTTCTTCGAAGCTTTTTTAGCCATTGCGTTTACTCGCCGTGTCGTTTGTCGGAGCTTGGACCGCGTCTACTCAAAAATCCTCAGGCACCTTCGATCGTTCCATAGCATAATAGCGGTTGCGCGGGAGGAATTTGCTACTATGCGCACCGTTCTTCTGCTTCCATCTTGAGCGTGCGAATGAATCGTACTCGTTTCCGGGCCGTTCTGCCCTATCTCGGGGCCGTCGCGCTCGTCGTTGCCGCTATTCTGTTTCGGACCGCCCTCGACGGAATTCTGCGTCATCGGCAGCCGTTTTCGGCGTTCCTCGTCGCGGTGTTGCTCGCCAGTCGACTCTGCGGGTTCGGGCCGTCGCTTTTGGCGATCGTGCTTAGCGCCCTGGCGTCTCGTTATTTTTTCGTCTTGCCGCGATACGGCTTTTCGTTGCCAAGCTCCATCGAACTGGGGAGCCTTTGCTTTTTCGTGGTCGTCAGCTTCGCCTGTTCGCTGATCATGCGCGCCGAGCAGAACGCCAAACGAAAGCTCGAGGAGGAAATCGCGGAACGGAAAAAAGCGGAGGCGGAACTGCGGGCGAGTCAAAAGCGCTTCCATACGTTCGTCGACAGCGGTCCTTTTGCGGCGTTCTTGAAGGACGAAGCGGGGCGTTACGTCTACGTCAATGAATTATGTCGGAGGAATTGGAAACGAGATTCCGTGGATTGGATCGGGAAAACGGATCACGAATTGTACGCAAAAGATTTGGCCGACCAGTACGTCGCCAACGATCGACACGCGCTGGAACGCGCGGCGTTTGTCCCGTTTGAAGAGGTTGCGATTACGCCCGACGGTAACATCCAGCATTGGTCCACGACCAAGTTCCCCGTGCCGGACGACAATGGTCGAACTCTCTTGGGGGGCGTTGCGTTGGATGTTACGGAAGCGCGTCGCGCAACGCAGCAGGCCAGGGAAAGCCAAGAGCAACTGCTGCTCGCTCTCGAAGCGGGGCGATTAGGAATTTGGTGCTGGGACGTTCGGACAAATCGAGTCCGCTCGTCCGAAACTCAGGCGCTCATTACCGGCTATGAAACGACTCACACGGAGTCGAGTCTCGAGGAATCGATCAGTACGATTCACCCGGAAGATCGGCACCTGATGCAAACGGCCATCGAGCGTATTTTTAATAACGATCCGCCGACGGATCTCACCTACCGCGTCGTCTGGCCCGACGGCAGCATCCATTGGATCGAAGCGATCGGTCGCGCGACGTACGACGAGTCGGGCGCGCCGCTGCAGGTGATGGGAGCCAGCGCGGACATCACCGAACGTCGACTTGCCGAAGAGGCGTTGCGTGCCGCGGAACGACGTTTTCGCGGCATCTATCAGCAGTCGCCGCTCGCCATTGCCTTGATCGACTCTCAAAGCGGTCGATTTCTTCAGATCAATCCCCGCTACGTGGAAATGATCCGTCGGTCGGAGAAGGAAATGGTTCGGTTGACGTTTCATGACATCACGCACCCGGACGATTTGGCCGAAGACCTCGACCAAATGGAGCTCCTGCGGCGCGGCGAGATTCGGCGCTTTCAAATGGAGAAGCGGTTGCTCCGCGGCGACGGCACCTACATGTGGGCCAGCCTGAAGGTCGTTCCGATGTGGCACCCCGGCGAGCCGACGGCCTGCCATATGGCGATGGTCAGCGACATCACGGAGCAGAAGCAGATTGAAGACCAGCTGCGCATGCGCGAGTCGCAGTTGAGCGGCATTTTGGACAATACGCCGGCGGTGATTTATTTGAAAGATGCGGAAGGGCGCTATCTGCTCACCAATCGCACCTATCAAGGTCTCTTCACCCATCTGGGCGAGAGTATTATCGGTAAGACGGATCGCGAGTTCTTTCCCGAGCCGTTTGCCGAGGGATTTCTCGAGTCCGACGCGAAAGTCTGGCGTGACAAAGTTCCCGTCTATTTTGAGGAAATGGCGCCGCATGCCGATGGTCCGCATACGTATCGATCAATCAAGTTTCCGGTACGCGACATCGCCGGCAACATGATTGCGCTGGGGGGGATTTCCACCGATATCTCCGATTTGAAAGCGGCCCAGGCGTCGTTGGAGCGCGAACAGGAATTGCTTCGCAACCTGATCGAGGTGCAGGAAAAGGAGAAGCAATTTCTCTGCCACGAATTTCATGACGGACTCATTCAGTATGCCGTTGCTTCTCTGATGACGTTGGAAGGCTACCAAGTTCAGCATCCGATTACCGAGGCATCGCAAATTATGGCGGACGTGGTGGATAACCTGCGTCGCGGGGTCGAAGACGGGAGACGCGTGATCCGAGGAATTCGTCCCGCCGTCCTCGACGATTCGGGAATCGAAGCCGCGGTGGAAGACCTAATCGGGCAGTTCGCGCACTCCGGAATCATGGTCACGAGCAAATGCGATCCCGAGGTCGGTCGCCTGCCGGACTCCATACAAACGACCATTTATCGAGTGATCCAGGAGTCGCTCAGCAATGCTTGGAAGCATAGCGGGACCGACGTCGTCAGAATCCGGATCGACAAAATCAACGGAGATCTCCAATTGGAGGTGCGTGACTTCGGCTGCGGGTTCGACGTGGGACCTGCTCGCAAACGGGGCTTCGGGCTGCTGGGCATGACCGAGAGGGTCCGTCTGCTCGGAGGGGAATGTTCGATCCAAAGCGAACTCGAACAGGGAACGTGCATTTCCGTAAGACTGCCGCTCCAAGCGCCAGGCGGCGCGGGCGCGATTTAGTGTTTCGTGCGGCAACGCGTTTATCGGTTTACGGCGCGGCGCCGGCCCCACCAAGCCGCGGACGCTTCGCCGAGCAACATGAGCAACAGCGAAATGCCGACGGCGGGGAGCAGAATGCCGAGGCCGTAAATCGCGGCGATCAACCAGCCCGGCACGGCCAATTCGGCGTTCGACGGCGGGAAGCCCCAAGTGCCGCGCGGCCGTTTGCGCCACCACATCCAGATGCCCGTAATTACGAGCAACGCCAGAGCCGCGCACGTCAATAGCGCGGCGACCTTCGTCGTCAGGCCGAAAATGCCGCCGACATGGATCGGATAGGCGCTCATCCGCACCTTATGTGCCGGAGGCGCATCGTCCCAGCCGACGGTATGAACGACGCGGGCCGTGTAGGCGTCGATGAAGACGGTTGTCCGCCACGTCGGGCTCGACCCGTCCGCGCGGGATACGCGAAACACATCTTGCGGGCCGGAAGGGAGTTGAACGCGCCGTGCTCCATGACCGGGCAAGTGGGGTTCCGCGGCGTCGAGCACGGCCGCGAGCGACACGCGCGACCGACCTGCCGGCGTCTCCGACTTCGGCGAAACGGCGAATGCCGCGGGGAGTTCCCCGCCAAGGTTCGTCGCGCGCTTGTAGCCGTTGCCGAACACTTGCGTAAAGAAGAGTCCGGTGAATAGGACGAACGCCGCCGTGCCGAGCGAGTAGAAGCCGACGACGCCGTGCCAATCGCGCAAGATGAGCAGCCACGAGCCGCGGACTCGCGGGTACCAAACTCCTTGCGTCGGAAGTCGCGGTCGCCCGAGTCTTTGCGGCCACCACAGGTACGTGCCCGTGAGCAACAGCACTAAGCCCCAAGAGGCGGCAAGTTCCACGACCATGCGACCGACGGAACCGAGCAGCAGACGTCGATGAAGCCCCAGCACGATGCCGAAGAACGAATCCGGCTCGTGGTACGATCCGGCGACGTCGCCGGTCGCCGGGTCGACAAATACCGTGCGCGGACCGGCGGGAAGCTTGACGGCAAACGTTGCGTTGAGGCCGGGATGTTTGGCTTCGGCGGCGAAGTTGAGTTGTGCGTCGGGATGGGCGCGCCGCACGGCCGCCGCAAGTTCATCGAGCGATCGTTGCGACCCGCTCGCGCTCGTCGAACGGAACAGCTCCGGATAGATCACGGGCTGTAGTTCCTCGATAAACACGTAGATCCCGCCGGTGATCGCCGCAACGAGTAGAACAGGCGCGGTAATCAGCCCGGCGTAGAAGTGCCAACGCCAGAGAAGCCGATAAAGGCGCGCTCGCGACGAAGGATGTCGTGCGGCGGATGGATCATGATCCGCCGCCGGCAAACGACCGGAAGCGATATCGGTGGTTTCCGAGAGTGACGCCATGCGACGAGTATAACGACGGTGATATCTAGCCGCGACCGTCGGAGGGGAAGCGTGTCGGCGCTCGCGACGTCCCCCGGCGATCACTCTTGCAATCGCGACGACGCGTCGTCCGTCATCAAGGATGTCTGCGGCCGTCGACGCATTGGGACGCCGGCGGAGCCGCGCTCGAAGGCCTGGTCTGCGAGCGAATCTCGCGGTCTTGCATTCCTTGCTTACGCCGGCAATGCAGGGTCGCGTGATCTTTGACTTTGCGGGATATTCCGAGTCTAGCAACTGTGCCGATTGTGCCGATATGCAAATTGGACGACCTTCTAAAGAGGGGATGCGGGGCTTAGAAGTATGTTTCGATTCAGTCAACTTGCGGTCGGGCTTTGCAATGCTGTGATAGCATGCGGTCTCGGCGCGCATTGCGCGGGTTTACCGCAGCACGTTGCGCGAGCTGACGAACTCGCGGATTTGCCGATTTCGAGCGGAGCGAACTACCAATCCAGCATCCCGGGGCCGTTCTTAGAGGCATCGCGCCCGTTAACTCAAGCCGATTTGATCGTCGCGAGTTCGAGTACGTCCGGCGCAGCGTCGGACCGCCGGTTCACGGG
>CAZWDN010000047.1:0-21918 GCA_964633125.1 uncultured Pirellula sp. | reverse complement strand
AGCCGAACATCGGCACGTACATGTAGCGATCGGCGGTCGTCGAGATCGACTGATAAAGAAACGGCACGATGCCGCTGACGGGAAGAATCGCCGCGATGAAAATCGCATAGCAGCCGAGCCAAATGCGCCGCCGCGGGCAAAGCCACAAGATCAACGCAATGGCCGCCGGCAAGAGCCATGCGCGCCGGAAGCCAGGCAATTCCCGCACCAGGTGCGGCGTGCGACCGTAGTCGAACCCCATATCGAGCGGCCAGACGAGCTTCTGCAAATAGAACGCGTACGCATCGCCGGCGATGAACGGGCGCTGCAGCCACGGGGCCACGGCAGGCCCGAACATGTACGCATCCTTCTGGTAGTACTTGGTCATCAGCGTGATGACTGCCGCGGCGACGAACCAGGGAATCAGATGATAGAGCGCCGTGAACGATGACCGGCGAAGGAGGATCACGTCGACGACGAGCAAGAGCAGCGGCAACGACGCGGCCGACGGCTTCGACAACAACGCCAAACCGAAACAAAACAGCCCCAGCCAGTAGTCGCGGTTGCGGCGCTGCGGCGGCTCATACGCCGCCTCGGAGAACATGCCGGATGTCGGGTTCACGCCCGCGTAGCGCAGATAGAGTCCCGCGGCGAGAAACGAGAAGAGCGTACTCAGGGTGCCGCGCGTTTCGCCGACCCAGGCGACGCTTTCGACCTGCAGCGGATGGACGCAGAACAAGAGCGCGCCGAAAAACGCGGCCCAAGCGTTGCACGTGAGGCGGAACATCAGGCGATAGGCCGCGAGCGTGCAACCGAGATGCACGAGCACGTTGCCGATGTGGAATACCGCCGGGTTCATCGGCTGCGCCGGGTCGCCGGTCGGAAACCACCCGGCGATCCAAACTTCGCAGGCGAAGAAGTTATAGCTGACCGGAATATAGAGAAAGATGTACGAGTAGCCCCAGAAGTGCGCCCAACTGCGCCAAGTAAGCTCTTGGAAATACTCGTTCTCGGTGACGTGCTGGTTGTCGTCCCACGTCAGAAGTTCGAAGCCGAACGTACTTCGGTAAACCAAGAAGCACGCCGCGGCGAGCAACAGTCCGAAAAGCAACAGTCCGCGACGCGAAGCGGCGAATTGCGTGCAGTCTTCGGACGGCGAAGTATCGACATCGCTCGACGGCGACGGAAGAGTCGACAAGACGTTATCCACGACCACGAGTGCGGCCTTGCTGCTCGATTGCCCGCTGCGAGGGAGCCTACCGGCTCATGCCTCACGGCCGAGCGCGCGCCGCAATAGGTTGTGCGTCATGCGTTGCACCCGATCGTCGGGTCCGTGCGGCCGTGACCAATGAGACCAAGGTAGCATATGTCCCGGCGGCGCGGCGAGTCCCTGGGCCCACCAAATCGTCGAGGCATTGAAGACAAAATTCCCTTTCGGGCCGGGATAAATCGTCGACGTCCAATGCCCGGGCTTCACGCCGCCGGAGAGCACCGTCCCTTCGCCCACGATTTCCAAGCCCGGAATATTCGCCGGATCGCCATGAAACTCCCAACCCACCAAGCCGGGCACCGCATCGCCGCGCCGCATGCCGGTACCCGCAAACATCCAATGCTCGGGTCGAGTGCAAATCCAATCGCCGGCGCCGTTGAAGGGAACCGTCGTTCGTGCGCCGATGAGCAGCCCTTCATCAGGCCCCGCCGACGGGAAAGGGCCCATCATGTGGCCGTAAGCCTTCGTCTCCTCGTCCGACATCGGACCGAAGCTCGCCGTACGCGTAATGATGCGATTCGCCGCGCCGGTCGCACTCGGCGTGAACGGCGAAACCATGTAGGCGGTATTCGCCGAGAGAAACAAAATGCTTACGCCTTGTTGTACGGCGTTCTGCAACGCTTCGTATTGTCGCAGATCCCAGTATTCGTCGTGGCCGACGCTGAGCACGACCTTGCTGCGCAGCGGCTGCTCCGTGTCGACCATATCCAGATTCGAACAATACGTGACGTCGTACCCGTGTTGCTCGAGCCAATAGCAAAGGGGGAACTCCCACAAGAGGAACTCGCCCGAGCCGACCGATTGCGGTGCTTCGAAGATTTGGGGATAGCGGGCATAGGGACGATCGAACGAGGCTGCGACGCCCGGATGATGGGCTCCTTCGGGATGCGTATAGAGCGAGAAATCGTCGGGCCAGCGATTGTAGGCTTGCCAGGTGTTGTCGGAGCATTGAAACAACACATCGGCGCGGCGACGATCGCGCACGATGAAGATCACATAGCTTTGCCAATAGCCGGAGCCGTCGTGAGCCGTGAGTGTCGTCAGTCGGCCGAGATAAACGCCGCTGCGCCAATCGGCGGGAATCTCCAACGACGCCGAAGGCTTCCAAACACATTCGCGCACGCGGTTTGGGCCGATGGGAGGCACCGGCTGGGCATGGCCTTCCAATGGTCCGAGCGTCTTCATGAGCCGGGCCCCGGCGCCGCCGTAATAGCCCATGCGGAAGATTTCAATTTGAAACGAAGCCGCGGGCTCGGTGCTTACGAAGAACTCGATCGTCTCTCCGGCCGCGATACTTTGCTGGGAGCAATATCCTTCGATGGCCGGGGATCGATAGCCGCCGCTCTTATCAAGTCGCATGCGCGTCAGTTGCCAATCGCGCGTGCCCGGCAATGCGTTTTCGGCGGCAATCGAACGATCGGGTTCTCCCTTCGCGGCGTGCGGCGGCTCCGTTGCCGAAGCGTGAGTATCAGCGGGCAAGGCCATGGCTCCCATGGATGCCGCCAGCGCGCCTTTCAAGACTTCGCGCCGCGAGGTTCCCGCATGATTGCTGGGCATATTCATACATTCTGAAGAAAGGTCTGATCGCCGCGTCGTCGCAAAAGCTCAAGTACCACGGCAATTCGTGATCGTCCGATAGAATGCCCAGGCGTGTCAAGCAGATTTAAACAAGTGAGATTACAAATGTCACAAACGCCGCGATGTGATGATTTCATACAATTATCTGCGGTGTCCCACGAAACATTCCGCACTTCGCACGGTTAAATCATTCAGACGAACAACCGCAACATTTCCCGGAGGCGAAATATGCGCGCCACAACATTGAGGCACCGTTCGCGTTCCGCTCTTCGGCACCTCGTTGTGTCGTTGGGTATTGTTGCGTTCAGCACAGCGCAACTCTCAGCGGACGATACGGCGATCGGTGCCGCGGTAAAGCCGCTGAGAGTCGAACTTCTCCAAAGCGACGGAAGTTATTTGCAAATCGACGCGGCAACGGCGGCGACCGATAAGCCGATCGTCTATCTTTTGATCCCGGCTACCCGTTGGGATCGGCCCGTGGCTCGGTTCGTAAAAACACTCGATGAAAAACTATCGGGCTACAGCGCGGCGGCGGAAATCAGGGCTATTTGGCTCAGCGCCGAGCCGGATGCCACGAAGGAATATTTGCCGCGCGCGCAGCAGTCGCTTCAATTGCAGAAGGCGAAACTCGGCGTCTATGCGGACGCCGAAGGGCCGGAAGGCTGGCAACTCGGCGGCAACGTCCAACTGGTTGCGATCGTCGTGCATCGCGGCAAGATTGCGGCACGCTTTCCCTTCGGCTCAGTAAACGAAACCGACGTGCCGCAAGTCGGCGAAGCGGTCGCCAAATCCCTTGACGGCAACTAACTGCTTGGCCCGTCGCCGCCACCTTGTGCAGCCTCACTTGGCGATTTCCGATGATCTTAGGAAGCCGCGCCGACAGATGTGTGGTCAATGATCGACCAGCATCTGCCGCAGCCTGATTCTGGGATTCCGCGATAGAATCGACACCCGGCACCTTCGCCGTTCAAGGCAAGGTCGACAATTTCGGGCGACGGTGAAAGCCTCAAACGGGTGCCGGCCTAGTTCTTCGCCGGAACAGCCGGCAGCCTGGCGTGTCGCGCTCCGCGACGTGCAAGCGCGATCGCGTCGTGAGCCGCGTCGTCGAAACTCCCATTGTCATCCGGGCGCAACGCATGCTCGAATTCTTCTCGCGACTGTTTGATACCACAGGCTTTCCGCCCCGATGGCTATGTGGTTCCGGTTGGACCTCGGTGCACGGGTGGTTGCACATTCTTTCTGATGGCGCGATCTGGGCGGCATACTTCACGATTCCCGGAATCCTCATCTATTTCGCGGCGCGCAAGAAGGACCTGCCGTTTCGCATGGTCTTCCTGCTTTTCGGCGCCTTCATTCTGGCCTGCGGTACGACGCATCTGATGGATGCGGTCATCTTCTGGTGGCCCGCATATCGGCTGTCGGGACTGATCAAACTGACGACGGCCGTCGTTTCGTGGGCAACGGTGATTGCACTTATCCCGAACGTGCCTCGGGCCTTGGCCATGCGGAGCCCGGAATCGCTGGAAATCGACGTACGGGAACGTACGGCCGAACTTCATGCGGCCAACGAATCGCTACAAGTCGAGATTGATGAGCGAAAGCGCGCGGAGAGCCGTTTTCACTTTCTCGCGGAAGCGAGCGAAGCCCTGGTGCGGCTCATCGATTTGGATAGCACGCTGCATGTCGTAGCGCAGCTTGCGGTGCCGCGGTTTGCTCATTGGTGCGTTATCGACGTCGCCCAGGATGCCGAACATGCGGCGCGGTACGTTTGCGTGCACTCCGATGCCTCGCAACGCACAGCATTGGCGACTTGGGCACGTACTCTTTCGCCGCCGGTGCGCGACCATGCAAAGCCGCATCTTGCGAACGCCGCGGATCGTGCAACGTCACAATGCACGCCCGCAGGCGACGTGAATATCGACGTTCCCTTCGCTTCCGATTCTATGCTGAGCATTCCCCTCGCAATTCGTTCGCGTTTGATCGGGCGAGTGCTCTTCGGATCCAAGGCGGGACATTTGACGTTCCAACATGCGGACCTTGAAATGGCCGAGGACCTCGGTCGGCGAATCGCCGTTGCGGTCGATAATGCAAGACTTCATGCGGAGTTGCGCGCCGCCGATCGCAGGAAGGATGAATTCCTGGCGATGCTCGGCCACGAATTACGCAATCCATTGGCGCCCGTCCGCAATGCGCTGACGATTCTCAACAGCTTCGGCGACGACGAAAAGACACGGCAAGAATTGCTGCCGATCATGTCGCGGCAAGTGGAACACATGGTCCACATGGTCGACGACCTACTCGACGTCTCGCGCATCATGCGCGGCAAGATCGAATTGCGAATGGAGCGCGTATTACTGAAAGACGTCGTCTACCGTGCGGTCGAAACGGTGCGACCGATTTGCGACGAGCGCCGCCAATCGCTTCACGTACTCCTACCGGACGCTCCCGTACCGCTCCACGGCGACCTCGTGCGGCTTTGCCAAGTGCTGGTAAATCTGCTGCAAAACGCCTCAAAATACTCGCCGCCGCACTACCCGATCAACGTCGAGGCGAAGCTTGAGCCCGGTGGCGTCGCGATATCGGTGCGCGATCGCGGAATGGGAATTGAATCGGCGCTCTTGCCGAAAATCTTCGACCTCTTTACCCAATCTTCACGGACGATCGAACGCGCTCAAGGTGGACTCGGTATCGGGCTCACCGTCGTGCGAAGCATCGTCGAAATGCATGGAGGAACCGTAGAGGTTCAGAGCGATGGTCCCGAGCGCGGCGCCGAATTCACCGTACATTTGTCGTTAGATGGATCCGGCGGGCAACTTTCCCATCCGCCTGCCGCCAAGCCGACGGGAACGGTACCCCGCCTCCGCGTACTCATCGTCGAAGACAACGTCGGCTCCGCGCAAACGTTGGCAACGCTGCTTGAGCGCTTTTGGCAACACGAAACCCTGGTCGAACACGACGGCCTCAAGGCGGTGGAAGCGGCCGAGAACTTCCGGCCGGACGTGATCTTTCTCGATATCGGCTTGCCCGGCCTGAGCGGTTATGACATCGCCCGACGACTACGCGAGAAACCACAGTTCGCCTCGACAATTCTTGTCGCTCTGACGGGCTACGGACAATCGGAGGACAAGCGCCGCTCGCGCGAAGCCGGCTTTGACGAACATTTGATCAAACCTGCGGCCGCCGGGGCGCTCGAACCGCTCTTCCTTCGCACGCGCGCCGGGTCGGCAAGCTAGAGAATTGCTGGACATCGCGAATGCGGCGCGGCACACTACACGCCCCGCCGGCAAATCTCCGTTCCAAAACTTTCCTTCGGCCGATCTCTCATGAATTACTTTCGCTCGTTCGCGCCGTTGATCTGCGCGCTCGCCACATCGTTGTTCGGGTCTAGCGTCGTCGCAGCAGACGATGCGGGCAAGACGGCTCCGTTTCGCGCCGCCGCCGCCACGAGCAACATCACGCCTGCCATCGGCGGCGACATCATCGGCGGTTTCAGCCCGCTGCCGTCGAAGCACATTCACGACGAACTCCACGCTCGGTGTTTGGTGCTCGACGACGGCCGCACGAAGCTCGCACTTGTCGTCTGCGATCTGCTCGGCGTCCATAAACTCATCAGCGACGAATCGCGCCGCATCATCGAAGAGCGCACAGGCATTCCGCGCGCGAATGTCATGATCAGCGGCACGCATACGCATTCGGCCAGCAGCGCGTTGGGAACCGATCGCTACAAATACGATCCGGAAATGGACGAGTATCAGAAGTTCGTCGCTCGCCGCATCGCCGACGGCGTGCAACGGTGCGTCAATACGCTGCGCCCGGCCGAGCTCGCCTACGGTTCGGTCGATATTCCGGACCATGTCTTCAATCGACGTTGGTTCCTCCGCCCCGGCACGATGCCGGAGAACCCGTTCGGCGGTACCGACATGGTCAAGATGAACCCCGGCGCGGGAAACCCGAACCTCGTCGAACCGGCCGGACCGACCGATCCGACGGCCTCGTTCCTCGCCGTTCGTGAACCGAGCGGCAAACCGATCGGACTCTTCGCGGCGTACTCGCTGCACTACGTCGGCGGCGTCGGTTCTGACGACGTCTCGGCCGACTACTTCGGCATGTTCTCCGAGCGAATGAAAACTCTGATGACTCCGGAGCGACAAGACCCGCCGTATGTGGCGATGATGGCCAACGGCACGAGCGGCGACATCAACAACATCAACTTCCGCAATCCGCGCGGTCGCCAGGCGCCCTATGAACAGATGCGGTTCGTCGCCGACGATGTGGCCGCCAAGGTCCATGCGACGCTGACCAGCTTGAGCTATCGCTCCGACCTCACGCTCGACGCCCGCTACTCCGAACCGAAAATTGCCTGGCGACATCCGACTCCGGAGCAACTGGAGTGGGCCAAGAAAGTATTGGCCGGTCCGCCGCCGGAAGGAAAACAATCGATCCTGCCGCTGGCCTATGCCAAACGGGCCATGGCGCTGGCCGAATACCCGGCCGACGGCAGTTTACCCGTGCAGGCCCTGCGGATCGGCGACGTGTGCATCGGCACCATGCCCTGCGAAGTGTTCTGCGAGATCGGACTAGACTTCCGCAAACGTTCGCCGATCAAGAATTCGTTCCTCGTTTCGTTGGCGCACGGCTATTACGGCTACCTGCCGACGCCCCGCCACCACGACCTGGGCGGCTACGAAACGTGGCTCGGCACAAACCGGCTCGAACGTACGGCGTCGGAAAAGTTCACGAAAGAAGTGCTCCGGCTCGCCGCCGAAATGAAGCCGTAGTGCCGAACACAATCCCGATCGAACCGAATCGATACGACTAGACGATCGGCCCGGCCATGCCGCAAAATAGCAAGCATGACCACCTACTATGCCGTCGGTTCGCCGACCACCGAACTTTCGCACGACGACCTTCGTGAGGCCCTGCACGGCGTGTTTCGCCGACTCGGCGAGCGTCACCGCGTGCTGGCCGTACCGCCCGACTTTACGCGCTTTAACAGCCGTAGCGGGCCGCTCACCTGCCAAACATACGAGTACTACGGCGACCGGCTCGTCGACATCATGCCGGCGCTCGGCACGCACTTCGTCATGCCCGACTGGCAGCTCGACCGCATGTATCCCGGCGTGCCGAAGTCGCTCTTTCGCGAACACCGCTGGCGCGACGACGTCGTCACCATCGGCCATGTTCCCGCCGAGTTCGTGACGCAAGCGACCGAAGGAATCTGGAATCGCCCTTGGCCGGCCCAACTCAATAAGCTCTTGTGGCAAGGGGGCCACGACCTGATCCTCTCCATCGGGCAGGTCGTGCCGCACGAAGTCATGGGGATGGCCAACTACAACAAGAACATCTTTGTCGGTACCGGCGGTTCGCAAGGTATCAACGAGAGCCATTTCATCGGCGCCGCCTACGGCATGGAACGAATGATGGGGCGCGCCGATACGCCGCTTCGCCGCATTCTCAACTATGCGCAAGATCACTTTTGCCAGCACCTGCCGTTGCTCTACGTGCTCACCGTAGTCGGTACGAACGAGCGACGTGAATTGGTGACGCGCGGCCTTTTTATCGGCGACGATCATGATTGCTACCAACAAGCGGCGGCGCTCTCCATTCAGGTAAACTTCACCATTCTGAAGGAAGAGCTGCCGAAGGTCGTCGTTTATCTCGACGAAGAAGAGTTTCATAGCACGTGGCTCGGCAATAAGGCGATTTATCGCACGCGAATGGCGATTGCCGATCGCGGTCAACTGGTCGTCTTGGCGCCCGGAGTTAAAACCTTCGGTGAAGACCCGCAGATCGACGTGCTCATTCGCAAGTACGGCTATCGCACGACGCCGGAAATCATGGGCTTCATGCGCGACAATGCGGACCTGCAAGGCAACCTCTCCGCCGCGGCGCACCTCATTCACGGTTCGTCGGAAGGGCGATTCGACGTCACGTACTGCCCGGGCGAACTGACGCGGCACGAAGTCGAAGGAGTCGGCTACCACTTCGCCGACTTGAATGAAATGTCGCGCCTTTACGACCCGAAGACTTTGACCGACGGCTGGAACACGCTCGGCGACGGCGAACGCATCTTCTATATTAGCAACCCGGCGCTCGGCCTTTGGGCCTACGAAGGGCGGCTTAAGTAGCGAAGCAACGATCGCCTATCGCACCGATCCGGCCGCCACGACGAGCGCCGAAACGCCCCACCACAGACATACGGCGATTAGGGCGGCCTGCAACAACTGAATCTTGCGAGTCATAATTCGGCTCTCGAAGGAGTTTCCGCCGCGGACCATTGCGGGTCGGGCAATGGGGAAACGCGGCCGACTACTCGTCGAGGCGCAATCGCGCAAAAGACGTTACAGCCCCGGCAGAAGATTGCCGTAAGTCCCATCACGGCAGCCGGATGCTACAACGTCGGACCGATCGACCAGGGGGCAAATTCCTCTTCGCCGATGCCGTGCAGTTCGCTCTTGGTCTTCTTGCCGCCTGCGACTTCGAGCACGAGTTCGAAGATCTGTTTGCCGACTTCGGCGAGCGGCGTCCCCTTGCTCAAGATCACGCCCGCGTCGAGGTCCATGTCGTCGATCATTCGCTCGTACATGGGGGTGTTGGTCGCAATCTTGATCGAAGGCGTCGGCTTGCAACCGAAGCAACTTCCGCGCCCGGTCGTGAAGCAGACGACGTTGCAGCCGCCGGCGACGAGTCCCGTCACGCTCACCGGGTCGAAGCCCGGCGTATCCATAAACACGAATCCTCGGCTCTTGATACGCTCGCCGTACAGCACGACGTCGTTCAGCGCCGTCGTGCCGGCCTTGGCCATGGCGCCGAGCGACTTTTCATAGATCGTCGTCAGGCCCCCTTCCTTGTTGCCCGTCGACGGGTTGTTATCGAGCCGCGCGCCAAACATCGCGGCGTACTTTTCCCACCAACGAATCCGTTCGACCAGACGCTCGCCGACGGCTCGCGTGCGAGCGCGCTTCGTAAGCAATTGTTCACAGCCGTAGGTCTCGGACGTTTCGGCAAGAACCGTCGTGCCGCCGGCCGCGACCAGCATGTCGCTCGCCACGCCCAGGGCGGGGTTAGCCGTGATGCCGGAGTTGCCGTCGGAGCCGCCGCAATTCAAGCCGAGCACCACTTCGCTCGCCGGAATCGACTCACGCTTGATATCGTTGACGCGCGGCAACAACTCGTGGATGCGGCGCAGTCCTTCGTCGACCGTCTTCTGAGTGCCGCCGAGGTCTTGCATCACGAGCACCGGCGCGCGGTTGCCGCCCCCCATGGGAATCGTTTCCCCGCCGAGACCTTTGAGCTCGACCAGCTTACGACTGTCGACAAGGTAGGGGAGCGACGCGGTCTCGCAACCGAGCCCGATGAGGATATACGCGGCGACGTTCGGATGATCGGCGAAGCCGGCGAGCGTGCGGTTTAGCTGTTCGTGGTCTTCCCCGCCGAACTGCATACCGCAGCCCCCTTTGTGCACAAGCGGCAGCACGCCGTCGACATTGGGGAACTTCTTAAGAATCTCCTTATCGAACCGCGCGGCAACGTACTTGCTCACCGAGGCGGAGCAATTCACATTGGAAATAATGGCGATGTAGTTGCGAGTTCCCGCGCGTCCGTCGGCGCGCTTGTATCCCTGAAATGTGCGACCGGTGATCGGCGTCGGCTCCGGCGGGATTTCCGTCGCGTATTCATAGTGCCGTTCGAAGAGCGGGGCGGAAACGTTGTGTACGTGAATCCATTGCCCCGGCTCGATCGCTTCCGAGGCAAACCCGATGGTTTCGCCGTAACGCAGAATCGGAGCCCCTTTCGCAATCGCCGCGACGGCGATCTTGTGCCCCATGCGAATGGCGCCTTGAATCGTCAGCGTGCGCCCCGCGACGGTCACTTGCCGCCCCGACTCCAAATTCGTCACGGCGACGCAAACGTTATCGGCCGGGTTGAGGTGCAGAACTTCCGGAAGTTGACGGGCAAGAGTCGTGGTGGGCATGGGTGAATCGCGGGGAAAGCGGGTTGTTCGGCGGGAACGTTAATTATAGCAATAAGATGATCTCCCGCCGGCGGGCGTCGACACGCCTCCCGTTGCGGCCCCTTGCGCGGTAGATTCACGCCGTCGCAGGTTCTCGCTGCCAAGGATCGCCATCCATGAAATATCGCCCGCTCGGCCGAACCGGTTTGCAACTTCCCTGGCTCAGCTTCGGAGCGTCGTCGCTCGGCCAAGAGTTCCGCGGCGTCGATATCAACGAAGCGATGCGCAGCGTACATACGGCGCTCGAGCTGGGAATGAACTTTATCGACACGTCTCCGTTCTACGGGCGCGGCATGAGCGAAATCCTGCTTGGCGTGGCCCTCCGCGACGTGCCGCGCAGCAGCTACCTTCTCGGCACAAAGCTCGGGCGCTACGACGCCGCACACTTCGATTTTTCCGCGAAACGGGTCGTTGAGAGCGTCGATGTGAGCCTACATCGCATGGGAGTCGACCACCTCGACATCATGCTCTGCCACGACATCGAATTCGTCGATATGCAACAGATCGTCGACGAGACGCTGCCGGCTCTGCGTAAAGTGCGCGACCAAGGGAAGGTGCGGTTCATCGGCGTCAGCGGCTACCCGATGAAGATGTTTCGCTTCGTGCTGGACCAGACCGATCTCGACGTCGTGCTTTCGTATAACCACTACACGTTGCAGAATACGATGTTCGCCGACCTCGTGCCTTATTTGAAAGCCAAGCACGTGGGCATCATGAACGCAGCGCCCTTTTCCGCGCGGCTGCTGACCAATCAGCCGCTTCCCAAATGGCACAAGGCGACGCCGCAAGTGCGCGACGGCGCGCGACGAGCTTCGGAACTCTGCGCAAGCCGTGGGATCGACATCGCGCAGCTTGCCCTGCAGTTCTCCATCGCGAACGAAGACATGGCGACCTGCGTCGTCGGCTCTGCAAATCCTGAAAACGTGCGCAAATGGGTGCAATGGTCCGAGCAACCGATCGACGAACCGCTGCTGGCCGAAGTTCTTGAAATCCTCCGCCCTATTCACAACTGGCACTACATCGAAGGCCGTCCGGTAAACAACGACGGCGTCTAAACGAAAGCTAACTCCCGATTCGGATTCACGATGAAAGCTCTCTCACTCGCCGAACCTAAGCATTGGCAACGCCTCGACATTCCCGAACCGGCCAAGCCCGCGGCAGGCGAGGCGTTGGTGCGGGTCCATACCGTGGGCATTTGCGGCACCGACCTGAGCGGCTACCTCGGCAAGATGCCGTTCTTCAGTTACCCGCGCATCCCCGGTCATGAACTCGGCGTGGAAGTCGTCGAGGTCGGCGAGGGCGTGACGAACGTGAAGGCCGGCGACCGCTGCGCCGTCGAGCCGTATATCAATTGCCAAACGTGCTATGCCTGCCGCCGCGGTAAGAACAACTGCTGTGAGAAGCACCAAACGCTCGGCGTACATTGCGACGGCGGACTCCGCCCCTATTTCTTAGTTCCCGCCCGCAAGCTGCACATTTCGCGCAAGCTCCAATTCGAGCAACTTGCGCTCGTCGAAACTCTGGCCATCGGTTGCCATGCCGTCGATCGCTCGGAACTCAAAAGCGACGAGTCATGTCTCATCATCGGGGCGGGCCCCATCGGACTTTCGGCTCTGGAATTCGCCAAGCTCACCGGCGCGAAGGTCATCGTTATGGACGTGCACGACGGCCGCCTGGAATTCTGCCGCAACGTCATGGGGGTCGAGCATACGCTCAAGCCCGGCGAATCACTCGATAAGGAGTTGCGCGAACTCACCGACGGCCATCTGCCGGACGTCGTCATCGACGCCACCGGCAGCGTTGCTTCCATGTCGGCCGCATTCGGGCTCATTTGCCATGGCGGCAAACTCGTGTACGTCGGCATCACGACGGAAGAAGTGAAGTTCCGGCACCCGATGTTTCACCGGCCGGAAGGAACGCTGCTTTGCAGTCGCAACGCCCTCTCGCCGGACTTCTCGCGAATCATCCATCTCATTGAGGCGGGCCGGATCGACACGCAACCCTGGATCACGCATCGCACCGACTTTGACGAAATGATCGACGTCTTTCCGTCGTTCACTCGCCCGGAAACCGGCGTCATTAAAGCCGTCGTGGAAGTCGGCGTCTAGCCGCAAGCGACTGCTATGCCGCTCGGGCATGCGAAGCTTGCCGTACCATGGACGCCGCGACGAATTCCTTCGCCAGGCTTCGATAGTCTTCCGCGCCGTGCGAATCGGCGGCGTACTGGAAGATCGATTGTCCGAAACTCGGGGCTTCCGCTAAGCGGATATTGCGGCGGATGCGCGTGCGAAACGGCCGGGCATCCGACCATGGCGTCTTGCGCTCGCCGGCGCGTTCGAAGAAGTCGTCGACGTCGCGCGTAACTTCATTGGCCAAACGCGTGCCCGACTCGTACATACAGAACACGACGCCGCCCAGTCGTAGCCGGCCGTTAATGCGGCGGGCCACGACTTCGATCGTCTCCAGCAGCTTGCTTAAGCCGTGCAGCGCCAAAAAGTGAGGCTGCAACGGTATAACCACTTCATCGACGGCCACAAGTGCGTTCAGCGTCAGCACGCCGAGCGAAGGAGCACAGTCGATTAGAACATAATCGTAATCGTCGGCGATCTTCGCCAAGTGGTCGCGCAACAGAAGCTCGCGCCCCACCTCGCCCGCAAGCTCCACTTCCGCGGCGGCCAAGTCGATGCTTGACGGAATCAGGCTCAAACGCTCGTTGATCGTCTGCACGACCTCGGCAATGTCGACGTCGCGGCAGAGTACGTCGTAAACGCTCGTGGTTTCGTCGTTCGGCACCACGCCGAGATGCAACGTCGCATGCGCTTGCGGATCAAGGTCGATCAACAACACACGGTTGCCGAGATCGGCCAAGGCGGCGCTGAGATTGACGGCGGTCGTCGTTTTGCCGACGCCCCCTTTTTGGTTCAAAATCGCAAGTTGCGGCATGACTCGACACCCTCGACGGATGGCATCCCTGACATAAGCCTCGTCCCGCGCAACACACCGGCAGCGGGGCGGCAATCGTAGGTGCGCCGCCCGACTAGGTCTAGAGCAAGCGACGCCGGCGGGCTCCCTGTGATCGCGCCCATCGAGCGATTACAATATCTTCCGACGCCGGCGGTCGAGAGATTGCGTTGCCGGCGGAGCGTCGCGGTTCTCGCCCAACTGCTTGAAAACCCCCTGGAATTGGCATGCGCGTCATCGTCGAATCGTCTCCTGAGCAAGTCGCCCGAGTTGCCGCTACTTTCGTCGCCGCGCTGGTGCGAAAGAAGCCGACCTGCGTGCTGGGCCTCGCCACCGGAAGCACGCCGCTGGGGCTATACCGCGAACTGATCCGGCTGCATCGCGAGGAAGGGCTCGATTTCTCCCGCGTCACGTCGTTCAATCTCGACGAGTATGTCGGCCTCGCCCCTTCGCATCCGCAGAGCTACCGCTACTTCATGCAGCAAAACTTCTTCCAGCACATCAATATCGACCAACGCAACACACATGTGCCGGACGGACGAGCGCTCGACTTTGAAGCCCATGCCGAGCAATATGAGCGGCGCATCAAAGACGAGGGAGGCATCGATCTGCAAGTGCTGGGCATCGGCAGCGACGGCCACATCGCCTTCAACGAGCCCGGTTCGTCGCTCGGCAGTCGCACGCGACTCAAAACGCTCACGTCGGAAACGGTGCGCGACAACGCTCGCTTCTTTAGCGATCCGGCGGAAGTTCCGCGGTTGGCGGTGACGATGGGGGTCGGCACGATTCTCGAATCACGACGCTGCCTACTCTTGGCCTGCGGACGGCACAAAGCCGAAGCGATCCGCGCCACGATTGAAGGTCCCGTGACGGCGCAAGTCACGGCATCCGCCTTACAACTGCATCGCGACGTGATCGCCGTCGTCGATGAAGACGCCGCGTCGAGCTTGTATCGCCGCGAATATTACCGGGAAGTCGAGCAATCGCAGCAGGCCTTGCAGGCCGGCAAACTGAAATTCGGGCCATAATGGGCCGCGGATATTGAGCCGAAGAGAAACTGTAGTGATCGTAGCGATCGCGGTCTCTCCTCCGGTTACGAAAAAGCTCCGTTTTGCGTTCGCTCTGCGTTAGCGGAGCGCATACTTGCTTGTTCCCGATGCCGTGAGTTCTTTCGCAGCCGTTACAACCGGCACGCGCGGCATCGTTCGACCGGCAGGCAATCGGCGTCGCACTCCATGCTTCGGCTCTTGGCACAACTCCTCGCGTTCGTCGTCGCCGCTCTGTTGCTGGCCGCTCCCGCAGCCGCGGAGGCCGCCGACGCGCGTTTCATCTTCCCGGGCCAAGCCGCTTCGGCGACGCTCGATGCTTCAGCATCGGCCGCCGCCGCCGAAGACGCTTTGCTCGTCGACGCCGCGGACGGCCGGCTCGATCAGTCGCCGCTGTTGGAAGCGGCGCTCGTCGCCGGCGGCGTCGCCGAACCGCGCCAATTGGAAACCTATCGCGGACGGTTTGAACACTGGGTCGCCGAGTTGCGAGTTTCCGGACGCGTCGTCGGCACGGAGCGTGACAAAGCTCGGGCCGTTCACGAGTACCTCCATTCCCGCGCCTTGGTCGGCGGCTTTCGCGAGACGAGCACCACGCTCGACGAAGCCTTCGAACACGGCCGGTTCAACTGCATCAGTTCCACAATCCTCTTCCGCTGCCTTGCCGAACGTTTCGGCCTGACGACCTACGGCGTCGAAACTCCCGGCCACGCGTACGCGTTGGTGCAAACGCCGACGGAAAGAATCATCGTGCAAACCACCTGCCGCAATTGGTTCGCCGCGGCGGGCGACGTCGACATCGAGCGTTCGCTCTTGCGACAAACCATCGGCGCGGCGGCGGCCGCCACGTCGGAAAGCGGGCCTGCTCCGCGACGACTCACGGACGTCGGTCTCCTGGCCGTCGTGTATTACAACCGGGGCGTCGACCTCCTCGAAGCCGGACGGCATGATGCGGCCGTGGCGGCAAACCAAGCTGCCTTGCGTCTCGACGCCGCCAACGGCGCCGCTCGGGCCAACCTGCTGGCGGCCGTGAATAATTGGTCGCTCGAACTAAGCCGCGGCGGCAACTATCCCCAAGCTCTCCGTCTGCTGGAAACCGGCTTGCAATACGCGCCCGACTACGGTCTGTTCCACGAAAATCTCGTCGCCCTACACCAGCAACGACTGGCCCGCGCCACGAGCGCCGAGGAAGCTCGCCCGCAGGCGCAGGCCCTGCATGCCTGCTATGCCCGCTGGAATCGCGAACTCGTCGAGCGCGGCCAAGAATCGGAAGCGGCGGGCGTTGCGCGCCGCGCCGAGTCCGATCCTTTTCTCCGCATGCTCGAGTAGCTCGTCTCCTACGCGCGGGCCTTCCAATCGAAGTCGGCCAATCGCGCCAGCGCCAATTGCAGCGATTGCGTGCCGTCGCGCCCGTGCCCTTGTGCCTTCAGGGAAATGTAGAGCTGATGCGCCAGCGCGAGGCCGGGCATCGCCAATCCCATCCGCTTCGATTCTTCCAGCGCGATGCCCATGTCTTTAATAAAGTGCTCGACGGCGAAGCCGGGCGCGAAATCGTTCTTGATGATGCGAGGACCGTAGTTCGACAGCGACCAACTTCCCGCGGCGCCCGGCCCCACGGAAAGCAATACGGTGTTCAAATCGAGCCCCGCCTTATAGGCATAGAGCAATCCTTCGCAGAGCGCCACCATGCCCGAAGCGATCAACGTTTGATTGACCATCTTCGTGTGCTGACCGGCGCCGGCTCCGCCTTGATGCACGATGGTTTTGCCCATCGCTTCCCAGCACGGCTTCAGGGCGTCGATCACTTCTTTCTCGCCGCCGATCATGATCGAGAGCCGAGCTTCGCGCGCCCCGATGTCGCCGCCGGAAACCGGAGCGTCGACCGAGTGCACTCCCTTCTTCTTCGCCGTCTCGGCAATCTCCACGGCCAGCGACGGTTCGCTCGTCGTCATGTCGACGAGAATGTTGCCCGACTTGCACCCGGCCAAAGCGCCGTCGGCGCCGAGGATCACGTTGCGCACGTCGACCGGAAAGCCGACGATCGAGAAAACCACGTCGCTCTGTTCGGCCACGGCCTTGGGCGTCGCGCCCCAATGGGCTCCCTTGTCCAACAGCGGCTGCGCTTTCGCTTGCGAGCGGTTGTAAACCGTCATGGAAAAGCCTTTGTCCATGAGGTGGCCGGCCATGCTTTTGCCCATTACGCCGGTGCCGATCCAACCAAGCCGCGTCTTGCCGGGAACAATCTCGAGAACGCTCATTGCGAAAAGTCTCACTAATTCAAAACAAGTAAACAAATAGACGACGTCGCCGCCGAGCGGTCGGCGGACGGCACGACCACGTTCGCGGCGCGAACAATCAACTTCAAGACCAGCGCTCGGTCGGCGGTCGCAGAACCTCTTGCATGATAAACGCGGCGCGCATGCTCTGCGGATCGCGCAACATCAGCGCGATCTGGTCCAGCGTGCCGATCGACTCCAGCGGAATCACTTCGTTGGGATCTCGCGGAGCGCCCGACTGCGACAGCGTTCCGACCTGATGATCGAACACCGAACGCACGTGGCCGCCGATATCGGCCTCGACCGTTTGCTGAATATGCGAGAGCCGACCGGCGCGCTCCGCGAATCGGCTGGTGTCCAAATGTTGCGAAACGTGCTCCGAGACCGTGCCGCGGAACGTTTCTTCTTCCGACGAGAGCTCCAGTTTCGAACCAAGTTGCCGCGGAGCGAGGGCGCCGGCTTCGCGACGCAAGTCTTCTTGGGATAATCGCTTCGCCGGCCCGCCGCGCTGTTGCTTCTTCTGCGCCGCGCGCAACTGTTGCTCCCGCTGTTGCTGCGGCGTGCGACGGGGCTTTTGCTGTTGCGGCGCCGCGGCGACCTGCCGGGGCTGCTGTTGCGCCGGGCGATTCTGCGCCTGCTCCGTGGCCTTGCGAGCTTCTTGCAGAAAACGCTCGACTTCGTCGAGCAATCCCTTGCCGCCCGGCGCCGGTTTCGCGCCTTCGGCCGGCGGCGGCGCACGTTTGGCGGCGTTCTTTTTCCTCTCGCCCATTACCTGGTTGATGATGCCGATCGAGATCACGACCAACCAAATCGTGGTCGAAATCCAATCGGCCAACAACACCGGGGCAAAAGCGAACGTCGCTAGGGCGGAGCTCATGAGCCGGTCCTTTGCGCGCTGCGCGAGCTGCCCGCTCCGGCAATGCTGTTGCGCATCTCGGTGTCGGCCTGTACGTTCCGCAGCCGGTAGTAATCCATAATCGTCAACTTGCCCGTCTGAATCGCCGCCGCAATCGCCTTCGGCACCTGCGCTTCGGCTTGCGTCACCAAAGCTCGGCTCTCTTCGATCGAGGCTAAGTTCTCCTGCTCTTCGGCGACGGCCATCGCACGGCGACCTTCGGCATTGGCCCGCGCGACGCGCGTATCGGCCTCGGCCTGGTCGGCCTGCAAGCGAGCGCCGACATTGTCTCCCACGTCGATATCCGCAATGTCGATCGAGACGATCTCGAACGCCGTCTGCGAATCGAGCCGGCGGGCCAGCACCGCCTTCGAAATCCGATCGGGATTCTCCAAGACGTCGCTATGTTTTTCGGCCGAGCCGATCGCGCTGACGATCCCTTCCCCGACGCGCGCGATGATCGTCTCTTCCGTGGCTCCGCCGATGAGCTGCCGAATGTTGGCGCGCACGGTCACACGAGCCCGCACCTTGAGTTGAATGCCGTTGCGGGCCACGGCGTCGAGCGATTCCTTCCCGGAGTTGGCGCCGGGGCAATCGATCACTTTCGGATAAACGCTCGTTTGCACGGCGCCCAGCACGTTGCGGCCGGCCAGGTCGATGGCGGTCGCGAGGCGGAAATCGAGCGGAATGTTCTTGGCCTTGTTGGCCGCGATGATCGCGCGAATCACCAGCGGCACGTTGCCGCCGGCAAGATAGTGCGCTTCCAGCGCCTTACTGGTAATGCCGGTCTCTTCGCCCAGGCCGGCCTGCACGGCCATGATCTTACTGCGCACGATCACGTCGGGCCGCACCTTGCGGAACGTCATGCCGATCAGGTCCCAGATGCCGATCCCGGCGCCGGTCGTGACCGATTGAATCCAAAGCCGGAAGTAGCGGGCGAACACCAGAAACAGAATCAGGAAAAAGATGATCGCCACGACGAGCGCGATAATCAGAATCGGGCCTTGCATGAAGGGCTCCCCAAAAATGCAAACTCAACCAGCGGACAAACTGCACAACAAAAACAGGCTCTCGCATCCAAAATCGTCCCCGAGCGGGGGAGGGTTGTCAAGCGAACCGACTCCTGTTGGGAACGCCCTCCGCGGCGTTCCCAACGGAAAATCACTCCTTCACGCTCGGCGGCGATTTCAGCCACGCGAGATTAAATGCGTAATGATTCTTGCTCGTGATGAGTTGAATCATGCCGTCGCGTGTTTGGCAGCAGGCCAAATACGCCGCCGATTCCGTCATCGTATCGCTGAGTTCGGTAACGCCGCGATCGATCGTCGCGATCTCGCGCGGCTTGCCGCCGGGCGTGATCAGCCGGCGTTGCGGCCAAGTCTTACCTTCGTCAAACGACAGCGCCGCGAACATGCCGTAGCCGGTGAACTCGCCGCCGGCGGCGTCCTTGAACTTCATTCCTTGGCGACGGTCCCAATCGCGGCGTTGATCCGTGAACGTGCATAGCAGCAGCGGCCCTTCGCGCAGGCGGATCATCACCGGACGTTGCACGCTGCTGATGGCCGGAAACGGCGACGCTTCATACGTCCACGTTTTCCCTTCATCGGCCGTGAAGCAAAACGGCGCACGGCCGCCGTACTTCGCTTGGGCTTCCGGTTCGTTGTCGCGGCTAAACGCCATCAGCCGGCCGTCCGCCAATTCGACGATCGGCGCATGGATGCCTGAGTGGCGGAAGCCCGCGCCGCCGCTGCGGAAGTCGCTCTTGCGTTTCTTGGGGTCGGTGTAGGTCCACGTCTTGCCGCCGTCGGGGCTGATGACGAGCGACGCCGATTGCGAATCGTGCGTGAAGATCAAATGCCCGGCCTCGGTACGCAAGAGTTCGTTGCCCAGTTCGCCGAATGGATACATGATCTGCGCCTTCGACCACGTCGCGCCGTTGTCGGTCGACGTGCGATAGATGTTTTCCGTAAACCCGCGCGCAAAGTGCCAAAGCGTTTTGTCGCCGTCCCACCAGAGCTTCGGCGCGTGGTCGTTCACGTCTTGGCCGTCCCAAAACACGCTCGCCGGTTCCCACTCTTCCGCACCGAGACGCAGCCGGCTCGCCAGGTTGTTCAATTCGCTCCCCGGCTCTTCCACGCACGAGTACCACACCGCCAGCAAGTCACCGTTGGGGCATTCGGCGATCGCCGGGCTATGGTTGTGCCACGAGAAGAGCGGCCCGTACGACTCGGGCGGTATCTTCACGAACGGCCTCGGGCCTGTAAACACGGGCGTCGCGGCCGATACGGGTTGCAACTTGGGCAACGTCTGCGCGACGTCGCGCGCGTAGAGCGGCGCTTCGGGCGCGGGCAGCGGCTCCGTCTTCGGCAACTCGCCGAGCACCACGCGGAAACCGGCCTTCTCGTTGGCCGCTTCGGGAATCCAGCCGGCCCGATTGGCCGAGCGGAGCAAGCGGGTGAACGTCGTATGACTGCCGCCGCGGATCACGCGAAAGTCGCCGTCGCGACGGCCGACCGGATCGGTTTGCGCCGCAGCTTCGTACGGGCCGTACCAATCATGGCACCATTCCGCGACGTTGCCGTGCATGTCGTACAAGCCCCAAGCGTTCGCCGCCGTTTGCGCGACCGGCAACTTGGGCTCGGCATCGCTGTAGCGATACTCGGGAGGCAGTTTGCCGCCGGGAAAATAGCGCTCGAGAAACCCGCTGTCGCGATACCAAACCAAGTGACCGGCGGGCAGGGCGTCGCCCGTGTGAAACAGCGTGGTCGTGCCCGCCCGGCAGGCGTACTCCCATTCGGCCTCGGTCGGCAAGCGATAGGGTTTCTTCTCGCGCTCGGAAAGCCACTCGCAAAATTTCACGGCATCGTGCCACGACACGCCGCGAACCGCTTCGTCGGCGTCGCCCCGGCCGCCCCGATGCTTCGGAGCAAACTTGCGATATTGGCCGAGCGTCACTTCCGTAGCGCCCATGTGAAACGGCGTCGAAATTGTCACTTCGTGCGTCTGTCGCTCATCCCAGTCGGCGTCGTCGAACTTGTCGGCGTGTTTCGTCAGCTTGTAATCAGACGGCGGACCGGCCTGCCCCCTCGTGAACGAGCCGGCGGGGACCGGCACCAGCCGCATGCCGAGTGAGTTCGTGATCGCCTCCGCGGCAGACGTGTCGCAGGCCGGAAACGCCCCGAGAGCGACGGCGAGGAGCGCCGTAGCGCAAGACAAGCTAGAGCGAATGACGACGGAATTCATTCCAATACTTTCCTAAAATGAGAGAGCATTCTTTCCGACTTACGTCGATTGGTCAGACCGCTCACTGCGTACATAACTCCGGTTATGTACGCACCCCTTGTGGGTTTTGGGGTTGTGCGTACTTAACCCCGAGTTATGTACGCACGGCCGTCTCGGCTTGTCGACGTAAGTGGGCAAAGTTGCAGGCACACGGAGTGTGCCTGCAACTTTGCAGAATCACCCCGCACAGTACCCAGATGCTTCGCGAATCTCCACCCTATTTTTGGCCGGCCCAAAACTGCCCTGGACATTCACGACGACGCCGTTCCGCTAAACCTTTAGGCCGTAAAAATTCTTCGCCGTGCGATAGTAAATCGCCTCGCGCTCGTCGGCGCTGAGCTTGCTCAGGCATTCCTCCAGCGCGCGAAACACGCGCTCGTACGAACCGGCCAATTCGCTCACCGGCCAATCGCTGCCGAACATCAAGCGTTCGGGCCCGAACAGGTCTAAGGCGTGATCGACGTACGGCCGCAGATCGGCGGGTTTCCAATGCTTCCAATCCGCTTCCGTCACCATGCCGGAAAGTTTGCAGACGATGTTTTCGCACTTCGACGCGGCGCGAAAGTGCGGCAGCCAATCGTCGAAGCTTTGCAGCTTTATCCGGGGCTTTGCCAAGTGGT
>CAZWDN010000046.1:21229-22286 GCA_964633125.1 uncultured Pirellula sp. | reverse complement strand
CGCGGGAGGCTGTGTTTACTGCCTTCTCCCCTGCGCGGGAGAAGGTGCCCGAAGGGCGGATGAGGGGGCCGTCGCCCTTAGCACCCCCCCGCGCAAAATGCTCGGCCACGCGCGTGACAATCTCTTGCTTGACCGGATCAGCAGACTCGATCTGAGCCGAGTTGACGTTTCCCGTGACGATCAGGCTCAGAAAATGCGAGTCATTTCGCGCCGCCGCACAGGTCGCAGCGTCCGCCAGAATTCGATCGCCGCTCCAACGCGCTTGTCCAAACAGATTTTGTATCTCGACTGCCGCCTCAGGGCTCGGCTCCGCATCGGCCAGTGCCAACAACCGTAGACACAACGCCAAGGTCTCGCGCCCATGAGTGTCGTGAAGTGTTGCGACGGCCGCACGTCCCGCTATTCCACGCTCTGTCGACAAGCGCAAGGCCTCAAGCCGCCAGAACATATTCGTGTTCTTCAATTGTGCGTCGAGTTCGTCCTTTCCCGCGCTTGCCAACGAAAGGGCCGGCCCCTCCTTCCACCCCTTCGGCACCACGCGAAACACGCGGCCATGCCGCTTGTCGCGGAGTTCCGTCTCATACGCGTTCCCCTTGCCGGTCTGGAAGCCGACCGGCGTCGGGTTGTGTTGCACGATGTAGTTGTACCAATCGAGGACCCAGACGTTGCCGTCGGGGCCGACTTCGGCCATGACCGGGGCGGCCCATTCGTCGTCGCTCGCCACGAGATTCCACGCATTGCGCGAGCGGAAGCCCGCACCGTTCGGCTCTAAGACGAACGTCGCCACCAAGTGGCCCGTCGGTTCGCAGACGAACGCCGTCCGGTTCCAATAGGCCTGCGGATAGTTGCGAGCCGTGTACAGGGCATGGCCGGCGGCGGCCGTGAAGCCGCCGTGGTGGTCGACTTGGCGAACGTTTTCCGTGACCGGGTCGAAATGATTGTCGGCGGCGATGCCCCCCAAGGTCGGCGCCGACCAACCGCGGACCGCTTCGTAGTAGCGATTCGGAATCGGCATGAACTCGCTCGGGTTGCCGTTGGCCGTGCTGCCGAAGATCAA
>CAZWDN010000046.1:0-21129 GCA_964633125.1 uncultured Pirellula sp. | reverse complement strand
CGCGTCGGCGTGGAGTTGTTGTAGCCCTGCATGGCCCAATACCAGTTGTCGAGCCCGTAACGGAAGTTGCTGACGCCGCCGTGCGTGTCGCCCGCCGCCCAACCGGTAAGCAGCACTTTGCGGGTGTCGGCTTTGTCGTCACCGTCGGTGTCTTTCAAATAGAGCGTTTCGGTGGCGTTCTGCACGATGACGCCGCCGCGATGGAAGGCGAGCGTCGTGGGGATGCTGAGCTGTTCGGCGAACACGGTGAACTTGTCGGCCCGGCCGTCGCCGTCGGTGTCTTCGCAGATGCGAATGCGATCGCGTCCCTTTCCTTCGGGCGCGAGTTCGTTCGGGTAGTCGACCGTTTCGCAGAGCCAGAGCCGGCCCCGCGCGTCCCACGTCATGGCGAGCGACTTGCCGATATCCGGTTCCGCGGCGAAGAGCCGCAGTTCGAAGTCATCGGGATGCACATAGTGCTTGAGCGATTCTTCCGGCGAGAGCGAAAGCTGCATCTTGTTCCACTCGCCGTCTCCCTTGCGCGGCCCGCCGGCGGGATAGTACGGCACCTTGGCTTCCACATACTCAAACGGCTTCACGTCGGTACGACGGGCCGTCATCTTCGGCTGATAGGAGGCGAGGTCGGAGTAGGGGCCGGCGAGTTGGGGGTCGTCGCCGCAGGCCCAACGGATGCCGCGTTCGACGAGATTGTGAAAGCCTGCGTGCGACCACGTGCGCTCATCGTGCCCCCAGGCCGTGTAGAAGACGCGGCCCTTGGCGTGCGTGCGCGTCCAGGTCCAGGGCTCGGCAAGTTCTTTGCCGTCGTTGTCTTTCTCGGCGTGCGTTTCCAGCACCACGCGGTTCGCTTCGTTGTGCTTGGTGTGGTGATACGTTTCGTCGAAGCTCTCGAAACCGGCGAACCCGCGCATGATTTCATGGTCGGGCAGGGCGATGGTCGTACGCATCACCTCTTTGCCATGCCGCTGAAACTGGGCGCCGACGAGTTCAACGTACTTCGGCGAATTGCGGAAGCAGTACGACGCACAATGGAGCGGGATGAAACCGTGCCCGGCCGCGACGTATTCCAAGAGCGCCGTTTCCTGCTCGGGGGCGATCTCGTCGATGTTCGCGTAGACGATGAGCCCGTCGTACTTGGCGAGCGTTTCCTTGTTTAAGTCGCCGACATTTTCCGTGTACGTGAGCTTGACGCCCCGCGCGTCGAGCACCGGCTGCAACTGTGCGAACCGCTCCGCGGGCCGATGATGGCCGCGATCGCCCAGGAAGAGGAGATTCAGGTCGCGCGCTTGGGCGGAAGCGGCACTTGCGATGCAGCTCAACACGGCGACGAATGAGAAGAGAGATCGCATCATAAATTGCTTCTTGTTTAATCCCTCGCCCCAACAAGCGACGAAGGCGGACTGTTTGATCTAGATTCGGGGAGAGGGAGAGGGGCGGGAGTAGTTATGAGTGATGAACGATACGTTATGAGGAGACAAACCTTCTGCTTACCAATTCACATGACCTAATTCATCACTCGCCACATCCCTTTACCCCCCGCCCTCTGCGCGTAAAAACAATCGATTAGGAATGCACGTCACAGCGCCAAGGTTAGGGAGCAGAACAGACTTGTTTTTCGCAGCGTTTAGCCGAGTTTTCCCGGTGCCGCAATGGTCGTCATCATCGAGAGCGTTATCAGTTCGAAGAACAAAAACGCCGCCAGAGCGACGAGAATCAGCATGTTCAGAATTTCCGCAGCGAGCCGCGAACTCGAACCGCCGCCGCGCAGCATCCCGAGCAGCAGCCACTCGGGGAGCGCGACGATCGGCAGCAGGTACCAAGTGTTAATCGCGTAGTTACAAACGTGCACCAAAGCGACTGAGGCGGGGAAGAGTTCGGCACCCCAATCCTTCCACTGCTTGAGGTGAAACGGAACGATCTTCAGCAGCACAAACATCATTAGGCAGGCGACGGTCGTTTGAGAGAGCGCCGCGAACACAAGCCATACTCCTCGATGCGTCGGCTCACGGATAGACGTCGGTTCGTCTAAGTTCGACATCGTCGATTCCTCCGCGATGACGAGCACCGCGACCCCAATGACTTATTGGAAAACGAGTCGACCTATCCCAGCGTAAACTCCGGCAGCCGCACGATCTCGCCGCCTTTGAGGGCCGACTCGTGCGCGCAGATGCCGACGCAGGTCCAGTTGGCGCTGGTCACGGCGTTCGGCCAAGGGTCGCGGTTTTCGGCCAAGGCCTGGAGCATTTCGTTGACCATATGCGGATGCGAGCCGCCGTGGCCGCCCCCTTGCACGAACGACAGATGCTCGGCGTCTTGGATATGTTGCGGCAGCGTGAACTTGCGAATCGGCTCCGGCAGCAAATGGGCGAAGTCGGGCACGGTGACTTTTTCGGGGATTTCCGGCTCCGGCTTTTTGGCCGTGTGGATGACGTGCGGCTCGTGCTCGACCAGCGTCCACTCGAAGCTGCGCTTCGTGCCGTAGACGTCGAAGCTTTCGCGATATTGCCGCGCGACGTCGTAGAGGAAGCGCCAGATGTGGGCCGTGAGATCGCTGTCTTTCACTTTGATATGGCACGTTTCGACGGCGAACTTGTTGCCGGACTTCTTCGCGATGTCGTCGCGCACGGTGCCGGAGCCGAAGCAACTAACGTACTCGGCCTTGCCGTCGAGCAGCCCCAGGCACGGGCTGACGACGTGCGTCGCATAGTGCATGGGAATCATCCGCTCCCAATAATCGGGCCAGCCGTCCATGTCTTGCGGATGCGAAGCCGCGAGGTGCTGAATCTTGCCGAGTTCGCCGCGCTTGTACATATCTTTGATGAAGAGAAACTCGCGCGAGTAGACGACGGTTTCCGCCATCATGTACTTCAGGCCGGTTTGCTTGACGAGGTCGACGATGGTGCGACAGTCTTCGACGTTCGTGGCCATCGGCACCGTGCACATGACGTGCTTGCCGGCCTTGAGCGCGGCGATCGACATCGGGGCGTGGTCGGGGATCGGCGAGTTGATATGGACGAAGTCGACGCCCGGGTCTTTGAGCAATTCTTCATAGCTCGTGTAGCGGCGCTCGATGCCGTAGCGATTGCCGACCGCATCGAGCTTCTCGCGACTGCGTTGGCAAACCGCGTAGACGTTGCCGAGCGGATGAGCCTGATAGATGGGAAGCATTTCGGCGCCGAAGCCGAGGCCGACGAGCGCGACGTTGTAGCGTTTGGTCATGGCGGAAAGTGCGAGGGGTTGGCGTGAAACGGAAACGGCGCGGCCTGCGAGCGGCGCAACCGGTGTAACCTAAGACGTCGACCAGGGGAAAACCATGAGAATTCGGCGGCGTCGAATTGAGTTTTTTTACCCGTGCTGAATATGCATTTGTCGCATTTGCTTGCATTTTTCGGCGGCACGAGGCAAAGTGGCAACCGGTGAATGAGAAAACTTACATCCCGCGCGCTCGACGGCCCATCTAGAAGTAGTTGCCCCATGAAGAGCCGCCCCGTCGTCGCCCTACTGATCGAGACTTCGAACGCCTATGCCCGGGGGCTGCTCGAGGGAATCGTCTCGTACGTGCGGCGTCACGATCCGTGGTCGCTCTACCTGCCTGAGATGCGCCGCGGCGAGGTGCCGAAGGATTGGCCCGCGCGATGGAAGGGAGACGGGATCATCGCGCGGATTGAGAACGTGGAGACGGCCCGGGCCGTGCGACGGGCAAAGCTGCCGACGGTCGACCTCAGCGCCGGGCGGCACCTGCCGCAGGTGCCGTGGGTGGAAACGGACGACGCCGCCATCGCCCGACTGGCCGTCGAACATCTGGCCGAACGGGGCTTCCGCAACTTCGCGTTTTGCGGCGATCGGCAATTTGCCTGGTCGCGCGGAAGAGAAGACGTGTTCGCCGCGGCGGTTCGGGAGCGCGCCGGCGTGTGCGAGGTCTGGAACTCCGCAACGCCCGAACGTACGGCAGCCTCCTGGTCGACCGAACATCGGCGGCTTGGCGAATGGGTCAAGGGGCTGCCGAAGCCGGTCGGCATCTTGGCCTGTTACGACATCCAGGCCCAACGCTTACTCGACGCCTGCCGCGACGTGGGAACCGCGGTACCCGAGGAAGCCGCGGTGCTAGGGGTCGACGACGATCAGTTGCTCTGCGATCTGTGCTCGCCGCCGCTCTCGAGCATCGTGCCGAACACCCGTCGTACAGGATATGCGGCCGCGGAAACGCTCGACCGGCTCATGCGGGGGGAAGCCCCGGCCAGCGAGGCACAGCTGATCCCGCCGCTCGGCGTGGCGACGCGACAATCGACGGACATTCTGGCGATCGACGACCGCGACGTCGCCTCGGCCGTGCGGTTTATCCGCGAACACGCCTGCGACGGGATTCAGGTAGGCGATGTCCTGCGGCAGGTGCCGCTTTCGCGACGGGTGCTGGAAAGCCGCTTCCGCAAGCTCGTCGGCCGAACGCCGCACGACGAGATCCTGCGGATCAAGCTCGACCGTGTGAAGCGGCTGCTGACGGAAACCGATCTGACGTTGGAAACCGTGGCGGATCGGGCAGGCTTCCGGCATGTGGAGTACCTGAGCGTCGCCTTTAAGCGGGTAACGGGCATGCCGCCCAGCCGCTACCGCGAGCAGCAAGCGATCGGCTGACCGTGCCGCTAACCCGAAACTGCGCGAACCGCTCAAGTGCGCTTGCCGATAAACTGCCGCAAGTACGCCCCGCTTTGACGCAGCGCCGTCTTGCGAAGCTCCAGGGTCTTCTCATAGGCCCTATCTTCCACTTCGATACAAACGGGGCCGTCGTAGCCGACGTCGCCGAGCACGGAAATGAAGCGCCCCCAATCGACGTCGCCAAGTCCGGGAAGCTTGGGGCTGTGGTACTCCAGCGGATGCGCCAAGATGCCGACGTCGTTGAGGCGATGACGATCAACGCGGGCATCCTTTGCGTGAACGTGAAACAGTTTTTTAGCATAGTCGCGCAATGGCGCAAGGTAGTCCATCTGCTGCCAGATCATGTGGGATGGATCGTAATTGAGCCCGATGTTCGGACTTTCCAACTCCGCGAACATGCGTCGCCACACTGCCGGCGTCGTCGCGAGATTCTTGCCGCCGGGCCATTCATCGCGAGTGAAAAGCATCGGGCAGTTTTCAATGCCGATGCGAACGCCCTCGCGCTCCGCAAGTCGAACGAGCGGCTTCCACACTTCGACGAAGCGTGGCCAGTTATCGTCGACCGATAGGCGTGGATCGCGGCCGATAAACGTGTTGGCTTGGCGTATTCCCAGGAGTGCGGCGGCGCGAATCAGATGCTCGATCTGCCGCACGGCCACGCCGCGCTCCGCTTCGTCGGCAGCGAGCGGATTGGGGTAGTAGCCGAGGCCGCTGATGGAAACGCCCGTCGATTGCAAAAGTTTTTGCAGGCGTGAAGCGGCGGCGAGATCGAAAGCGGAAACATCGAGATGCGTAACGCCTGCGTAGCGACGCTCGGCTTTGCCGATCGGCCAACACATGACTTCAACGCAGTCGAACCCGGTGTCCGCGGCAAATGCGAGCACTTCCTCGAGAGTAAACTCCGGCAGGATCGCACTAACGAAACCGAGTTGCACGCAAACCTCCTCGGGATGACGGTCGGATTTCAAAGAAGAAGGGGAGGCGATCAATTCTTGACCGCGCTGCGCCGCTCGTCAATTGGACCGAAAATTGATGACAGGCCGCACGATGTCGCCAATTGGAAACGGCGCGCTTTGCGGACGTTCGTGTTCGGTGTACGATGTCGCTGCTCTTGAAGTGCGGCTGCTTTCGCTCCCACACCTTTGACGGACGGACCATGTCGACGCTCACCGAATTGCCGAAATCCTCGCGAAGTTCCGCGGCTTCGCTGGAATTCTTTCAGTACCTCACCGCCAAGTATCCGCCGACCGACATCGCGGTGCGCTGTTGGGACGGCGGCGAGCTTTTACCGTCGAACGGCAAGCCGATTCGAGCGACGCTGGTGCTGAATCACCCCGGCTCGCTCCGACAAATCTTCTGGCCTTTTAATAAGGCAGCCATGGGCGAAGGGTACATCTTCGACGATATCGACATCGAAGGAGAGATCGAACCGTTTCTGGAGTATTTTCTTGAGATGCGAGCGCGCTGCGTGCCGGAGGATTTGCCTTCACGACTTGCGCTGTTTCGCAAGCTGTTGGCTTTGCCGAATCAAGCCCGGCCGCGGACCAATCGGGCGGCCGACGTCAGCGGCAAGCACCGTTCCGAGAGTCGCGACCAGCAGGCGATCGAGTACCATTACGACGGTCCGCCGAGCGAGTTTTACCGACTTTTCCTCGGCAAGTATATGCAGTACACCTGCAACTACTTTACGTCGCCCGACGAAGACATCGACACCGCTCAGGAACGCAAACTAGAGCACATTTGCCGCAAGCTGAATTTGAAACCCGGCGAGCGGTTGATCGACTTTGGTTGCGGCTGGGGCGGCTTGATCACGTACGCCGCGAAGCATTACGGCGTTGAGGCCGTAGGCGTCTCGATTAGCAAGGAACAGATTAAGTGGATCAATCGACTCGTTGAGGAAGAAGGACTGCAAGGGCGTTGCCGCGTGGAGTATTGCGACTATCGGCGATTCCCGGAAACGCAACCGTTCGACAAGGCCGTGAGCGTCGGCTTCATCGAGCACCTCGGCTTGAAAATGATGCCGACGTTTTTCGGCAAGGTGATGCGGTTGTTGAAGCCGGGCGGGTTGTACTTACACCACGGCATTACGATGCGCCCCTTCGGCAAGTTTCCGCCGTGGCGCAAGTTTGCGCAAAAGTACGTATTTCCCGACGGCGAACTGGTACCGATCAACGACACCTGCACCGAACTCGCCCGCGCGGGACTGGAAATCCGCGACGTCGAAAGCCTACGCGAACACTACATCTATACCCTGCGTCGCTGGCGAGAGTTACTCGAACAGAACCATGATGAAGCGGTTCGCCTGACCGACGAGGTCAATTACCGAATCTTCCGGGTTTATTTTGCCGGAGCGACGCTGGGCTTCCGTAATCACACGTACAATCTGCATCAAACGCTAACGGTGAAATCCGGCAACGCGGAAAGCGGACTGCCGCTGACGCGCACCGCTTGGTATCGCGACGCTTGAGCCGTCGCGCCACCGGTCGGTCGAGGCAAGGCGCCGAGCAACGGTCAGTGCGAGTGGATCGGCGAGGCCGCGGAAGGGCCGTCGACGCGGAGTTTCGGCTTGATGAACCAGCCGTAGATGACGGGCAGAACGACCAACGTAAAGATAGTGCCCGCAACAACTCCGGCGATGACGACGGTCGCCAAGGGGCGCTGCACCTCGGATCCGGCGCCGGTGCCGGAAGCCATCGGCACGAAGCCGACGCCGGCCACAAGCGTGGCCATGATGATCGTGCGGAGACACTCGACGCCCGCATGGTGCATGCACTCGACGGCCGTTCCGCCATGACGATGGAGTTCGCGGAACTTGGAAATGAGCACCATGCTATTGAGCACGGAAATGCCGGAAAGGGTAATGAACCCGACGGCGGCGGAAATCGAAAGCGGCATCTCGCGATAATAGAGCCCGACGATGCCGCCGACCGCCGCAAACGGCACTCCGGCGAACGCCGCAAGCGTATCGAACTTGTTGCGGAAGCTGACGTAGAGCAGGCCGATGATGAGCAACAGCGCGATCGGCACGACGAGCGCGAGACGCTTTTGCGCCCGCTGCATGTTCTCAAATTGACCGCCCCACTCGAGGCGATAACCATCGGGCATGGCGACCTCGGCGGCAATTCTCTTTTGGGCCTCGGCGACGAAGCTACCGACGTCGCGGCCGCGTACGTTGCACTGAATCGTAATCCGTCGCTCGCTCCACTCACGCGCAATCAGGCGGGGTCCGTCGACGACGCGAATATCGCATAGCCGTGACAAGGGAACGCGCTCGCCGTTAGGGGCCGAGACGAGTATCGAAGCAATTGCTTCCGGGTTTGCGCGCATTTCTTCAGGCAAGCGCACGACTAGTGGAAAGCGAAGTCGACCTTCCACGACGTTACCGAGAGCTTTGGTGCCGACCGACTCGATGACGTCGAGCACCGTGCGGGCCGCAATACCGTAGCGAGCGATCTGGTCTTGCTTGATTGCGACCCGCAAAACAGGCTGACCGAGCATTTGTTCCGTCGAAAGGTCAGCCGCGCCCTGGACGGCACTCAAAGAATTCTGCAATTTCCGAGCGGTCGCGACCAATTCACCAAAGTCGTCGCCGAACAGTTTCAACGCCACGTCGGCACGCACGCCCGACACCATTTCATTAATACGTTGTTCGATCGGCTGCGTGAACCAAATGATCTGGCCCGGAATCGGCTTAAGCTCCTGCTCCATCTGAACGACCAAATCGGCCTGGGTCTTTGCGCGATTCCACTTCTCGGGAGGATGCAACGTAATAAAGATGTCGGTCGATTCGACGGTGCCGGCATCCGTGGGAACTTCCGGCGAACCGAGTCGCGACCAACAGATCGCGACTTCATCGGGAAAGCGTTCCATGAGGATGCGCTCCATGACGCGATTCATCCTCACGCCTTCTTCCAGCGAAGTTCCCGGCGGGCGCGTGATGCCGACGACGACCGCTCCTTCGGAAAGGCGCGGTACAAATTCGCTGCCCATTCCGGCTGTCAACCACGCACCTACACTGAGGATTGCAAACGACATCACGGCGATCGCCGCGCGTCGCGGCAAAACCAAGTCGAGAAAGCGAGCGTACCCCCGCTTGGCCCAAGCGACGAACAACACGTCTTTCTCTTCACATTTCCTCGGCAGCAATAGGCTCGAAAGCACCGGCGTCAGCGTGAACGAGCAAATGAGCGATCCGATAAGCACGAAGATGACCGTGAGCGCCATCGGCCGAAACATTTTCCCTTCGACTCCTTCGAGCGAAAGTATCGGCAAGTAGACGATCATGATAATAAGTTGGCCGAAACAGGCCGGCGTTCGCACCGCGACCGCCGCTTCGCGCAACGCCTCACGACGCCGCCAGCCCCAGATCGCGCCCGCGTGTCCGAGTTTCGCCACGATGCTTTCGACGACGACGACGGAACTGTCGACGACGACGCCGAAATCGATTGCTCCAAGACTAAGCAGCGATCCGGCGATGCCGAAGTACCACATCCCACAGAAGCCGAAAAGCATCGACAGCGGAATGGCCATCGCGCAGATCAGTCCGGCGCGTAGATTGCCGAGGAAGAGATACAAAATCAGGATGACGAGCACCGCCCCTTCGAGCAAATTGTTCTTTACCGTTGCGATCACGCGGTCGACAAGTTCCGTACGGTCATAA
Source organism: uncultured Pirellula sp. (assembly GCA_964633125.1). GTDB lineage: Bacteria > Planctomycetota > Planctomycetia > Pirellulales > PNKZ01 > PNKZ01. The sequence continues at coordinate 11,819 of CAZWDN010000046.1, read as the reverse complement.
ACGACGAATGATTCAATCTCGTTTTCGTCGGGAAGTTCGTCGCGAACCATCTCATATTGCTTGCGCATATCGGCCGTGACTTCATAACTGTTGCGCCCCATGAGCATGAAGCCCAGACCGAGGACGACTTCACTTTGCGATACGACCGTCGGGTTCTTCGGATTTCGCCATGAGGCGGTGACGGCGCCGCGGCGGATTTCATGGCCGATCGTCACTTCCGCAACGTCTCGCACGCGGATCGGCACGCCCGAGGCCGCCGTCACCACGACGTCGCCGATCTGCTCCGTGCCGATCGTCCGACCGACTCCGTGTACCAGCAAGTTGTCGCCGGAGAGATCGATGCTGCCGCCGCCGACATTAAGGTTATTGTCACGAACAGCCTGCATTACCTGCTCAAACGTGAGCGAGTACTTTAACAGCAGCGTCGGGTTGATTCGCACCTGATACTGCTTTTCCAAACCGCCCCACGAGTTGACTTCCGCGGTACCGGGCACGGGACGCAATTGAGGTTTCACGTTCCAATCGTGAATCGTGCGAAGTTCGGTGAGATCCGTCTTCCGGCTAAGCAGGAAGTAGTGAAACACTTCACCAAGACCGGTCGAGACGGGGCCCATTTCAGGACGATCGATTCCTTCAGGAATCGATACCGCGCCGAGTCGCTCGTTGATGAGTTGTCGCGCGAAGTAGACGTCGGTCCCGTCATCAAACGTGACGACGACCTGCGACAAGCCGAACATTGAAATCGAACGGACTTCGGCGACGCCCGGCATTCCATTCATCGCCAGTTCGATCGGGAACGTAATCTGGCGCTCGACCTCTTCCGGCACCATGCCTGCGGCTTGCGTGTTGATCTGAACCTGCACCGGAGTCGTATCCGGAAATGCGTCGATATTCAGATTCGCAAGGGACAGCAGACCGGCAATTGCCACGACCAGTGCGCCCAGCAGTACCGCCAAGCGATGACCGAGCGACCAAGTAATGATTCTTTCCAGCATGCGATTCGGGCGAGAGGAGGAGTGATAGCGAGGCGCGAAATTCGCCACGGCGCGTCGGCGGCGACTATTGGGAACCGATCATTAGCAATTGTGCCTTCAGCACATGACTTCCCGCCGATACCACTAAATCGTCGGTCGCTAATCCGGAGCGAATCTCCGTGAAGCCGTCTTCGGCCGGACCAACTAGCACATTGCGCCGTAGGAACCCGGACTTCGATCGCACAAAAACAAAACGATCCCTACCGTCGTATTGAATGCTCGGAGTCGGCACGGCCAGGGCCAGCGGCGCCTCGCTTAAGATGACATGACCGATACCGAACGTGTTGGCCTTTAAGAGGCGACGCGCCTCCCCGCGAGGCCCTTGATCCAGAATGGGATTCGGCACCGACGCTCGGACGCTGAGAGTCCTGGTCTCTTCGTCGAGTTCCGTGCTGATCCAATCAACCGCGCCGACGACCGATGCGGAGGCGCCGTCGGCGAGGAAGTCAATTTGTTGTCCCATTCGCACTAAACCGGCGTGCTCTTTCCTCACCTCCAGGGTGATCCACATTCGATTGATATCGGCGATAACAAATTGCGTACTGGTCGGCGAAACCATTTCGCCCGCCGTCGCGGCGCGGCCGATGACGACCCCGTCGAACGGCGCCGTAAGCGGAATGAGATTGGCCGTCGTAGTTTGCGGATCGAGCATCTCGATGACGTTAGGCGGCAATCCGATCGTACGAATATGGGCCACGAGTTCGTCGTCCGAGCGCTTCTGCATCTCTTCAAGCTTGATGGGGAGCCCGAGATTGATGAGCTTCTGTTGAGCCGACAGCATGCGCAGCCGCGCTTCACGCTCTTCCGCCTCGGCGAGTTTCAGCGTGCGTTCGGCGACCTCGTCGGCTACGCGCGTAAGCCGCTCAAGCGTCTGCGACTTGAGTTCGAATTGGACGACGGCCTGCAGGAACTCCGTCTTCGCTTCACCGACTTCTACCGCGTCAATAATCGCGAGGCAGTCGCCTTGTCGAATCGTCTCGCCGCTTTTGCGTTGAACCTTCCACACATGCCCCGGCACCCGTACGGAAAGCTGCGCCACGTGATCTTGGTCGTAACCCGTTACTCCGTTGACGGTGATCGCGTGACGAATCGTACGTTTCGACACCGGCTCGACATGGATGCCGGCTTCTTGCACGACGTCGTCCGGCAGTTGAATTTCTTGACTTTTATCGTTTGCGCCGGCATGAAGCGCGAGTTGCGACGGCGATCCTGACGCTGCGGATTCCACCCTCGCTGTCGGTCGCGAATCGTCGGCTCGAGCTTCTTGGCCACCGAGTCCAAAGCTCCAATGCGTGGCATGTCCGAACCGTAGCATTGTGAACAGCGCCAGCGAAATAATCGTGTAAACGACCCGCTGCCGGTTCTTTCGAAGTACGTTGCCAAAACGAGCACTCATGCCTAGCTCCTATGCGTCCGCACGGTTTCCTTTTCGGGGAATGCAAGCGTGCATCAGCAACACGCCCTCTACTCTCAAGCGCCAAATAGCGAAGCGCCGGATCGCGTGGCCATGGGCGTGGACAATCGCCGCTAGGCCGCGAGGCCCTGAGATGCATTTTTCGGACCAAGCCGCGCCGCGCTATCACCGATATGCGCAGCGCGGCTGCAAACCGCAAACAGCGGCCGGCTCTTAACGGCGTCGGCGCATTAAGCGATGCGATGAGAACGCAACCATTCGAGGCCCGCGCGCCGACGGCATGTTGCCGCCGCGAATGCATGGCGAGAAAAAGGAAACTTCACGCTCGCTCTTGCAACCCGAGCGACTTGCTTCGCACCGTGATAGCGTGAATTTTCGCAAAAAATCTACTTCTCGGAGATTATCGGCAACACAATATGCGAGGGATGCTCGGCGTCATGCCAAATCGTGTTCACCGCCGTTTGCAGCCGCCGGTTTCGGGCAAGCGGTTCGCCCGTATTGGGATTGACGTCGAACCGCGGAAAGTTGCTGCTGGAGATATCCACGCGGATGCGATGCCCCTTCTTGAAGACGTTCGACGTCGGATAGAGTCGCACCGCAATCGGGTAGAGCCGGCCGGGCTCCATCAGCTTTTCATCCTTGAGCGAATCTCGAAAGCGGGCGCGCACGATTCCATCGGCAATATTCAAATCGAAGCCGCCGGGAAGTTCGGCGCTTGCCGGATAGACGTCGATGAGCTTGGCGGTGAAATCGGTATCGACCGCCGTTGACGAAATCCAAAGCCGGACTTCCAGTTCACCGGTCACTTCCAAGCCTTTCGCGAGCGGTTCGGTCTGAAATACCAGCACGTCGTTCCGAGCCGAAAGCGGAATAGGCTTGAGGAAGTTCCAAACGTGCGATCCGCCGCGCTGGTCCCAGGCGCCTTGCAGCATGATGTCGTTGCCCGACGAGATATTGCCGCCGATCGTCGGCACCGGATCGCGAGGATCAAACGTGAACGACGTCGCCGTCGCACCGTCGGCCGCCGATCCGGACGGCTTTTCGGGAGAGAGCTTGCCGTCGGCTTGTAAATAGTACGGCGTCGCCACGGCTCGCGACGGCGGCCATTCTTGTTCGTCGCGCCAGGAACCGCCGTGATTCAGGAGTCCTTTGGCATCACGGTTGCCGTCGCCCGTGCCCATCACGAAGATGCGCACCTTCGTCCGAAACGGAGCCTCGCTTCCTACGCCGCTTTGCATATCCAGCAGCCAACGATCGAACCACACCTTGCGCCATGCCAGCGGGTCGGTGATGGCCGCGTCGGGGCCGAAGTTTACTTGTCCATGTGCTCCGCTCCCCTGGGCTCCATGAATCCAAGGACCCATGATCAGGTAGACGTCGCTCTTGAGTTGCTTGGTGAGCGTCGTGAAGTTGGCCGTCGTGTTACCGGCCCAAGAGTCGTACCAACCGCCGACAAGATACACCGGCATGTCTTGATAGAGTTCGGGGTAGTCGACGATGTTGTTCTGCTTCCAGAAATCATCGTTCGCGCCGTGGCGCATGGCCTCGATGAGCCAGCTTTCGTAGTCGGGCGCCAGCTTGAGCGGCGTGGTGCCCGCGCGCAGCGGAAGGTTCGCCAAGTATGTGTGGCGTTGCTCGGCCATTTCCTTCAGCGCGGCGGCGCGAGCAGGGTCCGCCGCGGCGCTGCTGCCCTTTCCGGCGTTGAGCATAATCCAATTCCAGAAGCGCATTTCAAATGCGCCGGCATTGCGCATGCTTTGCCGCCCCATGTTGGACACGGCATCGACGGGGATCACCGTCTTTAGATACGGCGAACCCGCCATGGCCAGCGCGTGCTGCGTGCCGCCGACGTAGCTAGTGCCCATCATGCCGATGCGGCCGTTCGACCACGGCTGCTCGGCGATCCAAGCGACGGCGTCCGCGCCATCGGGCCCGTCGTCGGTGAGCCAGCGCCAGACGCCTTCGGAGTTGTAGCGCCCGCGCGTGTCTTGCACCACGGCCGTGTAGCCGTGCGAGGCGAAGTAGCGAGCGTCGGCGGATTTTCCGCCTCCCTTGCCGTACGGCGTGCGCGTGAGAATCACGGCCGTCCTCTCGGCAACCGGTTTGCCGTCTTTCGCCGGGCGATAAATGTCCGTCGCCAGCTTCACGCCGTCGCGCATCGGCACCATAACGTCGACCGCAACCTCGACGCCGTAGGGTCCCGGCTCGGCATGCGCCGTGCGAACAAGCGACAGCACGACTAACGCAAGCAACAGCGAACGACTCAGTGTGCAATTCACGGCGAGGGCTCCGCGGGGCAGGGAAGGGGACCTATGGCGGGAACGCCATCATCCCGAGCCGCCGGCCGTCTTGCAACCCAATTACTTACGGCGTTGCAGCTCAGCCCGAGCGCGAAGCCCTTGCTCTTCGAACGTCACTCCGAGACGCGCCCGCGAAAACGCATGGAGTTGCCGCGGCACGTCCGGTCCCGGCTTCTGTTCACCGGGATGACCGTAGACGGTCGATTCCATCGTTTGCCAAGCATCGTTCCACACATACTCCCCGCCGCCGGGGCACGTCAGCTTCACACCCCACAACCTCTCGTGAAGTTCCACCGGGTTGCGATTGGGATAAAGTCGCTTCCATTCGTTCAACACCGGCAGGTTGCCCCACGACAAGCGTTGCATCTGCTCTCGGTAGCTATCGGAACCCAGCAAAGAGAACGTCCGGATCGCCAAGTCGCCTATTTCCAAACAGAGGCTCTCGCCGAGCCATGCGACGGTTTCCGCCGACGGTTTCTCGTCGGCAGGTGCGGCCGCTCGCGCCGCGCTGCGAGCCAGCGACTTCTTGATCAAGTCTTCGCTCACGGTAAACGTAAGAGAGTCGGCGGTCAAAGCATAATAGATGGCAAGTTTTTCCTCAGGCTGCCCGCGCGGAACCGCTTTCGCCGTCGGTGAAATCTTTACGTAGGAATCCTCTCCCACTTGCTTGGTTTCCCAAAGCGTCATGCCCGGGCCGGCTTGCTCGACGAAACCGCGAATCGCCACGAGAAACGCCGTAGCCTTGAATGCGCTCGACACCTCGAAACGTAAGGCAATCGGCAACTCGGACACATGCTCGCGGGCAAACTTTTCTCGCTCAGCGTCCGTCTTAAGCTTTTCAAACTCTTTCCACAGCGGCGAGTCGTCGACGTAAATGGCGATCGATTCGCCGAGCCACGAAAGCGGATCGACTTTCAACTGCGGAATGAACGACTGTGCGAAGCCGGCAAGCTGCTTGACGCGTTCGGAGTCTTTATTAATCGCCAGCGCCGCGTGAACCGCCGCGCCATGCGGGTCGCCGGAATTCGGCTTCAGTTTCGCTCCTCGCGACACCGCGATGAATTCTCGATATTCCGTGTTGTCGATGAGCGGCATCACCGTCAGATCGCCTGCCAGGCGGGCCTCGTCGACCGTGAACTTGAGAGCGATTGGATCGAAGGCCCAGCTAAAGTTTCTCTGATAGCCGTCGCGCCAGCGTCCATAGGCGTCGGCTTCCGACTTTGTGACCCGCTCCAACGGCAACTCACCAATCGGCGTCATAAAGCCGAGCGAACCCAAAGTCTTCGAATAGACTCCGGCCGAAGTTAGAGCGACATCGCCGGAAACGGATAGCCGCAGATCGGTGTGGATCGCGCCGGGCTCGGCCGTGCCGTCGGCCAGCTTCGGCAAATTCGCGGCTTGCAACTCCGCAAGCACCGCCAGATCGCGCGTGCGTCGCGAGTCGCCGATCCGCCAGCGAGGGCCGCACCAGCGGCGAATCGTGGCGTCGCTCAAAAACAGAAACGCCGTTTCTTCTTGGTCGCCCGACGGATACCGATCGCGAAAGAACCGGTATTCATCGAGCACGGCAATCGCAGGCTTGGCGCCGGTAGACACCGCGAACAGATTCTTCACTTGCGCCAACGAGTTCGACACGACGACGACGTTGTCGTAAGCCGTGACGTAGCTGCACACCGTGCGATCGGGCGTGCTCCAAAGGTCGTAATTGATATTCTCTTCGCCGTCGACAAGCTTGCCCGCCGTGATCGCCAGCCCGGCTTCCCCCTTGGTATTCAAGGCGACCTGCCCGACGATCGCGGCCTTGAGCGTCGCGAGATCGCGTGCCTCGAACACGAGCGCCAGATCGGTACCGATCCGAAAGTAAGGATCGCCGCCGGTGAGGGCCATGCTCTTGATGACCGACGGCCCGAGCATGCGGCCGAGCTCCGTCGTTTTCAGCCCCAACTGCCGTTGATACCGAGCCAGAACGCCGGCGTCTTGGCTTTGCGGCTCCGCGAGCTCCACGAGCGGCGTACCCTGCTCATCGGCTTCGTCGGCCAAAGCCATTGCCGCTTCAAACGAGGAGAAGAAAACCACATGCTGATCGGCCGGAATATAGCCCGCCAAGGCATCGAGTTCGGGCTTCTTGCCGGCCAGGTGCTTTTTCCAATCGATCTCATCGACGGTGATTCCCTTGATGGTGCTCAACTCGACTTCCGAATCATCGGCGCGAGCCGCGGGAAGAACCCGATCAAGTTGCAAGTTCTCGCTCACGGCGCGGTTGCCGGAGAAGAGCGAGAACGTATCGTCGAACTCGTTCCATGGTCGAAAGCTATCCGTCGAGCGCGCCGCGACGGTGGCCGGCGAACGGTCGGTTTTGCCGTGCAGTTCTAAGTCGGCCTCGCGTGCCTGATGCCGAAACCAAGCGGCACCGGGCAGATTACGCGATTGCAGGGAGGCATAGTGACGCACTTTCGCTTCCAGAAAATCCTTACGTCGATCTTGTCCGGCGCGCGACGCCGCAATCTTGAACTTCACGCGAGCATAGGAAGCGTAGTCGCGCTTCGGAAAATAAAAGGAGCCGACGACGTCCACGTCGGAATGCGGACGGCGAATCGAGACCTTGCCCCAGGTGCTGCGATCCTCCACAAGCGCAAACGATCCGTCGTTCGCATGCGTCCAATACGCTTCGCCGTCCCCCTCCAGGGCGACATACGGCTTCATCAACTCCCGGCGATTCCACACCGAGTAGGAGGGCTCCTCACCCACGTCCCACGCACCTTCAGTCAAGTCGAGGTCGCGCAATTCCACGGCGAAGTAATCGACTTCCGCGGCACGGACGATCGTCGCCGCCTCGACAAACAAGAGTACCTGAGTCAGCACGAAACACGACGAAGCGACCGATAGAAGGCGGCGCATGACATCCTCGAAATAGGAAACGCGTTAAACAAGCGTAGATTCACGCCGGGCAAACTGCGACCGTTCCGTGGCCGCCGCGACGAAGAGTATACCCGGCAGGATTGACGTTTGTGTCACGATTTTTGGCCGGCTAAATCGCGTGCCCGCCTAATGCCGCCGCCAATTGCGTTTCGATGGGCGCGTACCGCTCGCCATGGGCGGAAATTGTAAACTCGCGGACCGTCGGCGCCGCAGGCCTGCTGACGACCTCTAAGTATTCGGCGGGTAGGCAGCCGGCAACCCGCTCCGCCCATTCGACGAGCGACACGCCCGAGCCGTAAAAGTATTCATCCGGTCCCAGGTTCAGAAACTCATCGTCGTCGCGCAGGCGGTACGCGTCGAAGTGGTACACCGGTCGCGCGCCGCGGTACTCTTGAATCAACGTGAACGTCGGACTGACCACGTCGCGGGGATCGTGCCCGCGGGCTTCGGCCACGGCTTGCACCAATCGTGTTTTGCCGGCACCAAGCGGCCCGTTGAGAGCGACGACCGCGCCGTCGAACAAGAGCGCGCCCAGGGTCAGCCCCAAGCGGCGAGTGTCGGCTTCCGACTCAGATTTAAACTGAAAGGCCATGATCAATCGAATCGGTGTTGGTAGCCGCGAGGCTCAAGTTTCCGACGCACGCCCGCGGCGTCGATTCCCCACAGGCCCGGCTCGGCGACAAATTGCCCGATCTGCGTCAGTCGCACTCCGTGGTCGGCAAGCAACGGCTGGTCGCGATTTGCGGCGTTTGCATCTTCCGGGGACATAGCCAGCAATAGCTCGAAGTCTTCTCCGTCGCCGAGCGCGTGATCGAGGGCCGCGCCTTGGTCGGGGTGTAATCTCGCCAGTTGCAATGCCGCCGCGGCTATCGGCACCGCCGCCAGATGGAGCTCGGCCCCGCAACGGCTTTCCGCACAGAGCCGGCTCAGGTCCAAAAGCAGACCATCGCTAATATCCATCGCCGCGCAAATCTCATAACGCGAGGCCAGCGCGATCGCCTCCCGCACGCGCGGCGTAAAGTCGAAATGCTTGCCGAGAATGCTGCCGCCAAGCTCTCCCGTAACGACGACGGCGTCTCCCGGCTTCGCACCGCTACGCAGTAGCGGATCACGAGACGTCGTCCGCCCCAACGCCGTGACGCTGACCACGAGCGGGCCGTCCCAAGCGTTGGTATCTCCCCCGGCAATCACCGTCCCAAACTCTTCCGCCAACGGCAGCAAGCCCTCGTAGATTTCGCGCGCCATTGCGAAACCGCCGCTGCGAGGCAACGACAGGCTCACCAGCGCTGCGACCGGCTCGGCGCCCATCGCAGCTAAGTCGCTTAAGTTCACCGCCAGCGATTTCCGTCCGATGCGTCGCGGATCAGCTTCGGTGAGCCGGAAATCGACGCCGTCCATGAGCATATCGGTCGTCGCCACCAAGCCCGACATTCCCGAGGCGTCGACGACGGCCGCGTCGTCGCCCGGGCCGACCAAGAGCGACGGCGGCGGCGCGGGCAAGCGCGATCTTAGCCAAGCAATGAAATCGGCTTCCATGTTCGGGCGTGCCTCGGCGTCAATCAAAGTGGGGCGCAAGTGCGTCGAGCAGCAATTCGCCGCGGCGAACTCCGGCGAGGAACTCGCCGTTGCTGTAAAGCAAATCGGGATGTGCGGCGAGTTCGTCGTGTTCCAACCAAAAGTACTCCGATACTTCGTCAAGCAACGGGAGCAACGGCTCGGTGCATCGGCGCTCGGCCAACCACCACGCGAGATGCACGTTCCACGGGGTGACGCTGCGCCAGATGCGCCGCAGCGGGCGTACGTCGGCGGAAAGCTCTTCGCGCAACTCGCGGACAAGCGCCGCCTCTTCCGATTCGCCGGGCTCAATCCCGCCGCCTGGAAAGCAAAGCTTACCGCCTGCCGAGATACCCGGCGCGCGACGAATCACCAGAAACTTGCCGGCTTCGACGATGACCGCCACGGCGCCGCGTCGCATGCGTTTCCCCAATGCCTCGGTTATGAATCGTCAAGCGGCCGCAATTCGCAGCGTCAACCGCCGGCACATGTCAGCGCAAACGGTCTCCCCAAATCGACGCCACGGCTGGAATTCCCGACGCTTCTACCCTATCTTGAAGGGCCCTAGTTTGGGAAGCACCCGAGAGCCAAGGTCGCCATTCATGGAACAGAGCCCGCCCGGTCCCGCGCCGGAACCGAAGCCCACCCCGCCGCAGCAGCCGCGTCCGCTCTTGATGAGCCGTACGATCGTTCTGATCGCCATTTCGATGCTCATCATCGGGGCGTGGTTCGCGATCGATCGGGCACGAACCCGTAGCGTCATCAGCTACGGCTTCTTCCTGGCGCAACTGGAAGCCGGCAACGTGGCCGACGTCGTCGTCGACGGATACGACATCTCGGGTCGTTTCGTCCATCCGCCGATGATGCCGACGCCGATGAAGCCGGGCGAACACCCGATTCCGACGATCAGTTACGGCCGGTTCCACGAACAACTCCAAGCCGACAACATTGCCGAAGCACATACCGACGGCCGGGAACTCGTCGGCAAGTTCAAGAAGCCGCCGGCCGGTACCGGCGTTTCCGCTCCTGCTCCCTCCGCCACGGCTACGGGCACCGCCGCAGCCAAGCCTGCGGCACCGGCCGTATCGCTCGATTTCCGTGTGCTTCTCAGCGCCTTCTCCGGCAAAGAGCTGGAAGATCAACTCATCGCGAAGCTCGGCCCAAACTATTCGGTCGAGTCGTCGCTCGATCGTTATCTAACGCCGCGGACGCCCGTCGACGCCAAACCGCTCGGCCAGGCACAGCAACTCAACCAGGATTTCACGACGATCGTCAGTCCGTTTGCGGGCGAGAGTCTCGATAGGATGCTCCGTCAGAAACTCGGCGAGCACTACGTCGCCGAACGATTGTCGGATAGCGGCGGCGTGATGATGCTCTATTCGCTCGGGCTGACGCTGCTGCTCTGCGTCGGCATGTTCATGATCTTTCGCCGTGCCCGCGACCAATTCATGGGGGGCGGATTTCTCTCCGGCTTCAACAAGAGCCCCGCCAAGCGCTACGACGCCGGAGGTAAACGCACGACGTTTGCCGACGTGGCGGGACTGGAAGGAGTGAAGAACGAACTGTCTGAAATCGTCGAGTTCTTGAAGAGCCCGCAGAAGTTTCAGCGACTCGGCGGACGGATTCCCAAGGGCGTGCTGCTGGAAGGCCCGCCGGGCACCGGCAAGACCTTGCTCGCCAAGGCGGTTGCCGGAGAGGCCGGCGTCCCGTTCTTCTCGATCAACGGCAGCGAGTTCATTCAGATGTTCGTCGGGGTCGGGGCGGGGCGGGTGCGCGACATGTTTCGCACCGCAAAAGAGGCCGCGCCATGCATCTTGTTCATCGATGAAATCGACGCCGTCGGGCGCGTGCGCGGCACCGGCATCGGCGGCGGTCAAGACGAGCGTGAACAAACGCTCAATCAGATCCTCAGCGAAATGGACGGCTTCAGCCCGAACGAAGCCGTCATCGTGCTGGCCGCCACGAATCGGGCCGACGTTCTCGACCCCGCGTTGCTGCGGCCGGGGCGTTTTGATCGCCGCGTTGTCGTCGATCGCCCAAGCGTCAAGGGCCGACTCGCCATCTTCAAGGTCCACTCGCGCGAAGTGCCGCTGGCCGACGACGTCGATCTGGAACGACTGGCTCAAGGAACCGTCGGCCTTACCGGGGCGGACATCCGCAACCTCGTCAACGAAGCCGCCATTTGGGCCACGCGTCAGGGCAAAGACAAAGTCGACATGAGCGACTTCGAATATGCCCGCGACAAGATCCTCATGGGCGTGAAGCGGGAAGAAACGCTGACGCCGTTTGAAAAGGCGATGACGGCCTATCACGAAGCCGGCCACACGATCCTCGCCTGGATTTTGCCCGGCAACGATCGTGTGCATAAGGTCACGATCATTCCGCGCGGACGCGCGATGGGCGTTACGCAACTCATTCCTCAGGAAGACAAGCTCAGCTACGGCGAAGGGGAGTTGCACGCTCGACTGATCTGCCTTATGGGAGGCCGCGCCGCCGAGAAGCTCGTGTTCGACGAATATAGCGTCGGAGCGGAGAACGACCTTAAACGCGCCACGCAACTCGCCCGACGCATGGTCGCGAATTGGGGCATGAGCGAAC
>CAZWDN010000045.1:20668-22445 GCA_964633125.1 uncultured Pirellula sp. | reverse complement strand
GCGTCTAGTGATTGATATGTGGCAAAAAATGGAAGATACTTGTCACTGATCTTGGCAAGGGAATTCCAGGCTATGCCTACTGTTGAGGAACGTCGGTCGAAACTGTTGGAGCTCGTGCGCGAGCGCGGGTTCGCGGCGTTGCCCGACCTTGCGGAGTTGCTGACCGTTAGCGAATCGACGGTCCGGCGCGATCTGGAGGCATTGGAAGACTCGGGGCATGCCAAGCGGACGCACGGCGGTGTGTTTTATACCGGTGCTTCGCCGAAACTGCCTCACTTCGACCAACTGCAGCCGGCGAACTGGGACAAAAAGAAGGCCGTCGCACGTCGAGCGGCGGAGTTGATTTGCGACGGTGACACGGTGCTGCTCGACGGCGGCACGACGACCTATGAAGTGGCTCGGCTGTTGGTCGGCCGGCCGCTGCAGATTGTGACCAACTCGCTGCCGGTGGCGAACTTGTTCGCCTCGAATGCGACGACCGACTTGGTGCTGTTGGGAGGTTACGTGTATCCGCGGACCGGCGTATCGCTCGGGCCTTACGCCAACGAAATGTTGGAACGGCTCAACGTGCGACGAACCGTGCTCAGCGTGGCGGGAATCAACGAGCGCGGCTTCTACAACAGCAACTTGCTGCTGGTGGAAACCGAGCGGGCGATGATGAAAGCGGGAGAAGAAGTGATCGTCGTCGCCGACAGCACGAAGTTTGGGCATCAGAGTCTTTCGCACTTGGCCCCTTTGAATGAAGCCTCGCAACTCGTGGTCGACGACGGAATCAGCGCCGATTGGAAACGGAAAGTGGAAGCCGCGGGCGTGCGGCTGACCGTCGCATCGACGGCGGCTTGACGATGCGTTTGACGCGCGTCGTCAAGCGACGCGGCTTAATGAATAACGGGCTACTAGCTACCGGATACTAATAACTTTCATGAGCATCGCCCCTTCACTAGATCGTGCCGCGATCGAACGGATCGTACGGGAAATCGTCTTCAAGCAGTCGTCCGGCGCCGGCAGCGGCGCTGCGAAAGCTCCGGAATTGGTCGTCAGCGTTTCGGCGCGACACGTCCATCTCACGGATGAAGACGTCGAAACGCTCTTCGGCCGCGGCGCGGTACTGAATCCTGAAAAGCCCCTCTATCAAGACGGCTTCTTCGCCGCGGCGGAGACGGTCATGGTCGTGGGCCCGCGCAAGCGAATGTTGCCGACCGTGCGAGTGCTCGGACCGACACGTCCTTTTAGCCAAGTGGAACTCGCGTTTACCGACGGCATTTCGCTCGGCATCGATCTGCCGGTACGGCCGAGCGGCAAAATCGAAGGCACTCCGGGCTGCGTGTTGGTGGGGCCGAAGGGAGTTGTCGAATTGAAGCAAGGCGTGATTCGCGCCGAGCGGCACGTGCATATGAATTTCGCCGACGCCGAACGGTACGGCGTGAAGAACGGCGATCGGATGAACCTGCGGATTCATTCAAGCTGCACGACGACGTTCGAAGACTTGCTCGTGCGGGCGGACGCCACGAGCAAGCTGGAAGTGCATATCGATACCGACGAAGGAAACGCGGTCGATCTCGACCATGCGACGAAAGTGGAGTTGTTGAAGCAGTAACCGACGCGGTCCCGCGCGGAGCCGCTTGAGTTTTGTAGTTTGAGCAAACAATCGTTTTGTTTTTTTGATTCGGAGATTTTCAGCAATGGCGAAGCAAATGGAAGCGCTGGGCATGATTGAGACTAAGGGCTTCGTGGCCCTGGTCGAAGCCACAGACGCGATGATGAAGGCTGCCAACGT
>CAZWDN010000045.1:0-20568 GCA_964633125.1 uncultured Pirellula sp. | reverse complement strand
AGGGCTTCGTGGCCCTGGTCGAAGCCACAGACGCGATGATGAAGGCTGCCAACGTGCAGTTCCTCGGTTGGGATAAGGTCGGCAGCGGCTTGGTGACGGCGTTCGTGACGGGCGACGTTGCCGCCGTGAAGGCCGCCACGGATGCCGGGGCCGCCGCCGCGGGCCGCATCGGTGAAGTCGTCAGCGTGCAAGTGATTCCGCGTCCGCACGGCGATATCGGCGCCGTTCTCCCGAGCGGTCTGGCCGCGGCCGGCGTCGAGTAGTTCGCCGCTCACGCGGTGCTTAAGTCATTCTTTGAAATCAGCGAGTTGAACGATGGCGGTAAGTCGTAAGAAACGTCCGGCCAAGAAGGCGAGCCCCGCTCGTCCCTCGCCGCGTCGCAATTCGGCCGCCGCATCCGCGGAAGCGCCCCAGGCGATTCCGCCCCAAGAACAGATCACCCCCGTAAAGGAAAAACGTCCCATGAACGATGCGATTGGTTTGGTGGAAACGAAGGGCCTGGTTGCTTTGGTCGAAGCGGCCGATGCGATGGCCAAGGCTGCGAACGTCGAGATCGTAAAGAAGGTCGCCATCGGCGGCGGCTTAGTCACCGCGATCGTCCGCGGCGACGTCGGCAGCGTCCGCGCGGCCGTGGAAGCCGGCGTGCAAGCGGCTCAACAAGTCGGTGAAGTCACCGCCAGCCACGTGATTCCGCGTCCGTCGGAAGGCTTGGTCAAGGCGTACTTCGGCTAAGCGAACCCCTCGCGGAGATTCAAGGATGAAAATTCTCGTCGCCAATCTCGGTTCCACGAGTTTCAAGTACCGCTTGTTCGACATGAACGACGAACGCCAACTGGCCCGCGGCGGCACCGAGCGCATCGGTTCGCCCGAGAGCAAGTGCTTCGTCGAGATCGCCGGCAAGCAGCGTCGCGAACTCACGGCCGTGGTCCCCGACCACGCGGTGGCGGTGCGTCATTGCCTGGAGCAACTCACCGACCCGCAGGAAGGGTGCTTGAAAGACGGGGCGGAAGTGGCGGCAATCGGCTTTAAGGCGGTGCACGGCGGTCGGTACAGCGGCGCACAACGCGTGACGCCCGACGTGCTCACGGCGATGGAAGAGATGAGTCGGGTTGCCCCGGCGCATAATCCTCCGTACATCGCCGCGATGCGGTTGTTGAGCGAGAAGCTGCCGGAGATTCCGTTGGTGGCGGCCTTTGAAACGGGCTTCCATCAAACGATTCCGGCTCGCAACAAGTTCTACGCCGTGCCGTACGAGTGGGCCGATGCGTATCAGGTGCGTCGCTGGGGCTTTCACGGCGCGAGCCACCGCTATATCGGCGGTCGTTGCGCAGAGTTGCTCGGCCGTAAGGATCTCCGCGTGATTTCGTGTCATCTGGGCGGCTCGAATTCGCTGTGCGCGATCAAGAACGGCGAGAGTATGGGCAACAGCTTGGGGATGAGTCCGCAGACGGGGTTGCTGCATAACAACCGCGTCGGCGATTTCGATCCGTTCGCGTTGCCCGTCGTGATGAAGGCGACCGGAAAGTCGCTCGACCAAGTGCTCGACGATCTGGCGTGCCGCAGCGGGCTCTTGGGCCTGAGCGGCGTGTCGGAAGACGTGCGCGACGTCGAGCAGGCGGCCGCCTCCGGCAATGCTCGAGCACAGTTGGCGCTCGACGTGTTCGTCGGCAGCATTCGGCAGTACCTCGGCGCTTATCTCGTCGAACTCGGCGGCTGCGACGTCATCGCATTTGCCGGCGGCATCGGAGAGAACGGCGTCGGCATCCGCGCCGCCGTGTGCGCAGGCTTGGAAGGTCTCGGCATCCAACTCGACCCGGCGAAAAACGCCGCGGCCAAGGGGGAGCAGTGCATCAGCGCTGCGCAAAGCAAGACGCAGGTTTGGATCGTGCCGACGAATGAAGAGATCGTCGTGGCTCGATTGGCCAAGCAAACGCTGGCCGCGGGCAACTAACACTAGATCGGAGTTCGTGATTTATGTTCGTCGCGAAAGTCACCGGCAGCGTCGTGGCCACGCAAAAAGTGGGCTCGATGGTCGGACACAAACTGTTGATCGTCGAACCGTATCGCATCGACCCGGGCGACCGGAAGCGGCTCGTTACGACGGGACGCACGTTCGTCGCGGTCGACACCATGGGGTGCGGCGAAGGGGAGTACGTGCTCATCGTGCAGGGCTCGAGCGCTCGGCTCACGCCGGAAACGAAGAGCTTGCCGATCGACGCCGTGATCATCGGCATCGTCGACACCGTGCAAGTGGACAACCAGAACGTTTTCAATCGACAGAATGCATAGCGCGATCGCATCGCTGCTTACCAATACGCAAAACACATGTGAATAGCTATGGCAACTACTGAAGACCTGATCCGCAACGTCGTCAACGAAGTGCTCAAGAACCTCAACGGTTCGGGCCTTGCCGGGCGTGCCCACGCCGCGCCGAAGTCGTTTGTCGGCCGCTACGGCGTATTCACCTGCGTCGACGAAGCGGTCGCCGCGGCGACGGAGGCTTTCGAGCAACTCTCGCGGCGCACGATCGAAGATCGGAAGCGAATCATCGACCACATCCGCCGGATTTCGATCGATCAATGCGTCGAGCTCGGCACCGCCGAGATGAACGAGACGAAGGTCGGCCGGCTCAAGCACAAGATCGAAAAGCTCGAAACGCTGGGCCGTCGCACGCCCGGCGTGGAGTTCATGCGGAGCGAGGTCTTCAGCGGCGACCACGGCTTGGCGGTGATCGAGCACGCCCCGTTCGGAGTCATCGGTTGCATCACCCCCATCACGCATTCGCTGCCGACCATCACGGGCAACGCCGTGAGCATGATCGCCGGCGGCAATACGCTCGTCGTCAACCCGCACCCGGGCGGCAAGAAAATCGCCGCCGAAGGAGTGCGCCGCTTCAATGAAGCGATCTACCGCGACTTGGGAATCGACAATCTGGTTTGCGTCATCGCGGAACCGACGCTCGACACGGCCAACAACATCTTTAAGCATCGCGGCGTGAAGATGATCTGCGTCACCGGCGGTCCGGCCGTCGCGCGGGCCGCGCTCAATAGCGGCAAGCGGGCCGTCGTGGCGGGGCCGGGCAATCCGCCGGTCGTCGTCGATGAAACGGCCGATCTTGATCGGGCAGCCCGCTCGATCATCACCGGCGCCGCTTACGACAACAACCTGTTGTGCATCGCCGAAAAGGAAGTGTTCGTCGTCGAATCGGTGTTTGACGCGATGCTGGCCGCCATGGATCGCGCAGGCGCCGCTCGCCTCAACGCTCGCGAAGTGGATGCGCTGACGAAGGTCGCCATCACTTCGGTCGGCGAAGGGGAACACAAGCATGACGTGCCGGCCAAGGAATTCCTCGGCCAAGACGCGGCGGTGCTGGCCCGCGGCATCGGCAAGAGCATCGGACCCGACGTCGACCTGCTGTTCGGCGAAACGGATGAGACGAATCCGTTCGTCCCCGTGGAGCAAATGATGCCGTTCGTCCCGTTCGTACGCTGCCGCAACGTCGACGAAGCAATCGCCAAGGCGAAGTTCTACGAACACGGCTTCCGCCACACGGCGATCATCCATTCCAACAACGTTCGCAATATGACGAAGATGGGGCGTGAAATGGATACGACGCTGTTCGTCAAGAACGGCCCGTGCATGGCGTCGCTCGGTCTCGGGGGCGAAGGGTATCTGTCGTTCTCGATCGCCACGCCGACCGGTGAGGGAGTGACGACGCCGCTGACGTTCACGCGCGAACGCCGCTGCTCGCTGATTGATGATTTGCGAATCCTGGGAAAGGCCTAAGCAGATGCAACTCGCCCGCGTCGTCGGTACCGCAACGAGCACGATCAAGCATCCGACCATGAACGGTTGGAAGTTGCTGATCGTCCAGATGTTGCAAGCCGACGGACGCTCGCCCGACGGTGATCCGGTGATTTCAATCGATAGCCTCGGCGCCGCCGTCGGACAGACGGTGATCATCACCAGCGACGGCAAGGGGACGCGCGAACTGATGGGAAGCGACAACACGCCGGTTCGCTGGAGCGTGCTGGGAATCCAAGACGGTTAGGTTTATGAACGTATCGGCCGCAGAAATCGAGCGCATGGTCCGCGACGTCTTGTCGCGCATGACCGCCGCTGCGCCTGCGCCGACGCCTGCTAGGGAGGATTCTTCCGCCCTGCTCCCCTCGCGGGAGAAGGTGGCCGAGGGCCGGATGAGGGGCAGTTTAGATCTCGCCGGCCGCGTAATCGCCTTGGGAGACATCGACGGTCGTCTCGCGGAAATCAACCAACTGATCGTCGATCCGAAGGCGGTCGTTACCCCGGCCGTTTGCGATATTCTCCGCCAACGGAAGATCGCGCTCGTGCGAAGGGCGCCGGGCGCACCATCGTCGCCGATCGCTTTGCGTTCGCTTGCGATCGCCGTCGCGGCTTCGCGGTTTGATGCGACGCGGGTGGTCGACTTTTTGCGACGCGACGGCTACGGCGTGCAGCAACTGGCGAAAGCCGGATTGGTTTCCGCGGTGCGAGAGCTTGCCGACGGCGCGGCCCGCGGCGGCATGCGAGCGCTGCTGTTCGCCGACGAAGCGGAGGCCGCCGTCATCGCGGCCAATCGTCACGGCGGCGTTCGTGCCGTAATTGGAGACGATCCGCAGCAGGTTGCTCAGGCGGCGGGCGCGGTCGACGCAAATGTTTTGGTTGTGCGGCCGGCCGGCAAGAGCGACTACCTCTTGCGGCGAATCGTCGCCGCGTGGCTCGCGGCTCGATCGAACCTGAGCAACGAACTTCTCGATTTACTCAAGTAGGCAACGCACAAGAACATGCGAATCGGCACTGTAATCGGCACGGTCACATTGAGCGAAAGGCATCCGAGCCTCGCGGGCGGAAGCTATCGCGTCGTCGTACCGCTGTCGCTCGACAACCTCTCCGGCAAGTCGCCGGCCGCGGCGGAGGAACTCGTCGTGTACGACGATCTCGGCGCCGGCCACGGCAGCATGATCGCCTTTAGCGAAGGGGTGGAAGCGGCCCAGCCGTTCGCCCCGAATTACAAACCTCTCGACGCTTATAACGCCGCCATTCTCGACCAGATGGAAATCCATCACGCCGAAAAATAGCGGCGACTGTCCCTTCGAACTCAGTACGACAAACCAAGAACCAAGCACCTGACAAACGAGACCGGAAACGCCATGGCAAACGTCAACGTTCACAAGATTAAAGAAGAAATCTGCGAGATCGGCCGCCGGCTCTACGCCAAAGGCTTCGCCGCGGCGAACGACGGCAACATCACCTATCGGCTGAGCGAGAACGAAGTGCTCTGCACGCCGACGATGATCTGCAAAGGCTTTATGAAGCCCGACGATATTTGCACCGTCGACATGGACGGCAAGCAACTTTCTGGTCGCCGTAAACGCACGAGCGAAGTCCTGCTGCACTTGGCCATCATGAAGGCCCGGCCCGAAATCAAGAGTTGCGTGCATTGCCACCCGCCTCATGCCACGGCGTTCGCCATTGCTCGCGAGCCGATTCCGCAGTGCGTGCTGCCGGAAGTAGAGGTGTTTCTCGGCGAAACGCCGATCACGGTCTACGAAACGCCGGGCGGCGACGCCTTCGCCAATACTGTTCTGCCGTTCGTTCACAAGACAAACGTCATCATTCTCGCCAATCACGGCACCATCAGCTACGGCGAGAGCGTCGAGCGGGCCTACTGGTGGACCGAAATCCTCGATGCCTACTGCCGCATGCTCATGCTGGCCAAGGACCTCGGCAAGGTCACGTACCTCAATCAACAGAAGTCGCAAGAGCTCATCGACCTGAAGACGAAGTGGGGCTGGTCCGATCCGCGCGTCGCTCCGGGCATGGAAAACTGCGACATCTGCGCGAACGACGTCTTCCGCGATAGTTGGAAGGCCGCCGGCGTGGAACGAAAGGCGTTCGACGCCCCGCCGCCGATGCCCGCCAAGGGCAAGGCCGCGCCGGCCGTAGAGCAGGCCGCTTCAGTTGCCGCCGCGGCGGCCGGAATCGATCAAGAAGCGCTCGTCCGCGCCATCACCGACCGCGTGATGGCGGAACTCAGCAAGCGCTAGACAATTCCAAGACAATCACCAGCAACGGATAACGAGTTTCCATGAAAGTAAGTATTATCGGCGGCGCAGGTCTCGTCGGCTCATGCACCGCATTCGCTCTGCAAACCGGCAAAATCGTGCGCGAGATCGCGCTCTTGGACGTCAACGCGGAAGCGGTCGGCGGGCAAGCCCTCGACTTGCTCCACGGCGCCACGCTCATGGCCGATCAAAGGATCTCGTCCGGCGGTTACGAACACATTCCGACGAGCGACGTCATTTGCATCACGGCCGGTCTGCGACGCAAACCGGATGAAAGCCGGCTCGATCTAATCAATCGCAATACCGATCTCTTCGTCGGCATCCTGGCCGAAATTCAGAAGGTCGGCTACAAGCAAGATGCGGTCGTCGTCGTCGTGTCGAACCCCGTCGACATTCTCACGTACGTCGCCTCGCAACGGCTGAAGTTGCCGCAATCGCAAGTGCTCGGGCTCGGCACCGTGCTCGACACGATCCGTTTCCGCAGCCTGATTGCCGACAAACTCGACGCCGCGCCGACGCAAGTCTCGGCGCTAATCCTCGGCGAACACGGCGACAGCATGGTCCCCGTCTGGTCGAGCGCCACGATCGGCGGCCTGCCGCTGGAAAAATATCCCGGCTGGCAACCTCGTTTGGCGGACGAACTTTTCACGCGCACCAAAGGCTCCGGCGCCGAGGTCATCAAGAAGAAGGGGGGCGCCGGTTTCGCCGTCGGCCTCGCCAGTCAAGAAGTGATCGAAGCCGTGGCCTTGGATCGCCGCTGCATCCTGCCGGTTTCGTCGGTGCAGAACGGGTGCTACGGCATTCGCGATATTGCTCTGTCGGTGCCGACCGTCGTCGGTCGCAAAGGTCGCCTAGCGACGCACGAAATCGAACTCTGGCCGAAGGAAGTGCAGGCGCTCAAGCGTAGTGCTCAGGTTCTCAAAGAAACGCAAGATGCGGTCCTGGCTCGCATCGGCGGCAAATAACTAGAAGCGCGATCATGCAAAAGTCACTCGACCAAAAACTCGCCGCCATTCACGCCGATCCGTCCGGATCGCGCGAGTTCATCATTGCCGACGCCAAAGACGCCGACATGGCGTTCGGCATCGGCGCGGCCGGCAAGTCGCCCGAGGCGCACGGCGGCGAACTGCGCTTCCGTACGCTGGCCGAGTATCGCGCGCAAATCCGGCAGATCGTCGCTCAGGGCAAAATCGACATCATGCTGATGTCGGCCAGCACGAACGACGTACTGACCAACCAAGAGCGGCTCTTCGACAATTCGCATATCACGCCGGCGGCCCGGGCAAACGACACGACCGACGTTTGGGTCTTGCGCGGCAACCGCTATATCCAAGAGCCGTCGTTGCCGTTTCGCTCGGCCTTGCTCGACCACATCCAGTGCGGCCATGTAGGCTGTACGCCTGTCGAACGCGGGCGCGGAACTAACCTTGGTCTCTACAGCGTCACGTTCAATAATCGGCTCGACCTCGATAAGTTTGCCCTGGAAGAGTACGCAAAGTTCCGTGAAGAGGCCGAAGCCAAGGGCTTCCGACATTTCTTGGAGGTATTCGACCCGAATGCTCCCGAGGGCCTCGCGGCCGCGGATACGGCGAACTTTATCAACGACGCGATTGCCCGCACCTTGGCAGGCGTCGCCTACGCCGGTCGGCCGACTTTCTTGAAGGTCGTTTATCACGGCCCCAAGGCGATGGAAGACCTCGTGGCATACGATCCGCACTTGGTCGTCGGCATTCTCGGCGGCGGGGCGGGTACGACTTACGACGCCTTTAAGCTCATCGCCGAGGCGCAGAAATACGGCGCCCGCGTCGCTCTCTACGGCCGGAAAATCAACAACGCCGAGAACCAACTTGCGTTCGTCGAGTTGCTGCGGCTCATTACCGATCGACTCATTTCACCGGAAGAGGCCGTGCGGGCCTATCACGGCGTACTGGAGCGATTGAAAATCAAGCCGCAGCGAAGGTTGGAAGACGATCTGCTGCTGCAAACGAGCGTCATGAGCTACGGCGGGGGTTCCACTGTCAGCGTGCCGGCGGCAATTCCTTCGGCTGCGACGTCGCCTGCCGAGGTGAGGCCGGCCGCCACGAAGCATGACGACCATCACGCATGTACTTGCACGTCGAAGCCGGCCGCGGTGGAAACGCCGAAGCACGGCGAATGCGCGTGCCGAAAGAATGCAAATGCCTCCCCGAAGCCGGCGACTCCGGCAACGACCGACGTTGCAAAGATGACGCCCGCCGAAAAGCTTGCGTACAATCAGCGTAAGCGCGATCAACTTTACGGCAAGTACTAAGACCGCGACGGTCGTTTACGATTCACCGTACGCGGCGTCGAGTTCTTGCAAGTACGCGAGCGCCGTCTCCAGGTCGCTGGTGCGCACGCCGAGCGAACAGCCGCGACGATCGCATTCGGCCAGTTGCAGCAAATCTTCAAACCACTCGGATTCGGCCAGTCGCCGTCGCGAGCGCTGTCCGAGCGAGCCCTCGTGAAATGCCCGCCCCGCCTCGAGGTGCTCCATGAGCCATGCCGTGCGCTCGGTCAGGTGGTCGCCGAGCGCTTCCAGGCCTACTCTGGTCGCATCTTGCGGATCGATCGCGCGACCGATCTCGTGCAGCAGCGCCGCCGTGAGAAACTCCTCGTCGTACGGCAATTCTTCGCGCGCCAAGTCGAACGTTCGCAAACTGTGTGAGAGCAGGTCTTCTCCCCGAGGGGAACGGCCGAAACGCGGGATTTGCTCCAGCGGCGCCAGGTGCGAAGCGTACACGACGAAGCGGTCCGTCGGCTCCGGCGGCTCCAGCAGCCGATCGTCGCTTTGTTCGGTGAGCCAAGCGAGCTTGGCAATCTCGGCGCGAATTTCCCGTTGTGTAGGCAGCGCCTTGCGGTCGATGTAGCCGCCGCCGACGCGGTGAACCGCCTGCTGCGTCGCCTTTTGAAACGAGATCTGGTTTTCAAACATCAGCCGGGCCGCTTGCTCGGCCAACTGCTGACGCAGTTTCGCATACGACATGGTCGACGCCTCTCGAAAGTAGGCGGAGTCGGTGCTTGGTGACTTCGCAAACGTCGCGAAACGCGCCCTGGGGCCGAACTTGCGGTGCTCGAGCCGTGCCGGACGTTCCGACGTGTGCTGCGGAATTATATGCAACGGCCTCATAAAAGCAGAAGCCCGGAATTCAGCGATTCGTCGGACATGGAAGGTAATACCACCCTCGCGGACCTCGGATATACTGGGCAAAACCGCTTGCGCTCGCCCGACGCGTCGCGATTACACTATGCCGAAAACCGCCTCACCGACCGACTATCGAAATCTGCAGCCGGCTCAAATCGTCGATACGATCGGACTACTGAGCCGGCGTATTCACGAGCGATTTCCGGAGTCGGGACTGTATCGCGTATCGGTCGAGTTGCATCGCTTGGCTCAAGAGTCGGTCGTGCGGGCTCGAAAGATTCGTCAACCGAACCTGTGGTTGCGGGGCGGAGTGTGCCTGTTGGTTCTACTGATCGCCGCGCTCGTCGTCGTTACGGCGCGGGCAGTGCGACTCAATGACGAAGTGTTCGAGTTGGAGCACTTCGTGCAGGCGGTCGATTCATCAATCTCCAGTATTGTATTTGTCGGCGCCGCGATCGTCTTTCTCTTCTCGCTGGAATTGCGATTAAAACGCGCTCGTGCGCTCGATGCCGTACGCGAACTGCGTTCACTAGCGCATATCATCGATATGCATCAACTGACGAAGGACCCGGAACGCGTGACGGGCCGCGGCACGGCGACGGCGTCGTCTCCCAAGCGAACCATGACGCCGTTTGAATTGGGGCGCTATTTGGATTACTGTAGCGAACTGCTTTCGCTGCTTAGCAAAACCGGAGCATTGTACGTACAGGAGTTTCCCGATCCGGTGGCGATCGAAGCGGTCGACCAAGTGAGTAACTTGGCGACCGACTTGAGCCGGAACATCTGGCAGAAAATCATGATTCTCGAAACTTCGGTCGGAACAGATGCGCATGCCAAGAGCGATTCGGCGTCCGTTTCGCACGTCGCCGTCGAGATTGCTCCGCCGAACCCGCACGCGCAGATTGAATAGCCCGCCTTGTCGTTCTCGCCTCGCCTATTGATAGAGAGCTTGCTCATGCAACGTCGCGACTTTCTCGTCTCCGCCGCCGGCATGGCGGTGCTTCCGACACTTGCCGCAACAACCGGGCGAACCGCGGAGCCGGCGAAGAAGCTGCGCGTCGGCGTAATCGGCCACACCGGCCAGGGGAACTACGGGCACGGGCTCGACACCGTATGGTTGGCGTTTCCTGAAGCCGAGATCGTCGCCGTGGCCGATGCCGATGCGGCCGGGCTCGAAGCCGCCAAGAAGAAGTTGAAGGTCGCCGACGGCTTTGCCGACTATCGGGCCATGCTCGCTTCGGCGCGGCCGGAATTTGTCGCCGTGGGGCCGAGGCACGTTCACGAACATTGCGAAATGATTCTCGCCGCCGTGGAAGCGGGCGCCCGCGGAATCTACGCCGAGAAGCCGTTTGTTCGTTCGCCGGCCGAAGCTGATCTGATCGCCGCGGCCTGCAAGAAAACCGGCACGAAGATCGCCGTTGCACATCGCAATCGTTACCATCCGACGCTCGTCACCGTGCAGAAGATGATGGCCGACGGCGCGATCGGCAAGGTGCTGGAGATTCGTGGGCGAGGCAAGGGAGATCGCCGCGGCGGATCGGAAGACTTGTGGGTGTTGGGTACGCACGTCCTGAATCTCGTGTCGTTTCTCGGCGGCGGGCTAACTGCTTGCTCGGCGACGGTGAAGCAAGACGGCGAGCTCGTCACGAAGGCGCATATTAAGGAAGGCGCGGAGGGGCTCGGGCCGCTAGCCGGAAACCAGGTGCATGCCCGCTTCGATACGAAGCTGGGGCCGATCGCGTATTTCGACTCGATTGCCGACGATGGCGCAAAGAACCAAGGATTCGGCCTGCAGGTCGTCGGCAGCGAGGGGCTGATCGATATCAAAATCGACACCGAACCGCTGGCGCAGCTCGCCCGCGGCAACCCGTTTCAAACGGCCGGACAAACCCGCACCTGGGTGCCGATCTCATCGGCCGGGCCGGGCGTACCGGAACCGCGAGCCGACATGAAGTCGTTTGTCGGGAATCACATTGCGGCGGTGAGCGACTTGATCGACGCCGTGAAGAACGATCGCGAGCCGCTGTGCGGATTGATCGAAGCGACGCAGACTGTGGAGTTTGTATGCGCGGTGTTTGAATCGCATCGACAGGGAGGAGCGCGAGTGACTCTGCCGCTTACAGAGCGTCGTAATCCTCTGTCGTTGCTTGCTTAGTAAATGGTCGTGAAAGTGCCGACGCCTGCCCATGAATAAATGCCGTTCGTCCGTCGTGCTCGTCGTCGCCTCGCTTTGCGCGGCCTATGGAAGTGCCGCGGACAAGCCGCCCGCCGATGCTTCGCCGCCGTCGCAGGCGATCATCGATCTCGGCATTGAGCCGGTGCCGATCATCACCAAGCCCGGTAAGCGGTATACCAACGCCGAACTCGATTATGCGATGGTCATCGGTATCGATCGCACGCCGAAGGGGCGGCTTTGGGCGGCTTGGGTCGCCGGCGGCGATTCCGAGAAGGGGTTTTTCTGCGTGGCGACGAGCGACGACGACGGCAAGACGTGGAGCGAACCGCGGCTCGTGATCGATCCGGTCGACGCCCCCGACGGCTTGGCACGCCGCGCGCTCGTCGGCAACTTCTGGACCGACCCGACCGGGCGGTTGTGGCTCTTCTACGATCAGTCACTCGGCTACTTTGACGGCCGGGCCGGCGTCTGGGCCATTCGCTGCGACAATCCCGATGCGGACGAACCGACTTGGTCAACGCCCCGTCGAATAGCGAACGGAGCGACGCTCAACAAGCCGCTCGTCCTGAAAAGCGGCGCATGGCTCTTGCCAGCGTCGCTCTGGACTCGTAGCCGCATCGGACCGGCGCGGTTGCGTGAATTGTTCCACGAACTCGACGGCGAGCGGATGGCCCACGTTTACGAATCGACGGATCAGGGAAAGACATGGAAGCGGCGCGGCGGCGTACTGTTTCCGAAGAGCCAATTTGACGAGCATATGTTCGTCGAACTCAAGGACGGCCGGCTGTGGATGCTCGCGCGTACCGACTACGGCATCGCGGAGAGTTACTCCACGGACGAAGGCCGAACCTGGAGCGAACCGCAACCGTCGAAAATCGGCCACACCAGCGCCCGGTTTCACTTGCGACGGTTGGCATCCGGCCGATTATTGCTGGTAAAGCACGGCAAAATCGAAGAGCGAACGCCCAAGCGTTCGCATCTTACCGCCTACGTGTCCGACGACGAGGGGCAAACCTGGCGCGGCGGTCTAATGCTCGACGAGCGAACCGGCGTCTCTTATCCTGACGGCTTCCAGCACCCTGACGGGACGTACTACATCATTTACGACCATAACCGTGCGTCGGATCGCGAGATTCTGCTCGCGCGCTTCACGGAAGACGACGTCTTGGCCGGTAAGTTCCAATCGCCCCGCTCCGCGGAAAGGGTCATGGTGCACAAGGCCCTCGGCGGTTTGAAAACGGCCAAGTAGGTTCATGAAATTCACGCGATTCAACCCCGGGAGCTCGTTCGATGGCGCGCGTACTGACTTTGATTGCAGCCGCTCTTTTCGCCGCCTCCGCCGTTGCCGCCGAGGGTGCGAAGCCGAATATCGTCGTCATCTTTTGCGATGATCTCGGCTATGCCGACATTGGGCCGTTTGGCGCCGAAGGTTATGCGACGCCGAATCTCGATCGCATGGCCGCCGAGGGGATGAAGTTCTCGGACTTCTATGTAGCGCAAGCCGTGTGCAGCGCCTCACGCACGGCGCTCCTGACCGGCTGCTATCCCAACCGTGTCGGCATCCTCGGCGCACTCGGGCCGCAAAGCAAGATCGGTATCGCCGATGAGGAAACAACGCTCGGTGAAGTGGGGAAGCAGGCGGGGTACGCCACCGCGATCTTCGGCAAATGGCATCTGGGGCATCACCCGCAGTTTCTGCCCACGCGGCACGGCTTCGATGAATACTTTGGGCTCCCGTATTCCAACGACATGTGGCCGAAACATCCGACTTCTAAGTTCCCCGCCCTGCCGCTGATCGATGGTGAGAAGACGGTCGAGCTCAATCCCGACCAAACGAAGCTCACAACTTCGTACACCGAGCGCGCCGTAAAGTTCATCGACAAAAATCACGAGCGGCCTTTTCTGCTGTACGTACCGCACAGCATGCCGCATGTGCCGCTGTTCGTCTCGGAGAAGTTTGCCGGCAAGACGAAGCGCGGCCTCTTCGGCGACGTGATCTCGGAGATCGATTGGTCGGTCGGCGAAATTCTCGCGGCGCTCAAGCGTAACCGCGTTGACGATCGCACTCTGGTCGTATTCACATCCGACAACGGCCCTTGGCTTTCCTACGGCGATCATGCGGGCTCGGCGAAACCGCTCGCACACGGCAAGGGAACGGCCTGGGACGGCGGGCAGCGTGTTCCTTGCCTCATGCGCTGGCCCGGCAAGATTCCGTCCGGCACGGTTTGCAGCGAGCCGGTGATGACCATCGATATCCTGCCGACGGTCGCCAAGCTGCTCGGAGTGCCGCTCGATTCGACGCGCAAGATCGACGGGCTCGATATTAGCCCGTTGATGTTCGGTGTCGCCGGAGCGAAGTCGCCGCACGACGCACTCTATTTCTATTGGGGCGATGGTCTCCATGCCGTACGCAGCGGACGCTGGAAGCTGCACTTTCCCCATGCCTATCGCAAGCTGGAGTCGCCCGGCAGCGGCGGCCAACCCGGCCCGTATGCGCAAGGCCGCACGGAGTTGGCGCTCTTCGATCTCACGGCCGATCCGGGCGAAACCCACGACGTGCAGGCGGACCACCCGGATGTGGTCGCCCGGCTGCAGAAAATGGCCGAATCCGCCCGGGCAGACCTGGGAGACGAACTCCAAAAGCGGCAGGGAGCGGGACGTCGAACCGTCGGCAAGTTGCGGGAATAGCCCCGTTTTGCGACCTGCTTAGCATATTCGCGAAAACTCCGGAAACTTTCCAGACATTGGGTGCGTCTTAGGCGTGCGAGCCGGCGCATTTCCAATGCCGGCTCGTGCCGCGAGCGTGCTGCTCGGTAGGCTAATATCCGTCGTTGCCATTTCCCCCCGTATACGACTGCCGTCGAGATTCTGCGGCGTGCCGTATGCGAACGCTTCGCTAGGAGTCGGGCCATGCTGTCCTGCCGCCATTCTCTTTACGGCATCTTGCTCCTCTGTGGCGCCGCCGGCGCGGTGAGTCGTGCGGCGGAGTCGAACGATCCGTTGCCGTGGGATCGCGTCGAACGGTTGCCTTCGGCGGTAGCCGGCATGTTGCAAGATCGTCGCTATGCCGAGGCCGCTGCGGAATTGAACAAGCTGGCCGCCGCGCCGAAGGCGGCTCGAGATCGGTTGCTTTATGCAGCAGGTCGTGCTTGGCACTTCGCGGGCAAATACGACGAAGCCGCCGGGGCGTTTCTCCGAGTCGAAGAAGAGTTTCCGAAGAGCCCTTGGGCCCGCCGAGCCCGATTTGCTCGCGGCGTCTCGCTGGCGAAGAAGGGAGACTTCGCGTCGGCGGAAGTGATCTATCGCGCCGAGGCCGAGTATCTGCTGTCGCACGAGCGCAAGCAGGAACTTGCCGACGTGTATCTCGGCTTCGCTCGCAAGTATGCGACGCCGCGCACGGAGCATAGTTCTCCGGATCAGCCGCCGCCCGACTATGTTAAAGCGTTGGAATTCTTTCAGCAGGCCATTGAGCTCGGGCCAAAGCCGGAGCTACGGCCGGAAATCGAGATGCAGATCGCCGAATGCCATCGGCTCAGCGGCAACTTCGAGGAAGCCGCCGATCGATATGCGAAGTTTATCAAAGAACGCGCCGATGATCCGCGCGCGCCGGAAGCTCGCTACAGGTTGGGTGAAAGTCGGTTCCATCAAGGTCGGCACGCCGAAGCTCGTCGCGCGTGGCAGGACCTGATGGCGCTTTGGCCCGGTGAAAGGTTGCCGGCCGACAAGACGCAAGCCGACTTCGTGGCGCGGTCGTACCTGGGCGTCGCCTGGAGCTATCGCATGCCGTCGCCGGCCGACGACGATGACCTTGCGCTCGGCATCGCCGCGACGGAAGCGTTTCTCACTCGGTTTCCCGAGCACAAACTGGCGAACGAGGCTCGCATGGGACTCGTCCAATCGCGCATGGCGCGCGGACGTTTCGCCGAAGCGGCAATTGCGGCCGAACAGTTCCTGAGCGATGCCAAGCGCGCCGCTGCGCCCGAGGCCGCCGATGTTCGCAATATGCTCGGCTCGGCGCTGTTGCGGCAAGGTAAATTCACGGAAGCAATTACCGCTTGGAGAGATTTTCTCGCGAAGCATCCTGCTCACGGCGCATGGAGCGGCGTACAGCAGCAATTGATCGAGGCCGATTACCTCATCGGGGCGGAAGCGTTTCGCAAGAAAGACTATGTCGAAGCCCGAAAGCAGTGGAGCGAGTTTCTGTTGCGATACCCGCTTGATGCCCGATCGCCGCGAATACTGTTTCATTTCGGCCAAGCGGAATTCCTTCAGGAACATTACGAGGCCGCCATCGAGGAATGGCGACGACTTGTTTCGAAGTATCCCGGCTCGGAACCGGCCTCTGAAGCACAATTCATGATCGGCCGCACGCTCGAAGAACAACTCGGCAGGCCTGCCGACGCCATGCAGGAGTACAAGAAGCTCACCTGGGGCGCTTACGTCGGCGCCGCTCATTCGCGCCTCGGCTTGCTCACGGCGAAACAGGTGAATATCGAAACGGAACGAGTGTTTCGCACAAACGAGATCCCAAGCATCACGCTCCGCTCGCGCAACGTCGACAAGGTGACGGTCCGCGTCTACAAGCTCGACTTGGAGACCTACTTCCGAAAGATGCATTTGGCCGGCGGTGTCGAAGGGCTCGACTTGGCGCTGATTGATCCCGATCGCTCGTTCGAATTCGCGGTGCCGGAATATGCGGACTTCAAGCCGATGGAGAGTTCCATCGATTTACCGGGGCTGGCGAGCACGGATGCCGACGCCAAGCCGGGCGTCGTGGCCGTGACGGTAAGCGGCAAGACGCTGGAAGCCACGACGCTCGTAATACGCAGCGATTTGGACGTGATCGTGAAAAGCTCGCGGGACGAGACGTTCGTCTTTGCCCAGAACATGCGCACGGGCAAGCCTTGGCCGGCGGCGCGGGTGCTGATTTCCGACGGCGCGGAAGTGGTCGCCGAGGCCGTGACCGGCGAGGACGGCGTCTATCGCGCCTCGCCCGAGCGTTTGAAAGCGACGAGCGACGTGCGCGTGTTTGCGGTCGCCGACGGAAACACGGCTTCGAATCTCGTTTCGCTCGAAGGCGTCGGTGTAAGCCGCAGCCTGGAAGAACGCGGCTTCCTGTACACCGATCGGAGCGGCTACCAGCCGGGGCAGGTCGTGCACGTGCGCGGCGTTCTGCGAGCCGTGACCGACGACAAGTACGTCGCGGTGCCGAAGCGCAAGTATCGGCTCGACACGTATGACGCGCGCAGCCGGCTCGTCTACACGACGGAAGTCGTCACCGGCGATTTCGGCACGTTCCACGCCTTTTTCACGCTCCCGGCCACGGCTTCGCCGGGCGACTACCGCGTGCAGGCGAGCGACATCGACGGCCGCGCGTTCACCGGCTCGTTTCGTGTGGAGAACTATCAACTAGAGCCCGTGCGGCTTGTTATCGACCTGCCGCGGAAGGTCTATTTCCGCGGCGAAGAGATCGAAGGAACCGTCAAGGCGGAGTTCTACTACGGCACGCCGCTCGTCGGTCGTGAACTGCGCTACACGCTCGGCGAAGGTGAAACGTTAACCGGCACTACCGACGACCAGGGGCGCGTAAAGTTTAAGTTCCCGACGCGTGAACTTCGCGAAGAGCAACAGCTTCGTCTCACGGCCGAACTGCCGGAGCGAAATCTCTATGCCGCGGCCGACTTGGTACTGGCCGTGCGGGCTTTTTCCATCGCCGTTACGGTTCCTCGCGATGTCGTGACGGTCGGTGAATCCTTCCCGGTAACCATCAAAACGAACGCCGCCGACGGCAAACCGACCGGCGAAAAGGTGCAGGTCGAAGTCGTGGAGCGAACGCTCGTCGACAATCAGCAGGGTGAGAGGAAGATTTCAATTCACGACGTGACGACCGATTCTAAGACGGGCGAAGGGCGCTTGACCCTCACGCTCGACCAAGGGGCGCGCTACATCTTGCGCGTGTCGGGCAAAGATCGCTTCGGCAACCCCGTCGTAGGCAGCCGAGAAGTGTTCGTTTCCGGCGACGACGACACGGTCCGCCTGCGTATTTTGGCCGACGTTCACAACTTCCGCGTCGGTGACGAGCCCGCCTTTCGCGTCCATTGGCGTGAAGCGCCGGCGTTGGCGTTGGTGACGTTTCAGGGTGCGCGAATTCTCGACTATCGACTTGTGGAACTAAAGACGGGGGACAACCTGCTCAAGGTGCCGATGCAGCCGAACTTGGCGCCGAACTTCTTTCTTGAAGTCAACGTCATGACCGACGTGCGACTGCCGAAGAAATCACCCACAAAGGCGGACGTCAAACAGCCGGAAAAAGCGAAGCCCGCGGACGTCGTGAAGCGGCCGTCGCGCGTGCGGCTGCATTCCGCGACGAATCAGTTCTACGTCGAGCGGGCGTTGCAGGTGGCGCTGGAAGTAAAGTCGAAGCAAGCCGGTCGCAAGATTCGACCGGGAGACGCC
Source organism: uncultured Pirellula sp. (assembly GCA_964633125.1). Classification (GTDB taxonomy): domain Bacteria; phylum Planctomycetota; class Planctomycetia; order Pirellulales; family PNKZ01; genus PNKZ01. The sequence goes on along the minus strand of CAZWDN010000045.1, from coordinate 2,690 downwards.
GTGGAGGTGGCCGTGCGTACGCTCGATGCGCAAGGCCGGCCCGTCGCGGCGGAGTTGGGGGTCGCCGTGGTCGATCGGATAAACGTCGATCGGTTTGGTGAAATCGGCGCGGGCTTCGCCTCGGCATTCGTCGGCCTCGATCGACAGCCGGCCATGCGCACCGCGTCCAGTATCAGCTTCGCGTATCGTCCGGAGACGCGACCTATCAATCCGCGGCTGCTATCCGAAGAGCAGCGGCTGGAAATCGCTTCGCAGGAAGAAGAATTGCGCAAGCTACTGTCCGATAGCGCGTCATTAACTGTGAATGGCGGCGGAATTGCGTTCAGTACGGCGGGCACGATGGGCGGCATGGGGGGCGCGGGTACTCCCTTCGGCGGCATTCTCGCCGAAGACAAGCCGCAAGTTCAGCTCGGTCTGCAAGTTCGTGACGCACAAAACTTCGCGTTCCTTAATGACGGCCGTAGCGCTAGAGAGCAATCGGCCGCCGAACCGCAAACGGCAAGCTCGGGACGCCTCATGATGCGCGGCGCGGTACCGCCGCCGCCGGCCAAGCCGCAAGGCGTCGCCGCCGGCGCGGAGGCGAAAGCGGAGGCCGGAGAGCGTCTTAAGGAAGCGCGGAAGCGCTCGGAGAACGAACAGGAGTCGCTTCGCGCCGATGGGGAACTGAGCAAGTCGAACGTGGATCGTTTCGGCGTTGATGCGTCGCAGCTTTCCACAAACGCCTTGAATCTGTACTACTCCACCGGCGGTCGCACGCTGACCGTCGTGCGCAACGGCGTGCAAGACAACGTGCGACTAGGTGAAGACCTTCAGGCAGGGCAATCGGAACTGCTCGTGCGTCGACTGAAGGAGGAACGGGCCGTCGTCATGGCGGCGATGGAACAACAGGAAACGGCCTACTGGAATCCGGCGGTCGTGACCGACGCCGACGGCCGGGCATCGGTCACCGTCACGTTGCCGGAACGTTCGACGAGTTGGAACTTCTCGGCTAAGGGAATCACCGTCGACACGCTCACGGGACAATCCGAAAGCGATCTCACCGTAAAGAAAGAGATCTTCGGAGAACTGGCCCTGCCGTCGATCGTCACCGACGGCGACAACGTGCAACTGACGGCCGTGATCCACGACCTAGTCGATCGCGCGGCGGGCGCGCCGGTCGAGAAACTGGAAGTCACGTTTACGGCTCGCATCGGCGATAAGACCGTGCAAGAAAAGCGGACCATCGCGTCTGAGAAGGCCGGGATGCATGAGTTGGCCTTTGCGCTCGCGGCCAAGCTGCCGGCCGAAGCGAAAGATCGCGCGGCGGGAGCCGCCGCCTTGGTCGAATTATCGCTGGAGGTCGCCGCCGGTGAGCATCGCGACATATTGCGCCGGACCATTCCGATTCGCCCGCTCGGCTATACGATCGTCTCCTCCACGGGCGGCAGCGCAACGAGCGACGCCACGGCATGGCTGGAAGAGCCGGCCGGCATGACGCTCGTTCAGCCGCAATTGGAAGTCGTGGTCGGGGCGCAAATCGACGGCAGCTTGCTGGATATCGTGCTGGGCAGCGACGCCCATTGCGGCTTCTTGCGCTATTCCTCGCCGCTCGAGACGACGACCAGCGATTTGCTGGCCGCGCTGGCGTTGGAGAAGTACGGCCGTTCCACGCGTGCCGATGCCGCCGCGGCCGCACCGCAACTGGCGTCGCGCATTCGCTCCGCGATCGGTTACTTGGTCTCGGCACAACTCGACGACGGCGGTTGGACCTGGACGGGGAGCGGCCGGAACGGCGACCGCTATGCGAGCGCGCGGTGTCTGTGGGCGATCGGCGCCGCGAATGCCGCCGGGTACAAGATTCCGGACGACACCTACGACAAGGCAATCAGCTATGTGCAAGCGCAACTGACGGCCGTCGCCGATGACGATCTGGAAGGAAAGGCGATTTTGCTCCATGCGCTGGCCGAAACGGAGCATGGCGATTTTTCGTTGGCCAATCGGTTGTACCGCGGACGTGCGACGATCTCGCCGGCCGGAGCCGCATACCTTGCATTGGCCCTGGCGAAGATGGATCACGTACCGCTCGCGGCCGATTTGCTCGCAAGCCGGCAGCCCGTAGTGCGGAAAGTCGGCGTCGCCGTCGACCATCGCGGCTCGCGCGCGGCCGACGTCGAAGCTCAGGCCCTGTACGGGCTCGCGCTCACGCGGGCGGCGGCGGCTTCTCCCAAGCTCAAAGAAACCGTCGATTGGCTGCTCGCGCATCGCGAAGGGCGGCGCTGGTCGCCCGACGCCGCCACCGGACCCGCGGCGATGGTCGTGGCCGAGTGGTTCGCTCAGCACAAGGTCGGCGGCGAGCGCTACGCCTTGATGATCGTCGTCAACGAGCGCGAAGCGGCGAAGATCGACATTGATCCGACCGCCGCGCCGCAGACCATTGCAATCGCTTCCGAGAACCTGAAGCCGGGCAAGCAACGGATACAATTCGTGATGACGGGGCGCGGCCACTTGAACTACCATTGCACGCTTACCGGCTTCGTGGCGGCCGACAAGCTCAAGAGCACCACGAACGCTTGGTATGCCCAACGTACTTGGGAGCCGGCGCTCCGCGAATTCGACGGTCGCGAACTGCCTCGCGGCTTTGGCGCGGTGGAGGGGAGCTACAGCAGCTTCCACAATCCGCTCACGCAATTGCCGATCGGCCGGCGCGGGCA
>CAZWDN010000044.1:0-22683 GCA_964633125.1 uncultured Pirellula sp. | reverse complement strand
ACTTTTTCTGTGTTGCAAAGATACTGGGCTTCGGAACTTTTGGTTCACGATGCGTAGCGGTGCGCGCCTGGAAAGAAGTCGGCAGGGGGCAGTCGGCAGATGGCAGTTACGGAGAGATTCTTTACTGCCCCCTGCCCACTGCCGACTGGCCATCGCTGCACATCGCGGCCAACTGATACCATTGCGATTGCACGAACATCTTTTGGGGAGTCGCATGATGAAGCCGCGCATTACGTTGATCACGCTCGGCGTCGACGATTTGGAACGGGCCGTGGCCTTTTACCGCGACGGACTCGGGCTCGCGACCGAAGGGATCATCGGGCAGGAGTTCGAGCATGGGGCGGTCGCCTTCTTCGACCTGCAAGCCGGACTCAAGCTGGCGCTTTGGCCGCGAGCCAGCTTGGCTCACGACGCCGGGTTGCCGCTCGAGCCGCGCAGCGCGACCGAACTCAGCCTGGGGCATAACGCCGCCACGCGCGACGAGGTGGATGCCGTCCTGAGCCAAGCGGCCGCCGCGGGAGGGACCATCGTAAAACCGGCCGGCGAGACCTTTTGGGGCGGCTATGCCGGCTATTTCCAAGACCCTGACGGGCACCTCTGGGAGGCGGCCTGGAACCCTCAGTTGCCGCCGCAGGAGGAAGCGTAGCCGTTGTCCGGCAAGTCTGTGGGGCGTTCCCTACAGAGGAGCATTGGTAAACAGCATTTCTCTGTCGCGACGGTGTGCGGCTCGGCTAGAATCGAAAGCAGGGCCGGCGTTCGCCACATTCCAAGCCCTGCTGTTCGGCGTCGGTTGGTTTCCGTAAAGCTCTCCGCATTACTTTGAGCGTTGGAGTTGCCGTCATGCGCATTGCAATTTTCGCCGCGTCGACGTTTGCCCTGGCGCTGATGGCGTCGTCGATGGATTCGGCGTCGGCGGCGCCGCGGCAATGGAAAGACGCGACCGGACAATTTTCCGTGGCGGCGGAACTCGTCGAGGTGAAAAACGGCGAGGTCCATCTGAAGAAGGCCGACGGCGAAGTGATCGTCGTGTCGGTGAGCAAGCTGAGCGACGCCGATCGCAGCTATCTGGCAAGCCGCGCCACGACGAAGCCGGCGGTCGCCGCGCCCGCCGCCGCGACGACAACCGCGTCGGCCGTCGACTCGACCGGCATCATCAAAGTTGCCGACGCGAACGGCGACGGCAAGCTCTCGCGTACCGAATGGGGGAGCCTCGCCCAAAAATTTCGCTCTTGGGACGCCGACAAGGACAACGCGCTCGACTCGGCGGAACTCGAAGAGACCGACGAGGTCGAACTGGTCATGAAGCTTGCCGATGCCGATGGCGACGGCAAGGCGGCCCGCGCCGAATGGGCGCAATTCGCGCAGGCGTTTCCCCGGCTCGATAAAGGTCGCGACGGTTCGATCGATCGCGACGAACTGGAAGCCGCGGCCAAGAGTTCGGCGGCGCGCGCCGCAGGGACGGCCTCGCTCGCAGGCAACAACAACCCGCGCGCGAATGCCGGCCCGACCGTTTGGCGCGGCAACATCGAAGGGCGCGGTCAGATCGAACTCACCGTTACGGGAAATCAAATCGTCGGTCGTGAATTGCGCGGCGGCCCGGGAGGCGGCGGCGGCGGAGGCGGGCCAGGAAGCTTGGGCGCAGGTACGTTTACGATGTCGGGCGACGGACGCTCGGGCAACATGGACGCGGTATACACGCAAGGACCGCAAGCCGGCCAAACGTGTCTCGGTATTTATCAGCTCAACGGCGATACGCTGACATGGTGCGTTTCCAACCGCAACGGCCAGCGTCCGCAGGCTTTCACCGGCGGCGGCGGCAACTGGCTGATGGTGCTGCAGCGGGTGGCGATGCAGTAGGTCGACCCACCCTACATGAACTATGCGGATGACGTGAAATACGGTGCGGGCAACGGCTCCTAGTTACCGGGCCGCGCTGTAAGTAGAATGTAGGGTCAAAGTCGCCTTCGCAGCCTGCGGAGGGGCTCGCACCTCTCGCAGTTTGGTCGTGTGTCTCGCATGGGCGTTCCGCAGATCGTCATCGTCGGCAGGCCGAATGTCGGCAAAAGCAGTCTCTTCAATTGGCTGGCCAAGAAACGGCTGGCCGTGGTCGACGACCGCGCCGGCGTCACGCGCGACCGGATGACGTTTTTGATGTGCGAAAACGACCGCTACTTCGAGTTGGTCGATACCGGCGGGATGGGCGTCGAAGACGAAGATAAGCTCACGGCCCACATCGAAGCGCAAATCGAAAAGGCGGTCGATTCGGCGACGCTGATTCTGTTCGTCGTCGACACGCGCAGCGGTCTGACGCCGCTCGACCTCGAGGTGGCCCGACGGTTGCGCAAGGTCGAAGCGCCGGTGATTTGCGTGGCGAATAAGACCGACGCGATGTCGCTCGATGCGCACACGGCCGAGTTTCATCAGTTGGCTCAGCCGACGATGCTGCTGACGAGCGTGCATCAGAATCGGGGACGCGAGGAGCTGTTGGCGGCAATCGTGGAACGGTTGCCCCCTTCGGAAGGAGACGTCGCGCCGCAAGACGCCGTGATGAAGCTGGCGATCGTCGGTCGCCGCAACACCGGCAAGAGCACGTTCGTGAATACGCTGGCGCAAGCGGAGCGGATGATCGTCAGCGAAGTGGCGGGCACGACGCGCGACAGCGTCGACGTGCGGTTCGAACTCGACGGCAAGGCGTTCATCGCCATCGACACGCCCGGCGTGAAGCGGCAGAAGTCGTTGGCGAACGATATGGAATTCTACAGCCTGCACCGCGCGCAACGGAGCGTGCGACGGGCCGACGTCGTGTTGATCTTTTTCGATGCCGCGCAGCCGATCAGCCGCGTCGATAAGCAGCTCACGGATTACGTCGCCGAAAACTACAAGCCGTGCGTATTTGTGGTGAACAAGTGGGACCTCTACGCCGGCAAGGTGCCGAGCGACCAATGGGTGACCTACTTGCACGAGACGTTCCGCTCGATGAAGTACGTGCCGATCGCGTTCGTCACCGGGCAGACCGGCAAGAACATGAAGGCGCTCTTGAATCACTCGCAGATGCTATACAAGCAATCGGTTTCGCGGATTTCGACCGGCGAGTTGAATCGGCTGCTGCGTTGGGCGTTGGCGAAGAACGAGCCGCCGCTCTATCAAAGCCGCCGGCCGAAGATTTTTTACGCCGTGCAGGTCGGTTCGCAGCCGCCGACGATCGTGCTCTTCTGCAGCGACCCGGCGGCCATCAGCGCCGACTACAAGCGATACTTGTTATCGACGTTTCGCGATCATTTGCCGTTCTCGGAAGTGCCGATCAAGCTTTATTTGCGCCCGGCTCACGCGGGCGACGCCCGCAAGGCGGCTCGCGACGAACGGAAGCGACACCACGAAGAAGAGATTGCCGCCGGACGGATGCCCGCGGGCGAACCGTTCGCCGACGATGATCTCGACGACGAGATTCTCGAAGACTTCGGCAAGGAGTGGACCGACGAGGATGCCGCCGCCGCGGCCGATAAGGCGGAAGCCGCGCCGGACGAAGGCTTTGAACCGGAATGGCGCGGGTTGGACGCGGACGAGGAATAGAGCCGCGCGAGTGCGGCGGCCGTTGCCGCGCCGCTTCCGAAACATTTCCATGATCTAGAAAGGATGCACGCGTGATCATCGGCGTTCCCAAGGAAATCAAGCGCGACGAATACCGTGTGGCGATGTTGCCCGTCGGCGTGGAAGAACTCACGCGGGCCGGTCATCGCGTGCTTTTCGAGAGCGGCGCGGGGCTCGGTTCCGGGATTCCCGACGAGCAGTACGAAGCGCACGGCGCGCGGCTCATGAACGACGTCGAGGAACTGTTCGGCACGGCCGACATGATCGTGAAGGTCAAAGAGCCGATGGTCGACGAATGGCCGCGCCTGCGCGCCGGCCAAATCCTGTTCACCTATTTGCACTTCGCCGCCGACCGCAAGCTGACCGAAGCGGTGCTCGATTCCGGTTGCACGGCCGTGGCCTATGAAACGTTGCGCGACGATCAGGGCCGGCTGCCGCTGCTGACGCCGATGAGCGAAGTGGCGGGCCGGATGAGCATTCAAGAAGGGGCGAAGTATTTGGAACGGCCGCAGATGGGGCGCGGCATCTTGCTCGGCGGCGTGCCGGGCGTGGCCCCGGCGAATATCGCGGTGCTCGGCGGCGGCGTCGTCGGCGCGAATGCCGCCAAGGTCGCCGCGGGCTTCGGCGCCAACGTCGGCCTGCTCGACGTCAATATGGATCGCCTCCGCTATCTCGACGACGTGATGCCGGCGAACGTCGACTGCTTATTCAGCGATCGTCATACGGTGCGCGAGCAATTGCAGAAGGCCGACCTCGTGATCGGGGCCGTGCTCATTCCGGGCGCGAAGGCGCCGCGGTTGATCGAGCAGGAAGATCTCAAGTTGATGAAGCCGGGAAGCGTGATCATCGACGTGGCCATCGACCAGGGAGGCTGCGTCGCCACAAGCCGGCCGACCACGCATAGCGAACCGGTGTATATGGTCGATCAGGTGTTGCACTACTGCGTGACGAATATGCCGGGGGCCGTCGGACGCACGAGCACGTATGCGCTGTGTAACGTGACGTTGCCGTGGATCGTGCAAATCGCCAACCGCGGCATCTTGGCGGCGGCGCAAACGCTCAAGCCTGTCGCCCGCGCGATCAATATGCACGCCGGAAAGATTACCTACCGCGCGGTCGCGGACACGTTCGGCATGCCGTACGATCCGCGGTTCGAAGCGTAGCTTCGTGAAACCTGCGCGTTTATGGAACTTTCGTCCGCCGATTTGCTGCGATCCTTTCCGGAGCTTCACACCGCCAACGTGCCGCGCGCGGCGATCGTCGGCGTACAGATGTTCGTCGCCGGGTACGCGGCGTGGCGCGTTGCGTTGGCCTACGTCTTGCGGCCGTTTCACGCCGCGAAGCCCGCTGACCGGGAAACGCGCGCCCGGCGTCTCTACGCCGGACAACTCTGCTTTGTGAACAGCTACTTCGTGGGAATAGTGCTCGTGCTCGTCTGGTTAATGGAAGTTCCGATTTCGATTGCTCCCTACCGCGGGCCTGCCTTCGATCGGCCGTATCTCGTACTCGGCTTCCTCGGCTGGGGACTGGCGTGGATGATCGCCGGCGGCACGTTCCACCGCCTGCGCACGGGACGGTCGATGAGCTTGGTCGAGGCGTGGCATGCGTTCGCGTTCGACGTCGTTTGCGACCCGCTGCTGCTGCTCGGGCTACCGCTGCTCGCGCTAGTCTCCGATCAACTCGACGGCCCGACGTTCGCGGCGCTCGGCGCCGCCGCGGCGATCTATCTCGCTTATCGCGTCGGCTTGGGACATGCGCTCTTGCGCCGGTTCGGTACGATTCGTCCCGTCGAGGAGCCGTGGGCCGGCATCTCGGCCCGAGTTGCCGCGGCTTCCGGCGTGCTCGACCTGACGGTTTGGCGATTGCGATGTTCGCATGCCAACGTGTTCGCGATGCCGGGGCACAACGTGTACTTTGCCGAGTCGCTCTTCGCGGAGTTAGACGAGGCCGACTTTGAAGCGCTGCTCTGGCACGAGGTCGCCCACGTGCGCGAATCGCTCGTCGATAAATGGTTGCGGCACGCGGCGATTCCGTTGCTGCTGATCCTCAACGCCGGGCCGGCCGTCGTCGGGCAATGGGGACTGAGGGGAATCTTGCCGGTCTTCGTGCTGTTGTACTTCGCCCAGAAGTTGCTGGTGCGACATTCGCGCAGGCTGGAGATCGCGGCCGACGCGTACGGGCGAGCTCAAACGTCGGTCGGCGCCTATGCCGTCGCACTGCGCAAACTGCACCGTCTCGCGCTCATTCCCGAGTCGACGGGCATGAAAAACATCACGCATCCCGACTTGCGCGAGCGTGTCGCCGTCGACTTAGCCGAACCGCCGGGGGAACGGCAGAGCCCGACCGGCACAATTGATAAGAGACGGGCATACTTAGGTCTAGCGCTGTATATCGCCTGCTTCCTGGGCGCGTTAGCCTTCGGTGAGTGGGCGATCAGTGCGTCGCGGTGAGTCTGAGAAGGCTATTCCTTCGGCAGCCGCACCTTTGCAAGGTAGATGCTCGTCTTCCCCTCGTGCGTCGAGTAGTAGCTCACCCAGAGCGAGCCGTCGTGGTTGACGAGTCCGGCATAGCTCGTATCGCCGCCGCTGGGGAAAGTGATCGCGGGGGTGATGGACTTCTCATCCATCCGAGCCAGCACCGTCTCTACTTTCGGCTTGTACTTCCGTGTAACGGCCCACAGTTTGCCGGCGGGCAGAACGATGAAGTTTGGTCCGCCGAAGCGCATCTCAGTCTCGTGCCAAGTCCACTTCGTGTACGGAGCCGGGCTGGTGCCGAGCCAGCCGAGCGTCGAGCCTCCTTCACGTCGGACCATGGCCAGCATCCGGCCGTCGGGCAGAAATCGCAGCGTCGTCTCGTTGGGGTGGCCCGGCACGTCGAGATGCGCGACGAGATCATACTTCACGCCGTCGGTACTCTTGTAGAGCTTCAACTTCCACTCGGCCGGACCGGGCTCGGCGGGCGTGGTGAGTTTGGCGGCTTCCTTCGCCGCGGGGGTCGAACGTTGCGAGGCGTCGTACGCCGCGCCATAGCAGATGCCGTCGTGCCAGGTCACGCGCCAGAGCCACTCGCCTTCACGAAGCACCTTCTCGGGCGCGGTCCAGGTGCGGCCGTCGTTGGAAAACGCCACGCGCGGCCGCCGCCCGAGTAGCTTCTTCCCTTCATAAACCGATCCGCCGGCGACGATCATCAACCGATCGTCAGGCGTAACACTCAGCTTCGGATCGCGCAGATCGATCCCCTGCTCCGTCAGCAAAGCGGCCGATTCCCATACGTCGCCGTCGGTGGATGTGAGCACGCGTAATGCGCCGTCGCCGCCGACATGATCGTCGGCTTCGCGGAAAGTGCACCAGAAACGATCGTGCCAACGAATGAGATCGGTAAACGCATTGTGTTTCCCGGCATCCCAGATCTTCCGTACGGAAACGAGCTCCGGCTCGGCAGCCCCGGCGAAAACGGGGCAAAATGTGGCGAGGGCGGGGATGACGGCAAGCAGGGTAATGCGGATCAACGAAAATCTCCTGACAATGACCAGGGACGTGAATGCCCCTATGTGCGGAATCGACCTTGCGCCTTACAAGATAATTCTAGAAAATCTTGCCTCGCTTGGTCGACACGAATATTATAAGAGTAGTTTGATGGATGCAACTTCCCGGTCTTGGCCGGGGGGGAACGCCCCGCTAATTGGATTTCCCCGGAAGTCCGCCCGCCTGTTTTGATTCAACGTCGGCCGAATCGACCATCGGACGGCGACTCCCGTTTGTAATGAAGCCACGGCCTCGGTCGTAGCTGAACCCGCCCGCTAGAAGAGATTCGCCGCGCGCGTTTCTCTTGCCCACCGCAACGCTTGCAACACCGTCACACCGCCCCGTTTTGGAGCAGGGATATGCTCACCTTATTCGGTTCGCGCCTCCCTCAAGGCGCGTACTGCGATCGCGTATCGCGACGCAACTTCCTCACCGTCGGCGCTCTGGGTGCTGGTGCCTCGGCGTTTACGCTTGCGGATGTCTTCCGCGCGGAAGCGCTCGGAGCGACCGCCGGCCCTCCGGTGCACAAATCGCGAAGCGGTCTCGGGCACAAAGCGATTATCAACATCTTCCTAGGCGGCGGCCCCCCGCACCAAGATATGTGGGACATCAAGACCGATGCTCCCGCGGAGATTCGCGGTCCGTTTGATCCGATCAGTACTCGCGTGCCCGGCTTGCAGATCGGCGAATGCTTTCCGAAGATCGCGGCGATGATGGACAAGTTCGCCGTGATTCGCTCGGTAGTCGGTGCGAAGGGACCTCACGACGCCGAACAGTGCATGACCGGATGGCCGAAAGAGTCGTTGGCCTTCATCGGCGGACGGCCGGGCATCGGCGCGGCGCTTACCAAGTTGCGCGGCCCCGTCGATCCGTCCGTGCCTCCGTTCGTTGCTCTGGCAAAAGACACCCAGCACAAGCCGTGGTCCGACTCGGGTCGCCCCGGCTTCCTCGGCCCTGCGTACGCCGCGTTTCGTCCCGACGGGCCGGGCCTGGAAAACATGAAACGCGGTTCGGCGATGTCGCTGGAGCGGCTTTCGAGCCGGCGCGAGTTGCTTAGCAGGTTCGATCACCTGCGCAGCGAGCTCGACGCCTCGGGCGCCATGCATGCCGCCGACGAGTTCGGCCGGCGCGCATTCGACGTCCTCACATCGAGCAAACTCATCGACGCGCTGGACCTGTCGAAGGAAGACCCGAAAGTGTTGGCGCGTTACGGCGACGGGCTGCCGTATAAGTTTCAATACGACGGCGCTCCGACCTGTAATGATCATCTGCTCATGGCCCGGCGCTTGGTCGAAGCCGGAGCCCGTTGCGTGACGCTCAGCTACGGTCGCTGGGATGCACATAGCGACAACTTCGGGCTAGTTCGCGACCATGGCGGGAAACTGGATCAGTGTCTCTCGGCGCTCGTGCAAGACCTCGATGAACGGGGCATCTTGGACGACGTGACGGTGATCGCGTGGGGCGAGTTCGGACGCACGCCGCGGATCAACGATAAGGCGGGGCGCGACCATTGGCCGACCGTCAGCTGTGCGATTCTCGCGGGCGGCGGACTCAAGACCGGTCAGGCGATCGGCAGCACCAATCGGCTGGGTGAGACGGCCGAGGATCGACCGTGCCATTTCCAAGAAGTGGTTGCGACGCTCTATCATTCGCTCGGAATCGACGTCGGCAACGTAACGGTGCGCGACACGGCCGGCCGGCCGCAATATCTCGTCGAAATGCAGCAGCCGATCCGCGAACTGGTGTAGACGTCGCGGCAAGCGGGCCTCGGCCCGCGCCTAATCGCTATGACCGGCAAGTTCGTCACGCCGAAGCCGCGTCGCCGAACGACGTGACGTAGGGTTGTAAGTGCCACTAGCGCCGGGCATTTGTGCTCCGGCAGGACGTGGTTAGTCAACTCCGGACGGCGCGGCGATGCGACCATTCTTCACGGCGGCGATTCTATTACTCGGCGTCGAAGCTCTCTCGGCGGCCGAACCGCGCTGGACGCTCGCGCTCACGCTGAATAACCAGCGACTCGAAGCGACGCCGATCACCTGGACCGATAGCCGCGCCTTCGTACTTGCCCGCGACGGGCAACTCTACGACTTCGCCGTCTCGGCGGCCAAGGATGCACGCAAGGTATCGCCGACGTTTCGAGGATACTCGGCGGCTGAAATGCGCGAACGTCTCTCGCGTGAACTCGGCAAAGGCTTCGAAGTGACGCATACGGGGCACTACCTCGTGGCTCATCCCAAGGGGCGTAAGAAAGATTGGGCTCCGCGATTTGAAGAAATGTATCAGCAGTTCGTTCACTATTTCACCATTCGCGGCTTGGCGCCGAAAGAGCCGGAGTTTCCGCTCGTCGCGATCGTCTTTCCGTCGCAGGCCGAGTTCCAACGCTACGCGGCCGCCGATGGTTCGCCGATGGGAACCGGTTACCTCGGATACTATTCGGCGCGCACCAATCGCGTCGCCCTGTTCGATCAGCAAGGTTCCGGCGGCGCTTCGGCGGCCAACGCCGATACGGTGATCCATGAAGTGACGCACCAGACCGCTTACAACACCGGAGTGCATCGCCGCTTCTCCGCGACGCCGCGTTGGTTGGCCGAAGGGCTGGGAACCATGTTTGAAGCCCGCGGCGTTTGGAACGCCCGCGGCTTCCCCAAACGCGACGATCGGTTGAACCAGGGACGCCTCGCCGATTTCCAAGCCAAGCTGCCGAATCGCCCGAAGGGGCTCACGGCGGAAATCATCGCCGGCGATCGCATGTTCGAGACCGACCCGCCCGGCGCCTATTGCGAAGCGTGGGCCTTCTCCTTCTATCTGGCGGAGAAACTGCCGCGGAAATATTGCGACTATCTCGCGTTGACGGCCAAACGGCCGGCGTTTCAAGACTACACCGGAGCCGAGCGCGTGAAGGACTTCACTTCGATCTTCGGCAGCGATCTGAAGCTGCTCGAGGCGCAGTATCTGAAGTTTATGACGGAGCTACGATAACGCTCCGCCGCATCGCTACTTGCGAACCGACGCGGCGGCTTTCGCGGCGGTGGCTTCCGCCGACTTCGGACGGTACTCCAGCAGCGCTAAGCGATCTTGCGAATAGACGTGACGCGAAGTACGCATTCCCTGATCGAGTACTTTGACCTCGCCCTGCGCTTCGAAGCGAGGCAGAAAGTCGATCGAGGTCATGACGTAATAGGGCTCCGAGGCGACGGGGAGCGCCACGTCGGTCGGATTCGCTCCGTCCTTGTAGAGGTCGCGCGAGTGCCACTGTCGCAGCGGTCGATCGATGTAGAAATGGATCTGCGATTCGGGCAGAAACATCAGGTAGACCACGGCGTCGGCGGGAATCTTCGCGGAAGTGCGCCGGCCGAGTTCGGCCAGAGGACGAAACGAGTCGTGGCTCGGCATGATCCATACTTGTACCATGACGAATGCCAAACCGATCGTGCCGAAGAGCGTGCCGAGGTGCAGCGCCGTGCGACCGCGCATCTCCCAGACGATTGCCGTCGCCGTGCCGATCGCGAGTAGGCTCGCCACGGCGACGGCCGCTTGCCAATCGGCGGGACGTTTCCACACGATGAAGCCGACCCCGGCCGCGCCGCTGAGCAAAGTCAGGCCCAGCAGGTGCGGCAACCAGCGGTTCGGCGCCGTCGCGTGGCGCTTTAGGTATTCGTGCAGACCTACGGCACAGGCCACGACCAACGGCGGCAGCAGCGGCATCGTGTAGTGCTTGGCCTTAAAGGTCGACAAACTGAGCAACACCATGCCGGGCGTCATCCAGCACGCAAAGAAAAGCCACACCGGTTCGAATCGAATGGAGCCGCGCAAACGCGAGATGATCGCTCCGGCGGCATAGGGCACCCACGGCAAGAGCATAAACGGCACGAGGTACACATACGCATACCAAGGCTCGCGCTCGCCGAACGCTCCCTTAAAGCGGCCAAAGTGGTTGAGCCAAAAATCTTGGAGGATTTCCGGGTCGACACGATAGGCGGCGACCATCCACGGCACGGTGAGTAATGCCGCGAAGGCAATACCGCCCGGGTGGAAGAGGAATCGCCATACCTTGCGATCGCGGGCCAACAGCGCATAGGCAAAGCAGCCCGTGCCGATGAAGGCGGGGCCGAACAGCCACTTCACCAGGAACGACGCCGCGAAGAATCCATAGAATGCGTAAGGGAGCAGCCGCGCACGACTGATGCCGCGCGGGCCGTCGACGGTCGCCGCGGCGAAGGCATACATGCTTGCCGTGGCGGTGGCGCAGAGCAGCATATCGGCTTCGGCCAGTCGTCCGTTGGTGAGTACTTGTAGCGTGGTGAGCTCGATGAAACCCGCAAGGATGCCTGTTCGTTTGCCGAACCAGCGGGCCGCCATCGATGCCATGAGCAACGCCGCCGCAATGGAGAACAGAACGTTTGGCGCTCGAACCGCCCATTCCGCGTCGGTGCCGAAGAGCCACATCGACGCCGCGATGGACCACGCCGTCAGCGGCGTACGGTCGTTAAACGGGTCTCCGGCGATGGTGGGCACGATCCATTGACCGCTTTGCAACATTTCCTTGGCCGGAGTTGCGAAGACGACCTCATGAAACGTGAGCACGCGCACGTCGCCCAGGCGCACGGAGAGCAGCACGGCGCCGAAGAGCGCGATCGCCGCGGCCCAACGCCAGGTGAGGCGATAATCTTCCGGCGAGCCTTCGAGGTAGCTTGGCGCTGCGGTCGGCAAAGCGGAATTGTGATGCGACATCGAGCGGCGTCCTTGCCGAAGTGCAAATGAAGCGAGTTTCGCGCCGATCCCCGGCCGGCGACGAAGCAAGCCGGGGATCCGCGCGGGTCGAAAGTATAGCCGGCACGTTAAATGCGTGTCGAGGTCATTCGCCGTGCCGGCAGTCGCTTGCCCGACGACTCGCACCCCGGCTATGCTAACTGTCGTGCCGTAAAGAGCTTCGGTTGTTCCGTCGGCACGGTCTCATAGTCTGCGATTGCCGGGAGATGCATCACTGATGACCACTGCTCTTGGTCGCACCATCCGATTCACCGGCTCGTGGCGGCCCGTGACGCTGCTCGCAATCTTGGGCGGAGTACTGCTCACGTCGCAGGGCGGGCGAAACGCCATCGCGGCCGACGCGCCGAAAGTCGCTCCCCCGGCCGATCCGACGCGGATCGCCGAACTGATTAAGCAGTTGGGTTCCGACGATTACTTCAATCGTGAGAAGGCGCAAGCGGAACTGACCACCGTCGGCGCCGAGGCGTTCGACGCGCTGAGCGAGGCGCTCGATACGGCTCGCGACGTCGAAGTGATCGAACGGGCCGCCTACCTATTGCGCATGATTAAAGTGCAATGGGTCGAGAAGGACGATCCGCTTGAAGTGCGTAACCTCCTGCAGAATTACGAGGGGATGGATGAAGAGACTCGACAGACCGTGATCGACCAACTGGCGCAACTGCCCGACCTGAAGCCGCTCGCGGCGCTTTGTCGGATCGTTCGCTTCGAGCGATCTCAGGCTCTTTCCAAGCGGGCCGCGGTACGTCTGATGGATCAAAAACTCGCGGAGGGCGCCGATTGGTCGGCGCGCGAAACGGCGCTGCGCCTCGGCTTGGAGACTAGTCCTCGGGCGCCGGCCGATTGGATTCGAATTTATCTCGCAGCGCATCAAAGTCCGGGAGATGCCGTCGCGCCGTTGCGCAAACAGATCGATGCGGAGATGGACGTTCTGCGGCAGTATCCGCGTCGCACGAGCCCCGAGATTCTGATGAGTCTTTGGCGTCGACTCGCCGACATGCTCAAGGGACTCGATCGTCGGCAAGATGCCGTCGATGCGATGATGCAAATGGTGGCGTTGGAGAAATCGGGCACGACGGTGCTCACCGCGGTGCTCGATTGGCTGATGGAGGTGAAGGCGTGGCCGGAGATCGACGAACTTGCCATGCGATTTCCCGGACGGTTTGAACAAGACGCGTTGCTGCTCTACACCTGGGCCGACGCGAAACGTCGGCAAGAGAAGAAGGTTGAGGCGGGCGAGATCGTGGCTCGAGCGCGAAAGCTCAATGTGGAGGACCAGCGCCGGCATTTGATCACCGGCTTGGAATTGCATCGACGCGGTCTCATCGATTGGTCGGAGCAGGAATATCAGGATGCCGTCGGAATGGGAACGCCGGGACAGGCGCTCACGCTTACCGCGCAGTTCCTTCTGAGCGAATCGATGCATGATCGCGAGGCCGACGACGAGGCCGCCAAGGTGCTCGACGCCGCCACGAAGGGGATGGAGGCGGCCGCGGCGCAAGGGCTCGATATCTCCGACGCTCAACGCTCGCCCGAGGCTAATCGTGCTCGAGCGCATTACTTCTACGCGCTGCACTACCAGCGTATGGGGGACCAAGAGCAGGCGCTCAAGCACTTATTGGAAGGACTCGGTGAAGACCAATTCGACGCCGAGATTCTGATCGCGCTGTTTCAAATGCCCGACTTAGATATTTCGGTCCGCGATCGAGTGCGGAAGCTGATTCGCGAATCTGCGGCCGTTTACCGCCGACAAATGCAGGAAACGCCCGACGACGACACGCCGTATAACCAATTGGCGTGGCTCATCAGCAATACGGAGGGCGATTTTCAAGAGGCGGTAAAGGCTTCGCAGAAGTCCTTGGAGATCAAGCCCGACAGCGCCGGACATCGCGATACGTTGGGACGCTGCTATTACGCCGTCGGCGATCTCGACAATGCGATTAGGTATCAGAAGGAGGCGCTTGAGATGGAGCCGCATTCGCAGCAGATGCGCCGGCAACTTGCGCTATTCGAAGCGGCCAAGGCCAAGAAGGACGGCAAGAAGTGACCAAGCATTTGGCCGTCGGCGATTGCAATGTCGCCGTTTACGACGAGGGCTCCGGTCCGACGATTCTGTTCGTACACGGGTTCCCCCTGTCGCATGCGATGTGGCGCGGGCAATTAGAGAACTTGAAGTCGCGGTTCCGCGTAGTCGCCCCCGACCTGCGCGGCTTCGGCGAGAGCCCGTTGCCGACGGGCGACGGCGCCGAGGCGAAGTCGACGATGCGGCAAATGGCCGACGACTGCGCAGCCGTGCTCGACGCGTTGCAAATTGCCGCCCCGGTGGTGTTGTGCGGATTGTCGATGGGAGGCTATGTCGCTTGGCAATTCGCCAAACATCACTCCGGCAAGTTACGCGGGCTCATCTTATGCGACACCAAGGCGGCCGGTGATACGCCAGAAGCGGCGGAGACGCGTCGTAAGATGGCGGAGCATGTCTTGAAACACGGCACGAGCGCCGTCGCCGAGGCGATGCCCGGCAAGCTCTTTGCGCAGATTACTCACCATGAGAAGCCGGAGATCGTCGCCGAGATCCGCAGTACGATCGCAGCGACCCATCCTCAAGGGCTGGCCGCCGCGCAGCGGGGCATGGCCGAGCGGGAAGACATTCGCACGCGGCTGCCGCAAATCGCCGTGCCGACGCTCGTAATTGTCGGCCGCGAAGACGCGATTTCACCGGTCGATGAAATGCGGGCCATCGCCGAAGCGATCCCCGGAGCGAAGTTTCACGTCGTCGAACAAGCGGGCCACATGGCGCCGCTGGAACAGCCGGGTGAAGTAAATCGGCTGATCGCCGACTTCGTAGGTTCGCTCGCGTGAGCCGGCGTCGCTGCGCACGCCGCTATGCAGTCATTCGTTCCCACAGCAGCCGATAGTATTTCATCACGCGAACCGGGTCCGTCGTCTCGGCGCCTTCTTCCACGAGCGTCCAGCCCGCGAAGCCGGATTCCTTGAGAAGATCGAAGATCTTCTGCCACGGATAGGTCGTGATGAGATCGTGGATATGCACGGTGCCGATCCGCTTGGAGACCATCGCAAAGTTGGCGTTGAGACCGGCGCCGTCGAGATCGGTCGGGTTGCAGTTCCAGCAGACCTTGGCGTTCGGATGGTCGGCCGTTTCCATGATCGTTTTCATGTGCGGCAATTCTTGCGTTCCTTTGCCGTGCACCTCCACGCGAATTTCGACGCCGTAACCGGCGCCGAACTCGGCGACTTCGTTCAACGAGCGCCCGATTTGCTCAAGCGTCTTCGCGACGGGCACGTTCATCGGCAAGCCGTTGGGTCGAACCTTCACGCCTCGGCCGCCGCAATCGTGGGCGAGGACGATAAACGCCTTGGTCTCTTCGATGTTCTTCTTCACGACGGACGGATCTTCCGAGTGATACTCGCAGGCGCTGCCGAGGCCGACGAGTTCGATTCCGGCGTCGTTGAATTGTTTGGCGACGTCCTTCCGCGCCGAGGCGTCGAGCGTCGTTTCGACGCCGTGCTTATGGGTGCTGCGGAGTTCGACGCCGCCCCACCCCGCCAGTTGCAGATTCTTGAGAATCGTCGGCAGGTCCCAATCTTTGCCCCAGTTGTACGTGACGAGTCCGAGTTTCATGGCGTGGTTCTCCGGGCAGCGGCGTTTGCGCTAAGACGCAGTCGGGAATGGGTGTAAACGGCGGGATCGGACGGCATGCGGAACGGGTAGCTTAACTCACGGCGCGTGCCGATGCGACAATCGGAAACGTGTTGCGCGAGGCCTGGGCTTATAACAACGAGTCGAGTTCGTCGACCAGCTTGCCGAAACGGGCCAGTGCCGTATCGACCGCGGCGGGCTTTTCCATGTCTACCCCCGCGTCGCGGAGCAGGTCGAGCGGATCCTTGGAGCAACCTCCCTTGAGGAAGTTGAGATACTGATCGAGTTCGGCTTTTCCGCCGTTGACGACGCGTTCCGAGAGCGCGATGGCCGCCGAGAGGCCGGTCGCGTACTTGTAGACGTAAAAGGCGCCGTAGAAATGCGGAATTCGGAAACACTCGAGCTCAAGCTCCGCGTCGATGGCGAACTCCGGCCCGAAATAGGCGTTAAGCAGCGAGCGATAGATCTCCTTAAATCGATCGACCGTGAGCGGTTCTCCCTTCTCGATCTCGGCGTGGGCGTCTCGTTCGAACTCTGCGAACATCGTCTGCCGAATGATCGTGCCGCGGATGGCGTCGATCTCGCGATTGATCAAGTAGGCCCGCTCTTTGTCGTCGCGGGCTTGTGCCATCAGATGCTTGCTGAGAAGCTGCTCGTTGAACGTGCTCGCAACTTCCGCCACGAAGATCGTATAGCCGTAGTAGACGTGCGGCTGATTGCGGGCCGAATAGTAAGAGTGCATCGAGTGGCCGGCTTCGTGCGTGAGCGTGAAGACGTGGTCGAGCACCGTCGGCTGGTAGTTCATGAGAATGTACGGGATGCTGTCGTACGTTCCGCTGGAGAACGCGCCGCTGCGTTTGCCCTGGTTTTCGTAGCGGTCGCACCACCGGCCGCTCAGACCGGCTTCGAGTACGTTGCAGTATTCGTCGCCCAGCGGCTTGAGCGACTCCATCACCGTCTTCACGGCCTGTTCCCAGGTGTGCGTCACTTCACGCTCGCTGAGAATCGGCACGTACGTGTCGAAGTGGTGGATATGATCGAGGTTCATCTTCCGGCGGCGGAGATCGTAATAGCGATGCACGGCGGGAAGGTTCTTGCGCACCGAGGCGCAAAGATTGTCGTATACCGACTTCGGCACGTTGTCCGGGAACAACGCATGCTCGAGCGCGCTCGGATACTTGCGGGCCTTCGCATAGTAGCAATCACGCTGCATTGAACCGCCGAGAATGGCGGCCAGCGTATTCTCGTGCGCTTGGAACTGCTTGTAGTACTGCCGGAAAGCCGACTCTCGCACTTCCCGATTCGGCGAGTGGAGGAACGCCGAGAATGAAGCGTGGCTCAATTCCACTTCGTCGCCGTGTTCGTTTTTCACAAAGCCGAACTTGAGATCGGCGTTGTTCAACTGGCTGAAGGCTTGATTCGTGGCCCCCGACATTTCCGCCTGCATCGCCAGCAAGTTCTCTTCACCGGGCGTAAGCGTATGCGCCTTGTATCGCAAGACGCGCTCGAGCACGAGCTTAAACGGCTTGAGCTCTTCCGAAGCCAAGTAGGCCCGCATTCTTTCGGCGGGAATCTCCATGATCTCCGGCCGAATGTAGCTGCCTGCCTGCCCGGCCTTCGAGGCGACGTTACGGTAGCGCCCCATCATCCGCTGATAGTCGCTGTTCGACGTGTCTTCCGACGTCTTGAGCGATGCGTAGGTACCGACGTTGTCGGCCAGGCGATCAAGCTCGTCGTCAAACTTGAGGCAGGCGGCCAGCGTCGCGGCCGAGTCGGCGAGCTTGCCGCGGAACTGTTCGTAGCCCGCGATTTGCGACTCGAATTTTTTGAAGGCAACTTCCCATGCGGCGTCGTCGGCAAATAGGCTGCTCAGGTCCCAGGTGTCCGAGGCTTTGACTTCGCTACGCTTCGGGAGCGATTTGACTTTTGACATAGCGGCTGACGATCGAGTTAGAGGGCGTTGTTCCAATCACATTGAATGTTCGGTCTTGCTTGCTCCACTTGATGGCGCAATCGACCGTTCTTACCAGCGCCAAACGCCGGTGCCCCAGGCGAGGCCGGCGCCGAATCCGCTCATGAGAATCGGGTCGCCGCGTCGGACTCGGCCCGCTTGTAGGCACTCTTCCAACGCAAGCGGAATACTTGCGGCTGAGGTGTTGCCGTAGCGATCGAGTTGGACGACGACTTTAGATTTGTCGAGCCCGAGCGCGTCGGCGATGCCGTCGAGAATGCGCACGTTGGCTTGATGCAAGACGATAAGTCGCAGTTGCTCGAGCGTCAGGCCTGCGGCGCCGACGACTTGTCGCATGTTCTCTTCGACGAGCCGGATGGCCCACTTGAAAACCGGCTTGCCGTCCATGAACAACAGGTGTTTTCCCTCACCGGCATTCTCGGCGCTAAACGGCGTGCGCGAGCCGCCGACTGGTCGGATGAGGAAGTCGCAGCCGCCGCCGTCGGCGCCCAGCGAATAGGCGAGCATCCCCTGCTCCGGCGAACCGGGGATAAGCAGCACGGCGCCCGCCCCGTCGCCGAAGAGCGGAAAGATCTTATTGTCCGCAGGGTTAAGAATCCGCGAATTGCAATCGGCGCCGATCACCAAACAGCGCTTGCTGGTGCCGGCCGCGACGAACTGCATGCCCGTGATCAGCGAATACATAAATCCGGCGCAAGCCGCCTGCAGATCAACGGCGCCGCAGCGGAGTCCAAGCCTGTGTTGCACGAGCGCCGCGGTCGACGGGCACAGATAGTCGGGCGTAAACGTGCCGACCAGCAGCAGGTCGACCTCTTCGGGGCGTACGCCTGCGCGCTCGAGGCATTGGGCTGCGGCCCGCACGGCCAAGTCGCTCGTGGCTTCCTCCGGTGACGCATGGCGCCGCTCGCGAATGCCCGTACGTTGCACGATCCATTCCGGATCGAAGCCGTAAAGTCGCTGCAGATCGGCGTTCGTGACGACCTGCTCCGGCACATATGCCCCCACCGAGGCAATCTCCACCCCCATCAGACGGCGGATCGGATATTGGTCGGAAGAAGGCATGGAGAAGTCGCCGGCAACTGGAGGGAGCGGAGGATGATCCGAGTGGAATAGATGAACTAGAAACTAGCTACTAGCAACCGACGATCAACGACTATCTCGCGGCTTCCGGAGTTTCTACCCAGCGGCGCGCGGCGTGTGATTCAAGGCAGGCGTCGGCGACCAACTGTGCATTCAACCCTTCGTAGAAACTTGGCACCGCATTACGTCCTTCGACGATGGCCGAGACGAACTCCCACATTAAATCATAGCGGAACACCGTCGCCGGCTTGCCTTGGCTCGGATCGCGCGGGCTCCCGGCCGGTTTCAGGAATTCGTCGGGCACCGTGACCGGCTTCAAGTCGCTGCCGGTCTTGCCGAGCAAGATCACGTTGGGCTCGTGCATCCGATACACGGCCGAACCTTCCGAGCCGTTTATCTCGGCCCATTCGTGTCC
This sequence comes from uncultured Pirellula sp., assembly GCA_964633125.1. GTDB lineage: Bacteria > Planctomycetota > Planctomycetia > Pirellulales > PNKZ01 > PNKZ01. The sequence continues at coordinate 3,679 of CAZWDN010000044.1, read as the reverse complement.
GAAGCCGTCGAGGTGATAGCCCTTGGCAAGCGTGGTTCCTTCCCAAACGCCGACGGCACCGGAGCGGAAATCGCCGATCAGCGCGGACCAATCGTCGACTTCCGACGGCAGGCACGGCTTGCCGTCTACCGTCTTATCGCGCGAGGCGAACCTCGCGACGCTGCCGCAGATGCGTTCGATCGGGCCCATCAGGTCGGCGGCGAAGTCGATGCGGTGAATCGTCATGTCGAAGAGGTCGCCCGCCCCGGCTTTGTCTTTGTATTGGCGCCAACCCCAACTGGTTTCCGGCCAGTCGAGAAAACGCTGCGAGCGGAAATGTCGCGGAGCGCCGAGCGCACCGCTGGAAACGAGGTGCTTCATGTAGAGCATCGACGGGGCGAAGCGATACGTGAAAGCGGTCATATGCACGACCTGATTGTCGCGGGCCGCCTCGTACATGGCGCGCACTTCGCCGGCGTTCAGGCCCAACGGCTTTTCGCACATGATGTGCTTGCCGTTGTTCGCGGCGGCGACGGCGATCTCGCGGTGCGTGAAGTTCGGCGTCGCGATCACGACGGCGTCGATGTCCGGGTCGGCACAAAGGGCCGCAGCATCGGTCGTTACCTTCGTGATGCCCCATTCCGACTTGCGCTTTTCCAGCAGCGCCGGGTCGGCGTCGCAAGCCGCGACGAGCACGGCACGTTTGTCGAGCCGAATTCCGGGTACATGGTGATAGTCACTCACGGCTCCGGCGCCGATGATGCCGATACGAACGGGCGTGTGTTGGGCTGCGCGAGGCATAATTCTCTATTGCGTTCCAAACTCGAAAACTCGGGACCGGCGGTCGCCGAAAGTCCCCTCGGCCAGTGGCTTTAGCCGGGAAATTGAACCGTCAGAGTATTCGTTTCCAGGGGGCTTCACAAGGCCCGAACCACGGCGTGCTAGGCGGCTTTGCGACGTCGCGACCGCTTCGGTTTGGTCTCCGGAGGCGGCGGCGGAAGCATGCGGTAAAGCAGAGCATTTCGCTCCTTCCCCACCTGCGCGAGGAGGCCCATCTCGCGTAAGCAATACACAATACGTTGAGCCGTTCCGCGCCGAACGGCCAACCCTTCGGCGACATGGCCCGAGTGAAACGTCGTCGGCAGCAATTCCGGCAGCAACGCGACGAGGTCGGCGCCGCTGCGGAACGTGCGTGTTTCGTGGACCGCCAGCAGATGTTGGTCGTCGACCTGGAACTCGTTACGTCGCCATCGCCTCCGCCGGCCGTGGCCGGGGAAGCGATGCTCTTCGATGTCGACGAGCACGATTTCGAGCGTCAGCCGAGGATGCGGGAAAACACGTCGCCAGTAAACCAATTCTTCGAACACGTCCAAGAGTTTGCCGCGTTTGGGGCTCGTGCGGCGTTCGAGTACCTTGCCGCCGCGCTTGGCAAGCTTGACCAAGGTCTTGCGCACAATGATTGGCTTGACCACGCGCACGTCGTGCTCGGCTGTGAGGGTGCGGACCTTGTCGCGCAGCGCGGCGAGCGAGCCGTGTTGGATTTCGATCAATTCGCCGCCGCGCACCACGTCGATCCGAAATCGCCCGAGCCGCACTTCCGTTGCGGCGTCTTCGCCGGCGTAGAAGTTTTTCAATTGACGATGCAGCGAGGTTTCCATTCTTCATCCGTGAAGTCGCGGTCGTTGCCGGCCGCTTGGAAAGCGTTATTTCGTCGGCGGATCGATGCCGAAGTCGCGGATATTAAACAGGCTTTTGCACCAATAGCCCTTAGCGCTGAATGCTTCGACGCCTCCTTCCATACGGTCGACGATGGCAATAACGCCGCGGACCTTCAAGCCGTACGCCAACGCGCGTTCGATCGCCTGCAACGACGACCCGCCGGTAGTGACCACGTCTTCGACGATCACGACGTCATCCCCGGCTTCCACGGGGCCTTCGATGAACTTGTTTGCCGTGGCTCCATGGTCTTTGGTTTCTTTGCGAACTAGGAAGCCCTTGAGCGGCACGTTTTCATAACCCGCGACGGTGACGACGGCCGCCGTGATCGGATCGGCGCCGATCGACATGCCGCCGACCGCTTTCGGCAGCGGCGCGTCCTGCCGCAGCATTTCCAGAATTCCCTCGCCGATCAGCTTCGAGCCGAGCGCGTCGAGCGTTACCTGTTTGCAGTTCAGGAAGTACGACGATTTTTTGCCCGAGGCGAGCGTAAAATCGCCCCGCTTCAGGGCTTTGGCTTCGATGAGAGCGTGCAGGGTAGATCGCTGGTACATGGGCACGACAAGTGGTTCGAGGTGAGTGGCCGAGGACGACGTTATTCGGCTACTCTATCGCGACCTGCCGCAGTTGCCTACCCGCCGCAGTCGTGCTCATTGCCGAATCATCACCTTTGAGCCCAGCGAGAGTATGTCGTACACGTCTTCGCTATCGCGAGGGGTGAGAATCAGATAACCCCGGCTGCCGGGGCTGGCGAGCGCCGCCGGATCGATCGAGCCATGTATGCCTTGGCGATTGCCGAGATCGAGCCAGCGTTCGCCGAGCGGATTGCTCGGATCGTCCGCCGGAATCATCCCGTCGGCCGCTTGAAACGTCGGATTCGCGAGTTTGGCCTGCACGACATAGTTCCCCTCGGGTAGCGTCAGGTCGCGGCCAAAGCCCACTGGAAAACTCCCCGCATAGAGACCGTCGCCGACGAAGAGGGTCAACTGCCGCCGGCTCTTGTCGACCAGCGCATCGAAGGGGCCTTTGATTACTTTCAGTTGCGTGCCGGCCGGAAGATAGAGCGGATCCGTAATGCCGTTAATCTTCACCAAGAGTTCCAGCGGCACCTGATAGCGATCGGCCACCGCCTGCAGCGTCTCGCCTTGGACGACCGTGTGCGGCGGCTCCAGCAAATGCTCGCGCGAATAGATCACTCGGCCCGCGAGTTGGTCGAGCGTGGTCTGAACACGATTGCGCTCTTCTTCCGAGAGCTGAGGATGGTCAAACCAGTGACTTAGTTCTTCATGAGCCTCGGCAAACTTGCTTTGATTCAAGTAGGCCTGCACCTTCTCCATGCTCGGCAGAAGCGCCTTCGCCTCGGTAGCCGTTGCAGTTGTCGTTGTGGACGCGGTGGCAGACGGCGTCGCAGATGTCGCCGCAGGAGGGAAGCTGACGCCTCCTGCCGTCGAGTTCGTCGATGCCGCAGGACCGGCGTGTACCACTTGCGGCACGGGGCTTAATCCTCCCGCCGAAACGGCCGATACCGGCGATACGTTCGACGGCCCGCTGAGACTCGGTCCGGTTGCCGCCGAAATCGGCGTCGCCGCGACGGCATCCAGCGGCCCCGGCGGTACATTCGTCGTGGGGTAGCGATCCGGCACCGACTGCGCATCGACCGGACGCACGTTCGTAATGGAAGCCCCGCTCACAGGTCCCCCCGGCGCAATGCGCGCCGTTGCCGACGAGCCGCCCGCCGAATACTTCGGCGCCGCGCCGCCGGACGCCAGTGCCGGACCGTTCGTTGCCTTACCGGGGCCCATCGATAGCTCGCCCGGCAGTTGCACGTCGGGCGGGCTATCCCAATTCGCCGCCTCGTGCGGAGGTTCCGACGGCGGGCTGCTCGTTAGCGTGTTGTAGGCGCCATAAGCCAACGCCCCCAAGACCGTAATCACGCAGATCGTCTTGATAAACTGCACGAGCGTCCTCCTTGACTCTCGAAACG
>CAZWDN010000043.1:2008-22903 GCA_964633125.1 uncultured Pirellula sp. | reverse complement strand
GTCGTCGGCGTGCGGCCGGCGAACGGATCGTTCGCCGCGGGCTTGCCGCCGCGGGCCTCGCGGGCCTTTTCCAGATCGCGACGAGCCTTCTTCGGCGTGTCGCCGGTATGGAAGAGCCCATAAGCGACGTTCAACCCTTCGGCCCGACCGATTAGCGAATCGGCGGTTTCCAGGTTGCCTTCGTTCATGGATTGCCGAGCACGGCTGAGCAAGTCGTCGACTTGCTTGCGAGCGGCATCGGAGTCGACCTGGCCCAGCATCGCCGGCAGCGCTGCGTAAGCGTAAGAGTCGAATGCTCCGGCGACGGCCGGAGCCGACGGCAAGAACGAGGTGAGTGCGACGGCGGCGAGGATGTAACGCGACATCGTAGTCACGATCTCCCAATTGAGATACGAAGCGGAACCGCGGCATCCTTGCCGCGAGCATGGTTCGGAATAAACTGTCGGAAGCGAAGCTCGGCCGATCGCGTGCTCGGCAAGCGTCGGCATTGCCGGCGCGAGCCAGGGACGTGAGGGGAGGAGCGGAGGAAGTGCGTTGAGATGTGCTGCGGACTGAAGTGAGGCGGGTTAAATATCTGACCGAAAAGAACCGGTCAAGGGCACTTCAGAAAGATTTCCGCAAGAAAAAATGCCGACGCGGTCGAGCGAGACCGCGCCGGCACTCGGATTTTGCCGACCGCCGCATTTTGCCGCGTGCGAGCGCGAATTATTTCAGGCGGAGCGTGCGGCGCGGATCTTCGCCGGCCGGCGCTTCGGTAGTTCCCGCCGCCGGAGCGTCTCCCGCGTTGCCGCCGGCGCCTTGCGCAGCGACGACCTGCTTCAATTCATCGCGCAGCGGCCAATCGCCGAGTTGCGTTTGAATGAAAAGTTCGCCGCGCGGAGTGCGCACTAAAATCTCCGCAGGACGATTGACCGTGCGCGCTTCGAACCCGCCGCCCGGTCCCTTTAGGCGTGCGTCGGTGCGTTCCCACGAGAAGTCGGCGAGCAAGACGTTGGTTTTCAACGCGGTGTCGGTAGTCGTCGAGCCTTTCGCGCCCGGGATCATGTGCGTCACCGTGGCGCTGGGTTCGTTCAGCAGCGCGCCGCGCAATTTGTTCTTGAACTCGTAGTAGACGTCGGCGGCCAATCGCGGCGTCCATTGTTTCACGCCGAACGTGGTTTCCGGCTCGGAATCGCCGCCGACGGATTTGCTTTCGCCCGCGAAGTAGCGCTCGAGCACCGGCACGAACACCGGGTCCGACGGTTTGCTCCATTCCGTTTCGCGCGTTTCGCCTTCCGCCAACTTGGGCGATTCCAAATGCGATTGGTCGAGCTTGAAGTTCGGGTTCGCAATAATTAGCTTCACGCGATAGCGATAGTACTTGGTCGGTTCGACGTTGAAATCGAGGAAGCGGAACAGGAGGTACTTCGGCTTTTCGACGACGGCGTCATCGGGCTTCGCGGCAGGCGCGGCGGCGGCGGCGGGAGCGGGTTCCGCGGCCGGTTGCTGACCGAACGGATCGGCTACGGCGGCCGGCGCGGCGGCCGGCGGACCGGCGACGACCGGTTGGGGCGCTGCTCCGGCGGCGGCCGCGGGCGGAGCAGCGCCGGCGGGAATTTCCGGCAGATGCGTCGCCCAATCGCCGTAGTCGCCGTTGGGAAGCGGTGGCAACGGCTGTGTCAGCACCGGCCAATTGACGTAGTTTCGGTCGGCATATTCGCGGCCCACGCCGGCCCACTTGTTGAGTTCATCGGTGACGTACACCTTCAAATCTAAATTCGGTACGTTTGCCCAGTCGACCGGCACGGCCGGATCCGGACTCGTGACCTCGGCGCGTTGAATCTCATAGAGCGTGTACTTCGGCACGGCGTTGGTGCGTGAATCGAGCGCGTTGGCAAATGCCTTGACGTACTCCGCTTCCTGCGCTTCAAACGGCACCAGGCCCGTGACGGTCAGCCACTCTTCGCCGCCGGGACGTCGTTGCACGTTGCCGCCGCCGCCTGCCGCGGAGCCGGCGACGGAGTAGTCGATCGCGCCGTAGTGGAACGCCGCTCGCAGTTCCGTGAGCTCGAAGTATTTCGGCTCCGTGCGCCGTTGTTTGGTGTCGAAGAGCGGAATGTTCCATTCCATACCGCCGTAGGCCGACGGATTCACCGGCTGCAGCAGCAGGTTCTTGATCTTCTCCAAGAGGCTCGTTCCCGTGGGCGGTTGAATGCCCTGCGACGCCAGATTGAGCCGCGAGTCGGCCGATTCGAACACGGAGTTGGCGGCGGCGACGTCCTTCTTCAAATCGTCGGGTGTCTTTTCGTATTTCGCCACGCCGAAAGCGCTGTAGACCAGCAGGCCCGTCAGCACGACGGCGAGAAACAGCCCGACATACTCGCCGCGCTGCACGAAGAATTCCTTCATCTGCGCCGAGTCGAATTTCTTGCCTGCCATGGTCGCCGCTCCTCTTCCCTTCGGGCGTTCGCCTCACCGGCGTTCGCGCGATGCATGCTTTCGTTAGGTAACTGAAAAAATCTCGCCGATCGATCAGCTTAGAACGCCGGGGCGCCTTCGCCCGCCGGCGCACTCGCACCCTTCTTCGGCACGCCGAAGTCGCGTTCCCCGGGCTTCGGGTCGGCTCCGCGCCCCAGTTTCCGTTTCGCCGCAACTTCGACCGCTTCTTCCGGGTTCACCTTCGGATCGTTCTTCGTGTAGATGAATACGATGCCGCGGAGCGTCACCGTGGCGTCGTGCGGCGATTGTTCGACTTTTTCGATCTGCGCCGCGGCGTCTTCGGCGTTCACACGGCGGATTTTGTCGACTTCATTGAGCGAGATGCGCACTTGCCGGGTTTCGATCGGAATCGGCGCGTTGGCGCATTGTGCGATGAGCACCGGAATGAGCCGCTGATCCATGAGCACCGTGAGTTGCACGAACATCTGGCGAAATTCGGTGTACGGCGGATTCGAGGGATCGGTGACCGGCGTGTTGCGGCCGTCGAGATAGCGATCGGTGAGGAGGCGTTGGTCTTCCGTCGGACTTCCTTCCGTGCCGACGGCAAACAAGCCGCCGCCCCCTCCGACGTCGGCTACCGCGCCGAAGCCGCCGCCTGCCACAGCCGCGGACTCTGCCGATTCAATCTTCACGTTGCCCGCGTCTGCGACGGCCGAGGCCATCGCGTATTGAGCCAGATCACAATAGTCAATGCGCTTGATCGGCACGTTCGCCTGATCGACGGGCGCCGCCGAGGGCGTCTTTCCCTGCATGATTTCCAACCAGGAGTCGATCGGCTTCTCGTTCATTTTGCTAATGACGCCGAAGAGCGAATAAAACGTCCAGATGTCTTCGTATGTCACTGCGATGCGATCCAAGCTCGGTGCGGATTTCGTGTCGTAACGCTGCATCAGCGCCGTGGGGTTGAACGCCGCCTTCCACACGACGATGCCGTCGGCGGCGCCTCCGCCGGGGGCGGCCGGTTTGCCGGCGGCCGGTTTGCCGAACGCCGTGAGCCCGCGCGGCCGGCGAATGTTCAACGGCTCGAACAGCTTTTCAAAGTCTTCTTCCAACACTTGGTTGTTGTGATACGTCTGAATGGCGCCGGCGATGTTCGATTGCAAGTTTTGATTCGCGTCGATCACCGCCTTGCGATCGTCGGGCTCCATGAGTACGAAGTCGCGGAAGATCGCCACTTTCGGGTTCACGGTGAAAAGGCCGGTCTGGCGGTTGTACAAATCTTCCCATGCCTTGATCACTTCGTCGGTGAGGGCCCGACGCACGACGTCGACCTTGCCGGCGTAGCGCGAGTTTGGCGGGGAGTTCGGTCCCGCCATGCCGCGGAGGCGTTTCGCCATAGTGAAGGCGTTTTCCGCCGTCTTTTGGTCTTTGGCGAATGCGACGTCTAAGGCGCCGGTTCCCAGGTACCAAACCACGGCGCCGATGACGACCACGACGACGGTCAGAATCCAAAAGTGATTCTTGGCGAGCTTTTCCATGCCCGGGCTTTTTTTCTTCGGCGCCTTGGGGGCATCCGTCTTGTCGGCGGCGGCAGGTTTATCGGCCATGTCGGCTATCCGTTACGTTGCAAAAAAGGGAGACGAACCAAACGAGCGAACAAACATCCGAGCGACGCTAATTGCCGTTGGCCGGGGCCGTGGGCGCTTGGGTGCGCTTATCCGGCAGGATCTCTTGCCAGCAAAACTGCACGAGGACGTCGTAACGCGGCACGATGACTTTTCGCGGCTCGCCCGCGTTGGCCGGGTCGTCGACCTCGACTTGATTGTCCCACAAGATTTCCCCCTGCCCGATCAACACCGGGTACTGAATGCCGAGCTTGCGCACCGGCAGCGTGGGCGGGAGGGTTTTCGCGAGTTCCGCGGGCAAAGTCGGCGTCTTAATCTCGTCCTGCAGCAAGTTCACTAGGAGCGTGCGCCGCAGATAATTCAAACCTTGGTACTTCTCCAAATCTTCGGCGTTCTCGCGATGATTGAAGAAGTGGTGCGCCTTCAATTGAAACACCCAGCCCGGGCCCTTCGGTCCGTCCGCCGGTCCGGCCGCCGGGGCGGGCTCGGCATTGGGATCCGCGTTTGGGTCGAAGTTCGCTTCCGCCTCCGCATCGGCGGGAGGGGCCGCGGCGAGGTTGCGTACGTGCGCCGGTTTCATGTTGTCCGGGATTCCGCGAATGCCTTCTTCGTAGCGCGATTTCACTCCCGCATACCACACGGCGAGATCGTCGACGCGCTTGCAGTCGAAGTCCGTGATCTTCAAATCCGGACGGAGCGTCATCAACAATTCCGGCGGCCGCGGGTTGGCCGGCGGATGTTTCACGTCGAACGCTTTCATAAATTCCGCCGGCGCTTCGCGCGGCAAGCAGGCGTTTACCGATCGCAGTACCTCGAGCCACAGTACGCGTCCCTGCACGTTTTGGAGAAACGTGTCGCCGATTTGGAACGTTTTCGTGAATTGCGTCTTGGCGTCTTCGAACTCGGTGCTCCACCGCGTGGCGTTCGAATTGAGCCCGTTGACGCTGGTCACCGCCGGCTTGAAGTAATCGTCCGTTTGTCGGGCCGAATACATTGCTTCATAGTGGCGGTAAAAGTTCACGGCAAAACCGATCAGCAGCAAGGCGGCCGCCAGGATCGCCCAAGGCTTCTTGGCGCGGATCAGCCGATACTGCGTGATCTCTTGCGGCAAGAGATTCGTGGCGACCTTGGCTTGCTTCAGTCCTTGCAGCGCCAGGCCGTAGCAAACGCCGTAGCTCAGCATGTTTTCTTTGAACGCGGGCGCGTCGACGATGCCGGGGCCCGCGAGCCCGCGATACGCGTCGGGCTTCGTGACTTCGAAGCCGAGATTCTGCGTCAGGAACTTTTGCAAGCCGGGTAGCTTTACGGCGTTCCCGAGCGCGATCACTTTGCCGATCTTGGCCGAGCGATCCATGTTGGAGAAGAACTTCATCGACCGTTCGACTTCCGAAAGCAAGTCGCTGAACACCGGCCGCATCGCTTGGAAGAGCGCCTTCGGGTCTTCGGCCTTGGAAGCGTTGCGCTTCAAATGCTCGGCTGTGGCGTAGTTCATCTTCATGTCCTTCACCAACGCCTTGGTGAAGTGGTTGCCGCCGACGGGCAGGCTGCGCTGCCACATCTTAAAGCCGTTGGTGACGACGAAATCGGTCGTTTCCGTCCCGATCGACAGCACCACGGTCGATTCCGGCGGATTGTCCGGATCGTATTGTTCCGGCGGCGGTAGGTCGCGAATCTGATCGAAAACTACCCAGTTGAAGAGCGCCAGCGGCGTCAACTGCACGACGTCTACTTCAACCTTGGCGTCGTTAAACGGCTTGAGCGCGCGCTCCACCTGATCGCGCTTCATGGCGAAGATGCCGACCTCGCAATCGAGCGCGAAGCCTTCTTCGACGGCGCCCGCCCCCATCTGCTGGTAGTCCCAAACGACTTCTTCCAGCGGAAACGGAATTTGCTGCTTCGCTTCGTAGCGCACGATGTCGGGAATCTTTTTCGATTCGACCGGCGGCAGCTTGATGAATCGCGCGAGCCCGTCTTTGCCGGGCACGGAAATCACGACTTTGTCGCCCTTGACGCGATTGCGCGAAAGAAACAATTTCAGCGCGTCGGCGACGAGCGCGACGGGATCGGCGTCGGGCGTGCTGAGCGGCTTCGGGTATTCGATGAAGTCGAACACCTCGGCGATGATCCGTTGCGTGCCGTCGTCCGATGCGCGGCAACGCAGCGCCTTCAGCGCGTACTGACCAATATCGATTCCCCAGGCGGCGACCTTTTTGGCCATCGCTTCGGCTCCCGGTGATAGGCAAGGCAATGAGATGAGCGGTGATGGAAGCCCGCGCGCACTTCACAAGCGTGTGAAGCCTCGCGCCGGCCGTCGAAAGCGGCGTTTCGCATCCGTGGAGAATCGTCGAATCGACGACGGATGCCGTGCTCCCCAGGGGAGCGCGATCGATACGCCAACCTCAACCATCCGAAACGGCCGTCGGCATCCTCGCCGCGAGCACCTTGGGATGCCGCCGGAACGGATACCTAAGCCGTTTAAGCCATTGTATTTGGCGCGGCGCGCCAGTGTCAAACAAAAAGGGCGTTTTCACGCGCTTTCGGCGACGGTCGGTCGCACCGAAGATTCGTGCGCTACGAGGCCGTTTCGCATCCGCATGGTCGACGTAACGGAAGCCGAGGTGAGTGTTCCCGTCGCACTCGTGCGTCGAACTTGCGCAACGGCCCTACCTCGACGCCCTCACGCGCCCCGACTAATCTAGCGGTTTGTCCCGCGCCCGCTCGTATGTCCCGCCGGCTCGCCGGGATCCTTCCGCACAACCGCCCCTACCGCCCGTTGCCGCCATGGTCATTGAGGAACTCGTCGTCCTGCTGCCGTGCCATAGTCTGGAAGACTTTCCGGTCCACCACGAAGGGGAGGAGGCTGAAGGACTATTGGCCGCCTGGTCGGGCCTTTGGCACCCCGCCCTCATTGCGTCCTGCGACAATATTCCGCTTTGGTTTCGTGCGGATGCACCGCCGGAAAACCCGCGCCCGCGAATCATCGTCGTTCCGCAGGTCTGCGACTCGCTGCTGCTCCCCGGTTGGCCGACCCGTGCCAAATCGGAGGGGGCGAAACTGATTCGCAAACTCGCGAAGCGCACGGAGGTCGTCGCGGCCTGTCTTGCCGCGCTCGACGCCCCTCCGACGGTGCCGGGCCATATCGTGGACGACTTCTACGCCCTCGGCACCGGCTATTTGCTGGTGGAACTGCTCACGCGCCAAATGCGGTACATGAGCAATCTGGACGAGGTCCGTTTCCAAAACGAAGCCCGCGAGGCGGCGCGAGCCGCGGTGGAAAACCGTATCGACGAAGCGCAGCAGCATCTGAAAAACGCCTTCGAGACGCTGTACGAAGCCCGCGAGCGCTTCTACCCGGTCGACAACTACCTCATCGACCTGACGCTGACGGCCGACACGACCATCGGCGCCGCGCTCCGCAAGGAACTCGCCGGCGACGTGGCGCTCAACGTGCTCCTGACCGGCGCCTTGGTCGATCGCCTCGCCGAACGCGAGCCGGAGTCGCTCGCGGCGCTGCGGCATGCGATCGATCGACGGGTCGCGTGCGTCGTCGGCGGCGAGTACGAAGAACGCGAGTCGACGCTGTTGCCGATCGAGACGGTGCTCGCCGAGTTTCGCCGCGGACGAGCGGCCTATCTCCGACACCTGGAACTCGAACCCCGGGTTTACGGCCGCCGCAAACAGGGGCTTTCGCCTTTGGTGCCGCAGATCACGTCTCGCGGCGGTTTCGAAGGGGCGCTGGCGTTCACGCTCGACGACGGCGCATTTCCGACGCCCGACCAATGTAAAACGCGCTGGGAAGGCTTTAGCAACGATGCGATCGACGCCCTGGGGCGGACGCCTTTGGATGCCGCGAAGGCCGAAAGCTTTCTCGATCTGCCGCGCAAAATCGGCGACGCGATGGACCGCGACTACGTCGCCACGACGGTGTTCGCCCACTGGCCCGGCGCGACGAGCGACTATTACGACGACCTGCGCCGCATGGCGACGTACGTCCCGTTGCTCGGCAAGTTCATCACGCTCAGCGATTACTTCGACCATACGGAACGCCCCGGTCAGATTTCGAAGTTTACGGCCGATCGCTACCGCACGACCTTCTTGCGTCAGGCGGTCGTGCGCAACACGCCGAACCCCGTGACTTGGGCCGCCGACGCGCTGCATCGACGGCTGCGCGCCGAGTCGGCGGCGACGATGCAAGTGATGGCGGAAGCCGCATCGCTGCGCCCCGCCGCGACCTCGTCCGCACAACTATTGGCCGAACTCGATCAAACGGCCGGGCCCGCGCTCGACGCCGAAGCGGCGCAGGCGTTCGACCGGCGCGTGGCCGCCGCCGTGGATGAAGCCGCTGCGCTCGCTTGCGCGGCCGTTTGCGGGAAAACGGATTCGAACGCCGGCGATAGTCTCTTGTTGCTCAACACGCAACTCGGCGCACGGCGCGAATTGGTCGACGTCTCGGCGCTGGCGCGCCTGCCCGAAGTCGGCGGAGCGGTGGTCGCCGTTCAAGAGACCGCTTCGCAAAAGTTTGCCGTCGTCGACGTCCCGAGCATGGGCTTTGCCTGGCTCTCGGCCGGTCCGGCCGTCGCGCCGCCGCAGAAGCCGGGCGGACTCTTCGGCTTGCGCAAAGGCCCGAAGCCGCTTGTCGAAGCGAACGTGCTCCGTAACGAGTTGGTCGAAGTGCATCTCAGCGAACTCACCGGCGGCATCAAAGGCGTATTCATCGCCGGCCGGCGTGAACGGCGCGTCTCGCAACAATTGGCGTTTCGCCTGCCGCAGCCTCGGCCGAAGCCGGGCGATCCGTGGCGCGATCCCGATCTGGAGCCGATCTACACCACGATGGTCTGCGACCGTTGGGAGCCGACGATCGTCGGCCCGGCCGTCGGCGAACTGACTTCGCACGGCAAACTCGTCGACGCGGAAGGAAAGCCGCTCGCCGGATTCACGCAACGCTTGCGTATCGCACAAGGTTCGCCGCTCGTGACGCTGGATATTGAACTCGACGTGGAGGAGCAACCCCGCGCCGAAGCGTGGGGGTCGTACTACGCCGCGCGATTCGCCTGGGGCGATCCGTCGACGGCGCTCGGTCGCGGCGTGTTCGGCATGCACCAGCCGACGAGCGCAAAACGCCCCGAATCTCCGCATTTTATTGAGCTAGAAACGGAAACGACCAGCACGCTTTTGCTGCCCGACGGGCTGCCGCATCACTTGCTCACCGGCGAGCGGATGCTCGACACGTTGCTCATCGGTAAGGGAGAGACTCGCCGCAAGTTTCGCTTCGGTATCGTCGTGGAATCGGCTCATCCCGCGGCCGATGCCGGGGCGTTTATGTCGCCGCTTGTGCCCGTGCCGAACGCTCGCCGACCTGCCTCCGGCGCCGCAGGTTGGCTCTACTTCGTTGATGCGAAGAATATCCAAGCCACGCATTGGGAGAGCATCGTCGAGCGCGATCAGGTCGTCGGCTTCCGCGTGCGACTCTTGGAAACGGAAGGACTCTCCGGTCAGGTCGAACTACGCACGATTCGCGCGGTCCGCGACGCCAAGATCGTCAACCACCGCGACGAAACGCTCCTTACGCTCACGCCGACGACGTCCGGCATTCCCGTCGATGTCGGTCCTTATGAATGGATAGAACTAGAAGCCCGATACTGATTGCGTTTTGCCCGAACTACCTCCAACGAATCCGCGCCGCGATCACATTGTTGTGCGCGTCTTTCAAACGCGGGCCGTTCGGCGATTCCGCCGCGACGATCCATGTTTCCTTCGGGCCGGCCGGAATCACGTCGAAATTGCCGATGTCGGCGTGGTTGGCCGGAATGAGCACCTGCTCGGTCTTCCGTAGGATGCATAATCGCGCGGTGTCGACTTCCGCAATAAACAGCGGTGCGCGATGGCGGAAGATGTGGTCGTTGCCCGCCCCGCGACGCGTGTAAACGAGATACAGTTTGTCGCCGTGCGAAGCCCAATGCTGTTGGGTGTTGTAGCTGCCGAGTGCTTGCCCGTCGTCGTAGGTCCATTCCTTCGGCGCGGAGTAATCTAGTCCGTCGGCGCTCACCGATACGAACGCCGTGTCGTCGGCGCGCATCGTCAAGCAAAACTTGCCCCCCAGTGCGTGCAGCGAAGGTTCGTACAGCCCGCGGTTCTCGTCGCGGGAAAGTTCGCTGCCGTGCTCGATGTAGCGTAGTGTCTTGCCGTCGAAGCGGCAGCGGGCGACCATTGTCGTGTAGCAACGCTTCTTCGGGTCTTTGCAGTAGCGAATCGGCAACAGGATTTCGCCGTTCGGCAGATCGACGCGATCGTTGCAGCCGGCGTTCGGTTGCAGAAACGGCCGACCATCATGATCGCTTTGGGGAAGTTCGACGATCTTCATCGCGGTCCAAGCGTCGGCCTTGGGGTCGTAGACGGCGTAGGAGACTTGCTCGGCGCCGCGGTCCTCTTTCGTGCCGTCGCGAAACGTAAACGTCTTACCGGTCGCAAGTACCAGGCCGGTTTTGACATGCAGTCGCGGGCAGAGATCGCCGATGGCCAGCTGGTCGGCGGAGTCGGCCGCAATCAGGCCGCGCCGTAACGGTTCGATAAGTTTCGGTGACGACCACGAGGTGCCGCCGTCGGAGCTTGTGACTTGAAATACGTCGTGGTAGCCGTGGCTGCCGGCGCGTTCGATTTCTTGCGTGATGATTAAGAGCGTGCCGTCGGCGAGCGTCGTTCCCCGTGCTTGCGAAAACCAATACTTCGCCGGGCCCGGGAAGAGCGTCGCTTGCTCGATCGTGTAGTTCGACTCCTGCGCGCGGGCCGAGGGGCAGGCGGTCGCCATTGCCGTGATAAAAACGAGACAAGCCGAACGCATGGCGGAATCTCGCGCGTTGGGAAACCGGACCAAGAACGCTCATCGTAACAAACTTGCCGACCTCTCCAAGGATTTGAGTTTTGCACCTTCATGGCGTCGCGACAATTCGGCATACTTGCAGGCATGATCATCACGATTGACGGACCCGCCGGAGCCGGAAAAAGCACGGTCGCGCGCAGCCTGGCGCGGCGGCTCGGCTTCATGTTTCTCGACACCGGCGCGATGTATCGGGCCGTGACGCTGTCCGCCTTGCGTCACAAGCTATCGTGGGACGACGCCGAAGGCTTGGTAGCCTTGGCCGCGCGGATTCGAATTTACTTGGACGACGATAGCGTTTGGCTCGACGGCGAAGATGTGAGCGACGCCGTGCGAACGACGCAGATCACGACGTTGGTTAAGCACGCGGCCAACAATCCCGGCGTCCGTCAAAAGCTCGTTGCGCAGCAACGGGCCATCGTCGGCGATAAAAACGTCGTCACGGAGGGGCGCGATCAAGGCACGGTCGTCTTCCCGCACGCCGATCTCAAGATTTTCCTCACCGCGGGCCCGGAAGAACGGGCTCGCCGGCGCTTACGCGACTTGCAAGCCCGCGGCGAGCAGATCACTTTGGAAGAGGTGCTCGCCAAGCAAAACGCCCGCGACGCGAGCGACGCCGAACGCGACGTGGGCCCGCTCGTGGCGGCGGCAGATGCAGTGCATATTGTTTCCGACGGTCGAACTTTGGAACAAGTGATCGACCAGATCGAGGGTTTGGCCCGCGCCTGCGGCGAGCGCACCGGAGTGCGAATGTCGTGACTTCCGATCTTGCCCCGCGTGCGAAGCCCGAGAAGAACCCGGCCGAGCGCTCGTTTGCGAGCCGCGCCTGGTACGCGATGATGCGCGTCGTGGTCGGCGTGTTCGCCTTGGGTCTGTTTCGATTGCGCTGCGCCCATCGCGAGCGGCTTCCGGCTACCGGCGGCTACTTGCTGCTTTCCAATCATCAGAGCCATCTCGATCCGCCGCTGGTGGGCTTCGTCGTGCCGCGCCGCGTCAATTACGTGGCCCGCGACACGTTGTTCAAGAACCGCTTTTTCGCTTGGCTCATCAACTCGCTCGACGCCATTCCCATCGATCGCGAAGGACTCGGACTCGCCGGGCTCAAGGAAACGATGCGCCGTTTGAAACGCGGCGAGATCGTGCTCTTGTTCCCGGAAGGCACGCGCACCCCCGACGGCGAGTTGCAACCGCTACGGCCGGGCTTTAGCGCTCTGGTGCAACGTACCGGAGTGCCGATCGTGCCCGTGGCGCTCGACGGCGCGTATCAGGCTTGGCCGCGTAAGGCGAAGTTTCCGCGGCCCGGGCGCGTTCAGATCGTCGTCGGCGAACCGATTTCGGTCGAAACGGCCAAGAGCCTCGACGATCGCGCGCTCGTGGCGCTCGTCGAGGAACGAATTCGGGCCTGCCTCGGGGAAGCTCGGGAACTTCGGAGCGGCCGATAGTCGTTATCCGGGCTGCTTCTGCTCGCTCGGAATGAAGACGTAGTTCAAATATCGGGCTTTGATCGATGAACGAACACCCGGCAATTCGACGAGCGGCGTCAGGCGACCTTGGAGAAAAAAGTAGCCGGAGTAGTTCAGCGTCGTAAGGAATTCCGCAACTTGTGGCAGTTCTTCGTCGAGCGACTCGCAGAGAATCTCGGGCCGATCTTGCTTCAGCGTGTTGGCGCCGCCGACGAAACAGTCGTATTCGTGTCCTTGAATGTCGGCTTTGATGAAACGCAACGGCCGCATCGGACTGTTGCAGAAGTAATCGTCGAGCGTCGTGGTTTGAATCGGGAACACGTCGACGCCGGCTTTCGGCTCAAGGTGCAGGCTCGCGCCGCCCCAATGGTGGCTGGGGCGCACCATGCGTCGCTCTCCCGTCGCTGACGAGAGGGCGCGCGGAACGATTGTGAGTCGTGAAAGCCGAAACGTACGCTTCAAATCGGCCAAATAGGTTTGCAACTCAGGCTGAGGTTCAAACGCCACGACGTTGCCCGCAGGCCCGACGGCCTTATGCATCCAATAGGAATAGATGCCGCGGTTGGCCCCGATGTCGGCGACCGTGGCGCCGCGAAGATCACGACTCCGCATGTAGGCGATCTCTTGTCGCTCGGAGCGAAGCCGATATCGCCAAGCGCGATGTAGGGCGTGTGCGCGTTCGAGAAGTTGCATTTCGGAACACCGGTGGAAATAAATCGATTACGAGCCCGAGTGGGATTGGATAAATAGCCGAATCGCCGCCGGCAAAGGTAGAGCAATCGCCGGAGGCGGCTCGAATTGACGAATGCCGGCATTGCGCGCGGCGGCGGTTTAGCCGAACCACTCCGGGTGCGAGCGCAGCAGCAAATCGGCCCAATGACAGGCTTCGCCGAGCGTCAGCCCTTCGATTTGGCACAGGTCGCGACGCATCGCGTCGACCAGCGCCAGCGTAAATGTCGGGCACCCTTTCGGCGACCAGAGCGATCCGAGCGGGAGTCTCTTCGGGAATTTCACCTCGCTGTACGGCACCCGGCGCACTTCGATGCGATCAGGCATCGTGAGCGGGTATCGCCACCGCGGGCCGAGCCCGAACCAGGAAAGTTTCGAACGCGCCTCATCGCGCGTAAACCGCCAGCGATAACAACGGACCGGCTCCAGCATCGTTAGCAGTAGCCCGAGCAGCATGGCGAGGCCGACGAGTTCGAACGGGATGAGAAACAGGAATTGCCAGAGCCAATCGAGGCCGCGCGGGCGTTCTTCGACGGGGCCCCAGAAGAGCTGATACACGAAAAATCCGGTGATGCCCGACCAGAAGGCGTTGAGCATCAACAAACCGAGCACGCCGCCGGTAGTCCAGCGGCCGCGAAGCGTGAACGTCACCGCATCGAAATCCGACGACGACCGCCAGCGCGTATCCGCGGGAGGAGGAATCGGTTCGTCTTCGGCCGTACGCAGGGCGTCTCCTTCCGCCAGTAGCTCGCCCCCCAAGCGTCGGCCGAAGACCAACGACTTCACGTCCTGCGAAAGCCGCGGCCGTTTGTCGTTCACGTCTTGGAGTTCGCTCAATCGGGAGCGCAGGAGCCACATCAGCGAAGTGCGCTCTTCGTCCGTGCACGCGGAGCCGAAGCGAATCGGCTTGCCGAGCGTGCGCAGTTCGAGAACGCGCGAACCGGAGTAGTCCTGGGTGTCGTCCGATTGCTGGGCCGTACCGAACGTTACTAACTCATCCAGCGGCATCACGGTGCGACCGTAGCGAAAGATCAGGCGATTCCAGAACTGCGCCCCGTCCGAATCGAGCACGAATCGCTCGCGCCCGAACCAGCTTTGCATCAGCACTATGAACGCGAAAAACCAGCCGACCAGGAACGGAACCGCGAAGAGAACGTGTTCGCGTTGCGGGTCTTCGGCGACGCGCCACAACAGGAAGCCGCAGCCGACGGACCAGCCGGCGAGAAAGAAAGCCATGAAGCAGCCGACGCCGTATTGTCCGGTGCGAAACGTCAAGTCGACGCGACTCGGCTCGTCGTGGAGTCGATAGCTCGGCGTTTTCGGGGACGGCGGCGACGCCGGGGGACGCTTCGATTGACGCCGCGAAGACTTGGACACGTCGGCCGACTCCTAAAAGTGGAGCCGATAGAATAGCCGACGCCTTGCCGGCTGAGCAGGTCTCCAATTTCGTCGGCGCTAGTCGACGAGCACGACGCCGCGAACCGCCACGCCTTGCAATCGGAGCGCCGTCGCGACCACGTCGGCGGCCCGTACGTCGCACCTGCCGGCTTCGACGAGCAGCACGACGCCGCTCGTTTGACCGAGTTCCGCGCTCCGCGAAGTCGCCTTTTCCGCGGCGAGAAAGGCCAGCGCCAGGGCTCCTCGGCGAAACACGGAGTTCCGCGCCGCCGCGAATTGCTCCGCGTCGTCCCACCGTGAGGGTTCCACGATTTCCACGCTGCGAGAAGCGGCGTGCCCGAGGGCGCCGGCGATGCGCCGCGTAAAGCTCGGGCCGTCTTCGGAAATGCCGCAGCCGACGAACACGACGAGCGCAGGCGCAGGAAATAGGTTCGACAAACGCGAAGCGGATTCGCTCAACGTCTCATCGATTGCCGGAGGTTCGGCGAGCGTGCCGACGGGCGACTCGACGATCGGCGCCGGAGGCGGTTCGCAGACTTGCGCGACGAGCGGCGTCGACAACCGGGGTCGCGCCGGATCGGCAAAGACCGACTGCGGGCCGGGGACCGACTGCAAATACGCGGCGGCGGCGGCGGGGAGCGGGCGAGCGTCGCCGATCCGTTCCAAGGCTCCCCGCAGCGCGCTCATGGTTGCGTCTCACGAATTCGAACGAGGGGCTATTTGCCGGTGCGAAGTCGCGAGAACAGTTGGCGGAATTCTTGCTTACGAACGAGCACCGCTTCCGGAGCTTGAGCGGGGGCGGGCTCGTCTTCGAAGATGATCATGTCGGCGTCGCTCGTCGCGCGGCGCGGAGCGATCACAAAGTCTTCCGGTTCCACGACGTCGACGACCGGGAACTCCAAGTGCGGCGACTGCGCGGCGACCTGCGACGGCTGCGGGCGCAGCACAGGGCGTTGCGTCGCGGCGGCGTCGGAACGTTCGATCGGTTTCGAGGCGGGGCGCGGCGCAGGTTCGCGCACGCCGAGCAGTTCGGCGATGGCGCGGCCTTCTTCGCTGCGCACTTGCGAGCGAGCGACGACGTGCAGGCGGTCGGCGGCCAAGTAACGATCGACGATCGGCAACTCTTCGACGAAGTCCTCTCCGAACGGGTTGCGACGGGTTTCACTCAGCATGATCTCGACCTCGGGTTGTTTCGCGATTACGGGTTCGTAATCGGCTTCCCAGTCCGCCAAGTGGGATTCCAATTCGCAAAGTTTCTCTTCGGTTTCTTGTTCCATGTCTACCGGCAAAACGGGAGAAAGTGATTCCGCCGCCGGTTGATATTGGTTGTGCGTCAATTGCGCAGGCGCGCTCGTCGGCGATACGGCGGGCGCGCCTTCTTCGACGCCGTCGTCCAACAGTCCGAATTCGACGACGTTGTCTTCCGTCGTGGTACGCGGATCGCTGTAGCCGGGCGCTTCGCTCCAGGGGGTGGGAAGCTGCTGTAGATCCGACCAGGCTTCCTCGATGCCCCGCGCATCCACCGGCTTGACTTCGCCGGCGCAGGCCATGACCAGCGCATGATCGCAGATTTGGTTGACCAAACGCGGAATGCCGTCGCTGGCGCGGTAGGCGGCTTCTAAGCCTGCTTCGGTGAAAACCTGCGCGGGGTCGCCGCCGGCGGCCGAAATCTGATGACGGATGAAGTTCATCGTCTCGTTACGGTCGAGCGCTTCGAGGTAGCAGCGGGCCGTGATTCGCTGCTGCAGCGAATTGAGCCGGGGCGCGGTGAGGCGTTCTTCCAGCGCGGCCGAGCCGGCAAGAACCAGACGTACGCGCGGTTTGCCGCCGCGCATGAAGTCGGTGATCAGCCGGACTTCTTCCATCAATCGCAGCGGTAAAAGGTGCGCTTCATCGACGATGAGCAGCAGTCCTTCGGAACCGCTCGCGTTGGGTTGCAGCCGGTCGAGCAGCGAGAGCCGCAGTTCCCCTTCATCGAGCTTGCGATACGGCATGCCGAGTTCGAACAGGATCGCTTGCAACAATGCGCGGCGCGACGGCAAGCGGCCGTTGCTCAAGAAAGCGACGTCGAAGCGACTGCGGAACCGTTCGGCCATCAAGCGGCAAAGCATCGTTTTTCCCGTGCCCGCGGGACCGACGACCAGAGCGCTCCCTTCGGCGCGCTCGATGGTCCGTTCGATCGTTTGACGCGCCGGTTCGATAACACGGCTCGGAAAGTAGAGCTCGCTGCGCGGCGCGGCACAGAACGGCCGCTGATTCATTCCGAAAAACTCTTCGTACATGCCCGGTTCGCCCTTTGCGACAACTCGGAGGGGAAAGACTGCGCGGCCGTTTGACGTGCGAACGGAACGGCGGCGGACAGCGTGTTCGCCCGGCCGCCGCCCGACCGTGTGAACTTCGCTTCGCCGTGGGGTTTCATCGGCTGGAAAGCTAGGCCGGCTGAAGCCTCGCGGCGAGCTTTGCCGCTTATAACGGCGCGGCCAGCGCGCTCAGCCGGCATTGCCGCGCGAATCGACGCGCATGCCGCAAGGTTCGTTCGGCAATCAACCGGCGTGACGCCGTACCACGCCGATCAGCGGCGCCCGGACGGCGCGCGCCGCGTCTTCCGGCGTGCGAATGACGGCGGGGGGCGGCGGCAATTCCACGGTTGCCGCGGCCGCCTCCGGCTCCAGATTTCGGGAGAGGGGGTGCGCCGGCGCTGCTCCGATGGTTGCGTTCCCGCTGGCGGCGTTCTTCGCTCGCAGCCATTCCGCGCCGGCCGCGACGATCAAGCCGGCCAACGCGGCGACGGCATACCAAAAGCCTTGCACGTGTCCGAGGTGGCGCCCTGCGATCTCCGTGGCGACGACGGGAAACTCCGCGCTTTGCGGCGCGAGCATCTCGGTAAGCTGACGCTCCATCGCTCCGCCTGCCGAGAGAAATTGACGCTCGGCTTGGACCAGTTTCGCCGTTGCCGGCCCGGCGATGGACGTCGGTTCGGCGGGCGACTGGGCGACAAGGGGAGCGGCTTTCACCGGCGTTCGCCCGGCGTTCGAAGAGCGGGCATCGAACGCGGGGGAGGCGTCCTGGTTCGGTGCGATCAGCCGGGGCGCGCCGGAGTCGTCGCTGACGGCGGCGACGGTGCGAACTTCCATCGTGGCGCCGGTCGACGGTTGCGTGCCGGCCGACTTGTTGGCGGCAATCGCCTGATGAACGTTCGTCAGCAGCTCGTCGCCGGACGACTTATATTGTTGCTGCGAAATGCGAAGGCGATCGACCGCGTCGTACCAGCGGGTTGCGGCCAATTCCCCGGCGTAACGTACGGCGAGAAATTGCACCAGGTCTTCGGCCGAAGCGACATCGTCGCCCGCCTCGCAGTGAATCCGAATCTGTCGTTGATCGTCGACAAAATGGGGCTCGATCTCGACGTCGACCCGCTCGCGCCAATGTTTTAGCTGTGCCTGGCGCTCGGCCGCGGCTTCCGGCGTTTCCGCATCGGTGGGCTCGGTGATCGACGTTCCCACGTCGTGGAAGCGATGCCAGGCGGAATTAAGGAACGTCTCGGAAAGAATCGATTGCCGGACGCTCGCCGCCGTCGGCGCGAATCGCGGCACGACGCGCACCTCGACGACGGCCGTCGCCGACGACGGCGCAAACCAGTCGGTCGGTTGCGCGAAATGCAAGAGGCCCGCAAGCAAGCCGCCGCAGGTCGTCGCCGTCAGCAGGAATTGCGAAACCTTCATGAACTATTGCTCGGCCAAGCGAAATTCGGGTGACTTGTGGCGGCTGGAAGTTGGCATCGTCGTGAACCCGCGGCGAACTTGATGGAATGCGGGACGTCTGTAGGGAACGCAGGCCGGCCAAAAAGTGCGGATGCGTCTGTTACAATGCGGGATGGTTGTTGGGTCGAGTTTCCGAGTTCAAGGTTCGGGGTTCAGGTGACTTGTAACCCTAATCGCCGAACCACGAACTGCGGATCTTTTTCCAACCACTTACGTCGACGGTTGGAAGCGGGCTGCGTACATAACTCGGGGTTAAGTACGCACAACCCCAAAACCCACAAGGGGTGCGTACATAACCGGAGTTATGTACGCACCGGTGGTCTGACCAATCGACGTAAGTCCGATTTGGTAGGGACGGGAAATCGAGGCGGGTTCAGTCGGCGAGCGCGCCGGTTTTTCGGCGCGCCGGCAATGCCGGCGACGAACGATTGAGAGCGCGACGAAGAAAGCGATGCGATGTTCCAAATAAAGATATGCGGCGTCAAAACGGCCGCCGATGCAGTAGCCGCGGCGGACGCGGGTGCTGACGCCGTCGGGCTCAATTTTTTTTCGCGCAGCGCGCGCTTCGTCGAACGCCGCGCGGCGGAAGAAATCGTCGCCGCGCTCGGAACGCGCGTTTGCAAGGTGGGCGTGTTCGTCAACGCGCCGCTCGCCGACATTCTCGAAACGGCCGATGCCCTCAAGCTCGACTTGATTCAACTGCACGGCGATGAGCCGCCGGCGGCGATGCGCGGGCTGGAGCCGCGGCCGGTGATGAAAGCGTTTCGCATAGGACCGGACGGGCTCGCGCCGCTGCGGAACTGGTTCGACGAAGCGATGCGCGCCGGGCTGTGGCCGGAGCGCGTGCTGCTCGACGCCTATCAGCCGGGCGAATACGGCGGCACGGGCCGCACCGCCGATTGGTCGGCCGCCGCCGAATATGCACGCACCGCCGGAATGCCGCCGCTGGTACTTGCCGGGGGGCTCACGGCGGAAAACGTCGCCGCGGCGATCGAGCAAGCGCGGCCGGCGGCCGTCGATACGGCCGGCGGCGTCGAGAGCGCCCCCGGAGTGAAGGATCATGGCCGAATGAGAGAATTCGTCGCGGCGGCAAAGCGGGGCTTTTCCCGTATTTCCGCGGCAAAACTCTGACAAGGGGAAATCGTGGTGCCTTGCCGATCGGCCCCTCGGTTCCTATCATCAACACGTTGCGAGACGGACCGCCGCAACCAATGTCGCAGTAAGCAGTTCCAACTTTTCTAAGGATCACCGTCGTGGCTCAAGTTGCCGAAAAGCGTTTGCCGTACAAGGTTGCCGATATCTCGCTGGCCGAGGCCGGTCGGAAGCGGATCATGCTCGCCGAAAATGAAATGCCCGGCCTGATGTCGCTCCGCAAGAAGTACGGGGCGACGAAGCCGCTGAAGGGAGCGCGCATTGCGGGCTGCCTGCACATGACGGTCGAGACGGCGGTGTTGATCGAGACGCTCGTTGAACTCGGCGCCCAGGTGACCTGGAGCAGCTGCAATATCTTCTCGACGCAAGATGACGCGGCCGCGGCGATCGCAGCCACGGGCGTGCCGGTCTATGCTTGGCGCGGCGAGTCGGCTGAGGAGTTCGATTGGTGCATCGAGCAGACGCTGTTCTTCCCGGACGGTCATCCGCTCAACATGATCCTCGACGACGGCGGCGACCTCACGTACATGGTCCACACGAAATTTCCCGAGCTCATCGGCGGCATCAAGGGCCTGAGCGAAGAGACGACCACGGGAGTGCACCGACTGGAGCAGATGCATGCCAAGGGCGAACTCAAGTTGCCGTCGATCGACGTGAATAACTCCGTTACGAAGAGCAAGTTTGACAACCTCTACGGCTGCCGTGAGTCGCTGGCCGATGGCATCAAGCGGGCCACGGACGTGATGATCGCCGGGAAGGTCGTCGTCGTGGCCGGCTACGGCGACGTCGGCAAGGGGTGCGCCCACTCGATGCAGCGCTACGGCGCCCGCGTGCTCGTAACGGAAATCGACCCCATCAACGCCCTGCAAGCCTCGATGGAAGGCTTCCAAGTAACGACGATGGAAGAGGCCGCGTCGCAAGGGCACATCTTCGTGACGACGACCGGTTGCTGCGACATCATTCGCGGCGAGCACATCTCGCAAATGAAGAACGACGCCGTGATCTGCAACATCGGCCACTTCGACATCGAGATCGACGTCGCCTGGCTGGAAGCCCAGGTCAAGGCCGGCAAGGCGAAGAAGGTCAACATCAAGCCGGCCAGCCTCGGTACGGTCGACCGCTACACGTTCAAGGACACCGGCCGCAGCGTGCTGCTGCTGGCGGAAGGTCGCCTCGTGAATCTCGGCTGTGCGACGGGCCACCCGGCCTTCGTGATGAGCAACTCATTTACGAACCAGGTCATGGCCCAACTCGCGCTCTGGAGCGAAACCGAAAGCTTCCCGGTCGGCGTGCATCGCCTGCCGAAGAAGCTCGACGAAGAAGTCGCTCGTCTGCACCTTGAGCAACTCGGCGTGAAGCTGACGACGCTCACGAAGAAACAAAGCGACTACCTCGGCATTCCGGTCGAAGGCCCGTACAAGCCGGAAATCTATCGATACTAAACCAGGCGGCAGTGGGCGGGCGGCAGTTGGCAG
>CAZWDN010000043.1:0-1908 GCA_964633125.1 uncultured Pirellula sp. | reverse complement strand
CTACTGCCGGCCAATTCGCCGTTTGACAAACTTCGAGGGCTGCGGGATAACTCCCGCAGCCCTTTTCTTTTGGTCGGTAGCAGCCAAAAGGGCGCCTCCGTAATGCCCTTGGCCTGCCGACCGCCTACTGCCCACTGCCGACTATTTCCATGCCCGACATTGCCCCCTTCCGCGGCGTTCGTTACGACCTTGGCCACGTTGGCTCGTTGAGCAACGTCATCTGCCCGCCGTACGACGTGATCGGCCCCGAATTCCAAGATCAGCTTTACAAGAAGCACCCGGCGAACTTCGTGCGCCTGGAACTCAATCGCGAAGAGCCGGGCGACAACGAACAGACGAACAAGTACACCCGCGCCGCCAAGTATCTGAAGAACTGGTGCAGCGAAGGGGTGCTCCATGCGGAAGCCCAGCCCGCGATTTACGTCTACCATCAGACGTTCGACTACGCCGGCCGCACCCATACGCGCCGCGGCTTCATGTGCCGCGTGAAGCTCGAACGCTTCGGCCAGGGCAAGATCTATCCGCACGAAGAGACGCTCGCCGGCCCGAAGGCCGATCGGCTCCTGTTGACCAAGGCTTGCAAGGCGAACCTTTCGCAGATCTTCGGTCTGTTCCCCGACCCGGCGAACACGGCCCAAGAAATCGCCGAAGCGGCGATTGCCGGAAGCCCGGGCGTGGAAGCGGAAGATCACCTCGGCGTGAAGCACCGGATGTGGACGCTCACCAACCCGGAAGTGATCGCCAAGGTGCAAGAAGCGATGGGCCCGAAGCCGGTGTTCATCGCCGACGGTCACCATCGCTACGAAACGGCTTGCAACTACCGCGACGAACTGGCCGCGGCCGCCGGCGGTTCGCTGCCGACGGGGCACCCGGCGAACTACGTGCTCATGCAATGCGTGGGGATGAACGACCCGGGCTTGCTCGTGCTTCCGACGCATCGCCTCTTCCGCGGCCTGCCGCCGATGACTTCGGCGGAGCTGATCGCCAAGCTCGGCGACGAGTTCACCTGCAAGGTGGCCGGCGAAGGAACCGATCTGGCCGGTCGCGTTTGGGACGAAATCGAAAAGGAAGGAAAGCAGGGCACGCTCGGCTTCTTCACGAACAAGGACCAGCGTTGGGTCTTAGCCCGCATCACTCCGGCCGGCGAGAAGCGGATGGCGGAAATCGCTTCCGACCACAGTACGCCGTGGCAAGGGCTCGGCGTGTCGATCTTGCATCGTCTGGTCGTGGAAAACCTGCTCGGCGGTAAGGACCTGCCGAAGCCGAAGTACGTCCACACGATCGACGAAGTGGTCGAAAGCCTCGACGCGGGCGACGTCGGCGGCCGCGACGCGACGGGCGTGATGAGCGCCGGCGGCCAGTTCGAAGTGAGCGCACTGGTGATGCCCGCCACGGTCGAGCACATCCGCGTCATCAGCGAACATGCCGAGCGGATGCCGGCCAAGAGCACGTACTTCTACCCAAAGTTGCTCGGCGGCATGGTGATTAACCCGCTGGAGTAAGACGCATAACGCTCGTAAACGGCGGCCGTTCCACGTGAAACGGCTATAAGCGTCTGTGGCGGCTGCGTAGACGGCGTGTTTCACGTGAAACATTGCGACTACGTGTGATGGCGAGGTTGCGTAAAGCCTGCCGTTCCACGTGAAACATCGATTTCGCTCCGGCGGCGGCCGTTTCGACATTCTCGCATTGGGAGTATTTCGCTAAGATTCCGCCCCGCAACAGCGCGCCGGTTCCACGGCCGCGCGCGGGAAGGAGTCCGGCGTTGGGTCGAATTCTCTGCGTTGCCAATCAGAAGGGCGGGGTCGGCAAGACCACGACCGCGGTGAACCTCGCCGTCGGCTTGGCCAAGGGGGGCGCGCGTACGCTCCTCGTCGACCTCGATCCGCAGTGCAACGCCACGTCCGG